>DBRC01000055.1 GCA_002305505.1 Prevotella sp. UBA1378 | reverse complement strand
CCGGTAGCCAACTTGCGCATATCCTACCGCTTATTTTAATTATTACCGGCCGCTGTCAGGGACGCAAAGAGGAATGCATACGCCTGTTCGGGACAAGAAACCCACGCTAATCCGGCGGCATAAGGGAAAGCGGCTCGGATGATTTTTGGCCATTTTTCTGAGATAATTGGCCAAAAATCTCAGAAAAATGGCCAAAAATCAAAACAGGGGTATATCCTCCGGCTTGCAACGGCCATGCCGCCGCAGTGCAAAGGGGGCACCGCCGTCCGGATAAACGTGATATCCTTATCCCGAACTCAGGTGCCTTTAGGGCGGCTGTCCCTTCCGCCTTTACTGCGGAACTTGATGGCCGGGCAAGGAGTATAAGCTCAACCGTACAGATAGAATATTTTTATCCCGGATTGATGACAACCGGAAGAAAAAACCGTCATATAAAAAATAATGTCTAACCAAAAAAATGACTAAAAAGAATCACGTAGCGGTTTTTTTGCTTCTTTGTATGTTGAGCATTTTACCGGCGATGCCGTTAGCAGCACAGTCGGTGGGTGGGCGATACCGTATCGGCGTGTGCGACTGGATGATGTTGAAACGCCAGAAATTAGGCGAGTTCGCCCTTACGCGTCAAGTCGGTGCCGAAGGCGTGGAGATGGATATGGGGCCATTGGGCAACCGCATTTTGTTTGATAACCAGGTGCGCCATGAGGCAACCATGCGCCGTTTTAAGCATGTTGCTGACTCCTTGGGCGTACTGGTCCCGTCGGTAGCCATGTCGGGATTTTTTGCGCAGGACCTATTGAAGCGCGACAATTACCTTGCTCTGATTGCCGACTGTTTGCATACCATGCGGGATTTCGGTGCACGCGTAGCCTTCCTGCCCCTGGGTGGCAGCGGCAGCGATTGGCTCCGGAAAGGAGCTGCCCGTAAAGAGATGGTTGGGCGGTTGCGCGAGATAGGCCGGCTGGCATCGGCTTCCGGTGTGGTTGTCGGTATCCGTACAGGCATGGATGCCAAGTCGGATGCCCGGTTGCTGAAAGAGATTGGTTCCGAGGGCATTAAGATCTACTATAACCTGCAAGATGCTGTGGATAACCGCCGCGATGTCTGTAAAGAACTGAAGCGCCTGGGGCGTGGGCGTATTGTCCAGATACATGCTTCGCTCACCGATAGCGTTACGCTCGACCGTGACCCCCGTATTGACCTGCGCAAAGTGAGGCGTACGCTCGATGGGATGCAGTGGAGTGGCTGGCTGGTTGTAGAGCGTTCGCGCGATGTCAGCCGTGTTCGCGACGTAAAGTATAACTTCTCTACCAATGTGGCTTACCTGAAGGAAATATTCAAGGAAAACAAATAAAATTAACGTTAATTATAAGCTTATGAAAAGAATTCAATTCTTGTCACGAATGAAAGCCGGCGCAATGGCGGGCATCGCCCTTGGGCTGTTGGTGCTTTATTCATGTGCGGATCATTATGATGGCAATGAGACGTGGAGCTCTTCTGTGAGGAATTCCACGCTGACCTCTCCCCCGGCGGGTGACATTACAGTAACAAAGAGCTCGGATGGCAGTTCATGGCTCATCACGTGGCCGGTTGTGTATGGGGCGGGCGGCTATGAGTACAGTCTTTATGATGTGTCAGACCCATCCAATCCCGTTGTCGTCGACAGCATAAAAAATGCCGTGGTCGACGGGTGTTCTGTCGAACTGGCCCGTGTAGAAGATACAAACTACAAGTTTGTTATCCGCACCTTGGGTAATGAAGGGTTGAACAATGTTGCTGCAACAGAAGCCACTGAGATTACATTCTCGTCGTTTACGGCAACCTTTGCAGCTATTCCGTCGGGCACCGACCTTGCAGCGTATTTTGAAGAGAACCCTCTTCCGTCGGATAGTGCAGGTATTGAACTTTGCATAGATTTGGAAAGCGGGGGAACTTATACTATATCTAAAGCGGTAGATTTCTCCGGAAACTGGGTTACTTTGCGTTGTACGAACAAGAACAACCGCCCGACTGTCACCCTTGGAGAGGAGGCGAGTATCTGCACCTCTGCCGGAATGACTCTGAAAAATCTTATTTTAGATTGCAGTGCTTCTTCCAATCCCGTGATAGCTATGAGCAAGACGCCTGTGGACTCAATCATGAACGCTGCCGGCGGAAGCAATAGCTATTATGATATCCTCGAACCGGTTTATCTGGTGAATTGTGATTTCAAAGGTGTTAATGGGAACCTGATTTACGACAACAACGTAAAATATTGCCTGAGTACGCTCATCGTAGACAACTGTAATGTACACCTTACTTCCGCCGATGCCGTCAGTGGGCAGGCGATTTTCTATTTTAAGGCAGGTTTTGCCAATACGCTTACAATCAAAAACTGTTCGTTCTGGAATACGGGCACCAGCGATGCAAAATATTTCGTACAGTATAACAACTCTGCCCGCTGCGACCGTGCAGGATATGCCTACAACTACATTAATTACATCAGTAACACATTCTATAATGTAGTGAAGAAGGGGCAGTGGGGCAACTATTCCGGATTTGCCGGGCGTGCCACCTCCCAATGGACTGTGACGAAGAACATCTGGGTAGATTGCGGCAGTAAACAGATTGCACGCCGTATCCTCGGCGGGCGTACGGCCTCTACCTATACCAACGGCTGTACCTTCAATTATAACACCTATTGGTTCGACGGCGCTGCCGAGACAGATAATGAGACGTACGATGCAAGCGGCACGCAACTGACGACGGACCCTGCACTTAAAGACCCGGTAAACGGCGACCTTACTCCCACCGGTTCAGAACAGTTATCCAACCAGACAGGCGACCCGCGCTGGTTGGCGGAATAATAATCTAAATCAGGCAGAAATAATATGGAAAGAAAGAATATAAAAGCTATTTGCTTGGGTATTGCGATGGCTGTTGCCGTGCCGGCGGCAGCACAGAATAAGGTGGTGCAAGGAACGGTTTATGACGAACTGGGCGAACCCGTCATCGGCGCTACTGTTATTGTGAAAGGAACGAAGTATGCTACGGTGACCGACTTCAGCGGGCAATATAAGCTGGAGGTGCCCAAGGATGCGAAAATCACCGTGTCGTATGTCGGGTATGTCCCCCAGGTTACAACCGGTGGGCGCATCTCGCTCCAGGAAGACCGCAACTCCATTGATGAGATTGTTGTCGTAGGGTATGGCACGCAGAAGATGAAGAATGTAACAGGTGCAGTGGAGGCCATCAGTGCCGACGAACTGAAGGACCTTTCTGTCGGTTCTCTTGGCGATGCTCTTGTAGGCCAGTTCAATGGCGTAAGCGTGGTGAATAACGGTTATCGTCCGGGCAGTTCGCCCAGTCTGCAGATACGCCAGTCGGATGTCAGCGTCAGCCAGACTCCTAACTCTACGTTAGGCGGCGACCCTGATGCCCGCCCGCTCTACGTTATCGATGAGTTTATCTCTACTGAAACCGCTTTCAATAACCTGGATGTCAACGAGGTGGAGAGTATTACGGTGTTGAAAGACGCTGCCGCCGCCGTTTACGGTTCGCGTGCTGCTTATGGCGTCGTCCTCGTTAAGACCAAGAAGGGCAAGGCTGGGGCGCCTAAGATTTCATACAATGGGCAGTTGGGATGGACCGATGCCCTTTATACGCCCAAGATGCTCAGCGCCTATGAGTATGGAAAGGTATGGAACGCCGTGACGGCTGCTAATACGTCAACGAAAGACAACGTGGATATCGCCACGAAGCTGTTTCAAGCAGACGAACTGGAACAAATGAAGAGCGTGGGCTACAACCTGTTGGAAGACAACTGGAAAGCAGCCCTCACCCAGCGTCATGGCATCAACATGAGCGGCGGTACGGAAAAAGCAACCTATTTTGCCAATGTCAATTACTTTACGCAAGACGGGAATATCGGCAAGCTCGACTATGAGCGCTGGAACTACCGGGCCGGCGTGAACGCCAAGATAGGCAAGTGGGTGAAGGCTGATATTCAGGTTTCCGGCGACTATGGAACGAAGAACAATGCGATTATTGTTTCCGGCGGCGGTACCGACGGCGACTACAGCAACCTGATGACCCACATCCCTTTCGTTCCGAGCTACATGAACGGATACCCCTTGGTGTATACGGGTATGCTTAACACTACCCCTACGTCGGACGTGCAATTCTATAACTTTGAGGCGGTACAGAATTGTAGGGATAATGTAAAGAACTCAACCAATAACATGAACATTAACGGTAGCTTGAGTTTCGATTTAGGTTTCATTGAACCTTTAAAGGGGCTTACTGCTAAGGTGTCGTATGCGAAGAGCATCACCAATTCGAAGACGAACACCCAGAAAACCTATATGAACGTTTACGGACTGGCCAACCGCGGAGGTTCGCAGGGCCACCTCTATATATGGGATGGTATGGACGTATCCGATGCATATCAACTCAGCAACCTGAATACCTACTTGTTGAACAACGGCAACTTGCTGGCCCGCTCCATGTCGCGTTCCGACAGCTACCAGCTCAACTTCACGCTGCAATATGCCCGCAAGTTCGGACTGCATGATGTCAGCGCACTGTTTTCCATCGAAAAGTCGGAAGCTGAAAGCGAAGATTTGATAGGCCAGATAACCGACCCAATTTCGTATACCGACGGCCAGTCGAAGTCGGCTACCGGCAAGCAGTATACATCTTTCGGGCGTTCAGAGTCGGGTATGCTTTCCTATGTAGGCCGTTTCAATTATGCTTATGCCGACAAGTACCTTTTCGAATTCTTGTTACGCAGCGATGCCTCCACCAAGTTTGCCCCCGCCAATTACTGGGGCACTTTCCCCTCGGTAAGTGCCGGTTGGGTGATGAGCGAAGAGAAATGGTTTCAAGATGCCCTTCCTTGGGTTGATTTCCTGAAATTGCGTGGCAGCTGGGGATTGCTGGGGCGCGATAATATACAGGCGTGGCTGTGGAAGCAGCTTTACAACCGCGACCTCGACAGGGGGGCTGTCTTCGGTAACAGCAGCTCTACGCAGGTGAATGCCGGGCTTGTGATACCACAGTCGGGGGTGAATGCGGATGTGCATTGGGATAAGAACTATAAGACCAACTTTGGTATCGATGCCCGTTTCCTTAACGGCCGTTTGGGTGTAGGCTTCGATTATTATTACGACAAAGGGCGCGAACTTTTCATGACATACACCGGTACTTCTTTGTTCCCCACAACCGTGGGTACCAAGGCTGCTCCGGAGAACTATGGCAAGATAGACGAATGGGGATGGGAGCTGAATGTCACTTGGCGTGATAAAATCGGGAAGGACATCAATTATTGGGTGAAGCTCTCCACTGGTTACAGCGACAATAAGATTCTTGCCGGCCCGTTCCCTGCCACTCCCCTGTACAACAGCATCGTTCAGGGCGAGCGCACCGACCGTGGCGTATGGGGGCTGAAGTGCTTGGGCATGTTCCGCAGTTATCAGGAGATACAAGAATACTTTGCGGAAAACAACATCACGACGTATTTGGGCAAGACCATTGATGACGTGCATCCGGGCATGCTGATTTACGCAGACACGCATGGCACCAATGACGGTACCGGCAATTACGGCGGTCCCGACGGTAAGATAGACGAGAACGATTACATCCGCTTGTCGAAGTATTCGAGCAACCCTTACGGGTTCACCACCAACTTTGGCATTTCTTATAAAGACTTCTCGCTTACCGCACAGCTTTCGGCAAGCTGGGGAGCTTACAACCTGGTTCAGACCGACTTCCGGAAGTCGGCCAGCAATTTGGAGTACGAGAACGTCCCCTCTTTCTGGAAAAACATGTATGTTTACGAGGATATTTATGATGCGCAAGGGAATGTAACCGTTTCGGCCAACCGCAATGCCGATTATCCTAACATGAAGTACAGCAGTGTTAACGAGCAGGCTTCTTCGTTCTGGCTTGTCAATGCCGCGCAGATTACGTTGCGTAATATCTCCGTCGGGTGGACAGTGCCGAAGCTGTGGTTGAAGCCTGTCGGTGTGAGCAATGTCCGCTTGAATCTTACTGTTCAGAACGCCGTTAATTTCTTGAATCCTTATCCGGACAAGTCATGGGCCCCTTACGGCGGCACATACGGCAGGTATCCTAACCTCCGGAAGATAACCATGGGTATTAATGTTACATTCTAAAAGACATATAGAATATGAAAAAGATATATTTATTTGGATTTGCTTCGTTGATAGCGGCTTCTGTCCTTACAAGCTGCAGCGATGAGTTTCTGAAAGAGAAAACGGTCTACGGCAGTTTCGGTGAAGACGAGGTATACAGCAATTATTCCAGTGCTCAGGAACGCGTGAACAACCTCTATCGGCTGATGTTGCCTCAGGCCTGCCAAGGCGACGGCAATGGCGGGAACGCGAACAACAATTATACCAGTACCGGTTATAGTGATGCCGGCGCAAAGTCTACGTGGGAGTTTGGCGGCCTGTCGAGTTGGGTCGATCCGTCTACGGTATTAGACTACACCAATATTACGGATTATTTCTATGTGGAGAACAAGGCAGTTAGCCCGTGGGGTAACATCCGCGACTGCAACGACATCATCGAACATGTGCTGGCATCGTCCAACCTTTCCGATGCCGAGAAGAACAAGTTGCTCGGGCAAGCTTATTTCTGGCGTGCTTTCCGCTATTGGACACTCGTGAAGTGGTATGGCGGCGTGCCTATCGTCGACCATGTGCAGGACCCCATCATCGGCGATGGCGACGGGTCAGACAAGATTGTTCCCCGCAGCCCCGCTAAGGACTGTATCGAGTTTATATGCAGCGACCTTGAGAAAGCCTCCAATATGCTCCCTGAACGCTGGGAGAATGAAACCTCCGAATTCGGGCGCATCACCTCTGGTGCCGCCGCGGCTCTGAAGGGGAAGGTACAGCTGTTCTATGCCAGTCCGATGTTTAACCGCGCAAACGAGGCTGTGCGCTGGGATTCCGCTTACATCAGCAATAAGAAGGCGCTGCAGTTGTTGCAGGACGGCAATTTCGGTCTTGCCTATTCTGCCACCGGAGGCGAAAGCAATGCTGCCAAATGGGCTTCTGTTTTCTCTAATTATACCGGTTCGGAAGCGGGGGGCACGACGAGCGAGGCTGTCTTCGTAACGCTTCATAACAACCTCGACCAGACGGATATTGCCAACTATCACAAATGGAACTATTGGGAGAATGCCATCCGCCCGTCCAACTCCAACGGTGCCGGCGGCTTGCATCCCACGGCAGAGATGGTCGACCTCTTTCCGATGGCCGATGGCAAGAAGCCGGGTGCCTCTATTTATGCTTATGATACAAAACTGTTCTGGCTGAACCGCGACCCCCGTTTTTACCGCACATTCGCATTCCCGGGGCAGGAATGGCAGTTTGATAGCAATGGTAAAGACCTGACGTCTCTGAGCGATTATCCTTCGTCAGCCTACAGTTCCGGTAAAGACTACCAACTGTGGAGCTACACGTGGTATGACAATTCCGAGGACGCCACATCTACATCGAGCAGCTCTAATGGCTATTCACCCGAGAAACTCAACAACAGGAACAGTGCGGTTTATATCCGTAAGAAGAGCGACGACCTGAAGCTCAATTCGTCTCCTTTGTATAAGTTCAGCATCAGTTCAAATACACCGAAGGGCTTCCAGCAGAGTGCTGCCCCGTTAATCGTGATGCGGTATGCTGAAGTCTTGCTCAACTTTGCCGAAGCGGCCTGTGGTGCCGGCCATTTGGACGAGGCTGTCCAGGCTTTGCAGCAAATCCGTGCCCGTGTAGGCTATACAGCCGACAACAATTACGGCCTTGATGAAGATATAGCTTCCAGCCAGGCAAAATGTTTTGCAGCCATCCTTTACGAGCGCCAGGTAGAACTGGCTTACGAAGGAAAGGCTTTCGATGACGCGCGCCGTTGGATGCTGTTCGACGGCGGAACGCAGACGGTATCGGGGGCTCCCTCTTCGTGGACATTGACCGGATTCGGGGGCAACACCTGTACTTACCTTGGCTTTACGCCGCTGAACGGTCAGCGCCGGCATGAGATAATCCTGTATGCCAAGGACCTGACCGCTGCGGAAGCCGAGGCCTCCGACCCATTGAAGGTTTTCCGTCCGGTTGATACGAATGGAAATACATTCGCCCTCGATTTAACGGAAAGTTTGAAGACCGACCCGGCGACTGGTGCGGTAGTGAGCGACACCAACGGCAAGGTAGAGGCGATGATTAATTTCTATCGGAATTACCTTGAGCGGAAGGACTACCAGGCAGATGGCAATGATGAGGCGAACGTCATTAAGTTCCGTCCCGAGTATTATTTCATAGGTTTGAAAAACAGTGCCATGCAGAACAATGCGACACTCTATCAGACGATAGGCTGGTTTGATTACAGTCATGGTTCCGACGGCACGTTCGACCCGTTGGCTGAATAACGTTCCGGCAATGATTTAAGAAACAAAGATGCCTCCCGTGCAGGCACGGGAGGCATCTTTGTTTGTATGTTTAATGTTATTTAACGCCGAGGCTGGGTGCATACCGTATCCGTCCTCGTCCCCCTTATAAAAAAAGCATTACTAATTTATTTACTGACAAAATCTTATGAAGAAAACTTTTACATTAATTTCCATGGCGCTCTTAGCAATGGGTGCCTATGCGCAGACCGATAGTTATACGGCATGCACGGCCGACGGCCTTGCCGGCGAATTTGCCGGCGTTGTCGACGAAACGGGTGCAGCAACGAATGTTGTCAACGGGCAGTCGGTTGTTAGTTATTCTTCCGCTAACATCTCTTTCGAAGCAGTCGGGGGCACTACTCCTGCCAATGCAGAGGGCGGCGGCCAGGACATTACTCCCGAGGGTGTAGTAAATACATGGAATAAAATCACATGGTCGCCCAAGAACCAAGGCGACATCAGCTTCTACTACGTAGCAGGCACAGGTAATCCGTACACTGCTTTGGCTGCAGAAGAAATCGTGACCGACGGTGTCGGTACGGGAACCTACCGTGCGCTTTACACCTATTATGTGGCCGATGGCAGCAATGGCCTGCCTGTTACGGGCTTGTATTACAAGTTCAAGCCAGCTGTTTCGGGCACGATGAAAGTGGCTGTATGGTCGAACAAGGGTAACCGCAATACCTTCGTTGTCGACGAAGCCACAAAGCTGCCGATTGCTTATACGGCAGAGGGCTATATAAACGGCCAGAACGGTGAAGACGGGAAAAAGAAATACCTGTCAAGCGAAGAGATACAGGCTCTCCACAATGCAGCTAAGGTAGACGCAGAGACGGGCGAGGACAAGGCTCCCTACGTCATCGGTGCCGGCAACCAGCCGTTCTGGGGATACGTCACCTTCTCTGTTGAGGCCGGCGGCACCTACCTGCTCTTCCAAGACTCGTCGCAGATTGGTTTCGGCGGATTCACCTTTACTGCCGGCACTTCGGGCGTTTCGGGCATTACGGCATCGGCTGCCGACAGCGATGCTCCGGCATACAACCTGTCGGGACAGAAGGTTTCAAGCTCCTACAAGGGCATGGTAATCCAGAACGGGAAGAAGTTTGTTAAATAACCAAATGATTTCAGCTGTATTTTGATAAGGGATGCTTATCTGCCATCCCTTATCAAAATATTCTTCCCTTTATTCTTCCCGTTTTCTCGTCCGGCGGGCAGGGGCTTTCCCGGCGTCAGATGAAACCGGTTTAAATCCATATATAAATACTAACTATAAAACAAACAGTATGAAAAACAAATCGTTAATTAAGGCACTGATGTTCGGGTTATGCCTGTCCGCTGCTGTTCCGGCAGGGGCACAAGACGGGACAACAGAGATGAAACGGGCCGACTTCCTCATTGTCGTAGGGACAACGGGCGAGAGCACCAAGTTTATGCTCAAGGATAAGCCCGTTATCAAGACTACCGTTGCCGGCGATTCGGTAAATGTGGTATCCTCTTTGGCTAACATCACGTTTGCAATCAAGGAAGTGGCATACTACAACGTGGCCAACCTTACCTACGAAGCAGGGACGCCTACAGGTATCGGCAGTGTAAAAGAAGGAGCAGCTCCGCAGCTGGCCGAAGGGAAGGCTTTCTTCTCGGGCTTGAAGGCCGGCATGCAGGTGGCGGTATATACTGCCGACGGAAAGAAAGTGGCCTCGGTGGCCGCTACGGCCGACGGGGTTGCTACGGTAGACCTTTCGGGCTTGAAGCCCGGCGGTGTATATATCCTCCGCTCTCCTTCCGCCAGTTTCAAAATTATCAAGTAGCCAGATTGAATAAATAAAACCCCAAAACGAACAACATTATGAAAAAACAAATCATACTCATAGCAGCTTTCCTGGGAACGGCCGTATCTGTAAATGCCCAGAGTTATCAAATGAACGTATATACAAGTGCCGGTATCGTATTGTACGACGCTTCGGCAGTGGTGAAGGTCGACTATACGCAGAAGCCGTCGGCCGTCGACACGATTCCTGAAGGGACCGATCTGGCTGCCTATATCAACGGCAATGCCGTTTTCGACAGCCTGACGAACGTGGTGTTCCCGTTGAAAAAGGGTGGCAGCTACACACAGTCGGCCCCGGTTGTCGTCCCCGTGGGAGCTTCGCTTTCCATCGTCGGAAAGCAGTCGGTCATCCGGTTCACGGGCGATGCCGGCTACGTTACGGCGGGCGGCTTTGTGCTCAGCGGCGTTGTGATTGACGCGTCGGCCTCTGCCAATCCGCTGATTGCGCTCAGTACCACTCCCGATGAAAGTTCGCTGAACCTGCTCGGCGGTGCGGGCGGTTATTATTTCATTCCGTCGCCGGTTTCGCTGCTCGATTCTAAAGTGACGGGCCTTAATTCGTATATCATCACGGATAACAATACGAAATACTGCGTAACCAACTTTACCGTCGATAATTGTATCATCAACATGACCACTACTACGGCCTCGGGGCTTGCAAGTACAGCGGCCGTTTATTTTAAGGCTGGCGGCATAAAAGACCTTACCGTGTCTAACTCTACCGTATATCAAACGGGCGAGAGCGATGCTAATTTCTTCGTTCAATACCATAACAGTGCCCGTCTCGACCGTTACGGCTACGATAAGAACACGCAGACACAGTCGGTGAAGTTTATCAACAATACGTTCTATAACATGTGTAAGAGCGGACAGTGGTGTAATTACAACGGAGTAGCCGGACAGAAATATTCTGCTTTCAATGTCGAGAACAATATCTGGGTAAACTGTGCCACTACGGGTGGCGGTGTTGCACGCCGTATCTGCGGTGGCCGCAACGCATCGACGTACACCGTTTGTGTATTCAACAACAACACCTATGGCAATTACGTGACGGCTGAAGACGGAACAGTATCCTTTGTCAACGAAACGGGCGTGGAAACCTATGACACGGGTACTGTGCTCACCAGCGATCCTGCATTCAAGGATGCTGCCAATGCCGACTTTACCCCGACCGGCGAGCAGCAGGTAGCTGCCAAGACCGGCGATCCCCGTTGGTTCGAATAAACAATGTATTGGTTCGGGATAACAGTATACCATTTTAATTAATAGATAAAATATCGGGAGGCTTCCGTCGGGTAATTGACGGGAGCCCCTTTTGGTTTTCCCCCGCCGTGGTATGCGTGTTGCCGGAGTAAACGCAATCACATCATACGCCAGTCCGGGATAAGGAAC
>DBRC01000076.1:13209-16090 GCA_002305505.1 Prevotella sp. UBA1378 | reverse complement strand
CCCCACGGATTTTCCGCTGAGCCCCATTGAGGCTTGGAGGATGATGTTCAGGTCGCAGACGTCCTTCGTGAAAATCCAGTTGCCTTGGTGTATGTTGTGCAGGTCGCTTGAGTTTTTGTTTATCTGCATGATGCTTAGCTTCAGGCGGTCCATCTCTTCGTCGTAAGCAGCAATCTTCTCCGGCGACGTGGTGAGCACCCTTTTCCGCATGAGCCTCACCAGTTTGTTGAGCGGCCCGTCGATTTTCTCGCTGATGCGTGCCGTAAGGCCGAGGGAAGCCTTGTCGGCCTTCTTCTGCTGCTCGTAGCGCGTGCGGAGGTTTCCGGTGATTCTTTCATGGTCGGCTGTCATTTCGGACGTGCCGAAGATGGTGAGCGCCTTGCCCTGCCCGTCGGTCGAGGTTACGGTGGCGTAGGAGTCGAACCAGTCGTAGGTTCTTGCAGTGGTGCCTTGGCGTACGCGCAGTTTCATGCTGAACACCTTGCTTTTCCCGTCGATGAGCTTCTGGAACTCGTCGTCGACTTGCTGCCTGTGTTTTTTATGTACGATAGACTGTATGTAGTCCTGGCGGGGGATGACGATCGACTTGCTCCCGCTGGCCGAGATGTATTTATTGCCTTGAAGGAAGATGGCCTTGTTGTCGAATGTAAGATTGTTGGTGTGCGCATCCCATGTCCATGTGTACATGGTTGACGCCACTTGTGCGAAAGAGCTCCTGCCCTTTATTTCGTCGGCTTTGCCGTGTGCCAGCTTCAGCAGCTCTTCCAGTTTGCCGTGCGTGGCTTCCGAGGCTTTGAACATGGCGTATGTTTTCCGCGCTTCGTGTAGGAGGAATCCGATGAAGCAGAGCGTGACGAGTATTAATATGATGTCCATGATAACCGTTTTTTTTTGTTGTTTCTAAAAGAGGGGCGGGCCGTGGCGCCGCTTCGTGGCCGCTACGCCGGGCGGTAGGGCATGGTGAACCAGAACGTGCTGCCCTTGCCCGGTTCCGACTCTACGCCGATTTCCCCGCCGAGCGATTTTGTCAGGTACTGGCAGATGGGCAATCCCAGTCCTGCCCCCGGCATGTTGGTGTCGGTCTTCACGTATTTGTTGAAGATGGTCTTGCAGTTGGGTGCGGATATGCCGCATCCCGTGTCGCTTACGTAGAAGCGTATTTTGTTGCCCTTGTCCTCGTAGCCCATCGTTATCTGCCCTTTCTCCGTGAACTTGAAGGCGTTGTCGCACAGCCGTCTGAAGATGACGAGCAATGCCTTTGTGTCGATTCTCACGAGCACGTCGATGTCGTCGGTCTTGAGGTAGAAGGGCAGGTCGTTGTGGGTTGTCTCGGTCTCGCGTATTTCTTGGTATATTTCGTACATCACGTCGTCGAGCTGGCAGGGGATGATATTGATAAGCCAGTTTCCCGATTCGATTTTCGACAGGCATGCCACGTTGCGCACGATGTGCATGATTTGCTTTTTCCTCCTCTCCACGCGGTTCAGCAGTTCTGCTTTCTCGTCCGTCCCGGTCAGCCGTTTCAGCTGCTCGCAGGCATTGAGCACAAAGGAGAGCGGGCGGCTGATTTCGTCGTGTATGCTGATGATGAACGATGCTTCGGAACCGCTGCCTTCCCCGCCGCCGGCTGCTTGCTGCCGGCCGTGCTGCCCCGTCCCGTCCGCTGTTCCCGACTGTGTCAGCATCGTATGGTACCCTAAAATCGACGTGGCCCGCCCTTTCTTGTCGGCCGAGACGGTGACGGCGTCGACGTTCACCCATTCCTTGTGCCCTCTGTTGCCGTACATGTAAACGCGGTGCATGAAGTGGGCCGACTTGGCCTTCCCCTCTTTCATGTCATTGATAATCGACCTCACGTGCAGGTCTTCCTCTGCGATGTAGCGCCCGGCGAACACGGCTTCGTTGATGATGATGGTGTTCCGGTCTTTGCTTTGCTCGTCGCTTTGCAGGAAGTTGTTGCCGCCGGTGTCGTAGAACACGTAGTTTTTCGTGTCGCTGTTCCATGCCCATGCGGTGACGTTTTTCAGCTGGAGCGACATCGGCTCGTTGTCCGTATAGCGGTCGATGGCATCGTTGGTGCGGTTGAGCTCTTTTTCCATCCGCGCGTTTCCTTCGTCCAGGTTGGTCCTCTTGCGCTGGTAGGCGACAATGACTACAATCAGTACGGCGGCAACCACGGCAAGGATGCACATTATAATAATATAAATCAAATTCATCATGACCTCTTGATAATACGTTAAAACTATACCCCTAAAGATATTACAAAAATAATAAAAAACGGTTGTCCGACAAAATTCTTCCAGCTATTTTTGGTTATTTTCTTTAAAAACCAGTAACTTTGCAACCGGAAAGACGGTTTTTATGATGGAGGACAAAACAAACAGGTAGGTTATTTATGGATAAATATGTAAAATATCTTAGTGCTTTGATGGCGCTGTTTTTCATTCTATGCTTGATAGCATTCCCTTATGCTTATTATCAGGTATTGCGTTGGACGGCCCTCGTCGTTTTCATCTTCTTGGGTTCCTATTACGCCCGTTACCGGCGGTATCTTTTGTGCGTGGCATTCTTTTCGCTGGCGGTTCTGTTCCAGCCTTTCCACAAAATATCCTTCGACCGCACGGTATGGAACATCATCGACGTCTTCATCACCTTCTTCCTGCTCTACGTCTTCATGAAGGTGAAGGTGAAAGGGGAGGAGGAAGATGAGTAACCCCCAATAAATCTTTTCCACCCAAAGGATTCACCCCCGTTTCGATTTCTGACGCCAGTCCGGGATAAGCAATTCCTGTTTTGCCGTAAGAAAAGGATTGCTGCCCTAAAGGCAAGCCGCGGGCAGCAGGCGGATAAGGGGGCAAAAAGATTTATAGCTATAAATCCG
>DBRC01000076.1:0-13156 GCA_002305505.1 Prevotella sp. UBA1378 | reverse complement strand
GATTTTTGGCCAAAAATCTCAGAAAAATGGCCAAAAATCATCCGGGCGCTTCCCCTTGTGCCGCCTGTTGGAGTACACCCGCCCCCCGGGGAGCAGCCTATCCCGCCGGCACGGTGCGGTTCCACGGGGGCTTGCGGTAAAAAACGGGAACGGGGAGAGCGTTCAGAATATTGACTCGCGCGTTTCGGTGGTCAGCAGTTCCAGTGCTTTCATCCCCAAGACCGAGTTGCCCTTGGCATTGAGGCGCGGGCTCCATACGGCCACGGCGTAGCGCGAGGGGTAAACGGCGGCGATGCCTCCGCCTACACCGCTCTTGCCAGGTAGCCCGACAAGGTAGGAGAACTCGCCGGCCTCGTCGTAGAAACCGCATGTTTGCATGATGGCGTTCATGCGTTTCACCTGCGACGCCGAGAGCTCGGCGCCCGGGAACGAGAACGGCGCATGGTGGTTGGCAAAGGCCAGGAACGCCCGTGACAGTTCGCGGCAGCTCATCTCGACGGAACACATCAGGAAATAGAAGCGGAGCACCTGCGCGATGTCGTTGTGGATATTGCGGTGATACTTCAGCAGGTTGGCGATGGCGGCGTTGAGGTAGCCCGTGGCCTGTTCGGAAGCGGCGGCGCCGTGGTTGTAGCCGACGGTGTCACTGCCGCACAGCCCCCTGACGAATTGCAGGAAAGCGGCCTCGGCGCCGGGCAGGTGCGACAGGAGGATGTCGGCCGTTACGATGGCCCCGGCATTGATGAACGGGTTGCGGGGGATGCCGTGCTCGGCCTCCAGCTGTACCAGCGAGTTGAAGGCCGACCCTGAAGGCTCCCTGCCCATCCGCTGCCAGAGCCGGTCGCCCTCGAGGCTCAGTGCCATGGCGAGGGCAAACACCTTCGAGATGCTCTGGATGGAGAAGCGCGTGCCGGCGGCGCCCAGTTCGTAGGCCGGCCCCTCGAGCGTCTGGATGCAAATGCCGAACTGGTCGGGGTCGACGGCGGCCAGTGCCGGTATATATCCGGCAGTGCTGCCCTGCTTGGCGAAAGGCTGTATCTCGCTGTAGATGCTTTCCAGGATGGCTTGGTAGTCCATAGGTGCAGGGAGGGTTTTATCTGATGCGCGACGCCATGGGGCTGCGCACGCCCTTATAGCCGCGCAGGAAGGCCTTGGCCGAGCCGAAGGACAGGAACATGTCGAGCCGCACGGGGATGTGGTTCTGGTCGTCGGTGACGTAGAAGCGCAGCAGCTCATGGTTCTTCCCGTCCTCGCGCTCATAGAACGAGAATACGAGGCAGCGGTATTTCTCGCCCGAGCCGTCCATCTTGAAGTTTTCCTTCCCGCGGTATTTCAGCCACGAGTTGCTCAGCCGCTTGGCATCGCTGATGGGCATGGGGATGTTCTCGCCCACTTTCAGTGCCTCGGTGTCGAAGTTGCGCGCACGCAGGAAGATGCTCATCATGTCGTAGATACAGTCTTGGTATTCCGACTGTTTCCATACGCTGTTGCCGTCGTCCTCTATGCGGTGCTGCTTCAGGTGGCAGTTGCCCTTGGGGTAGCTGTACCATATCTCGTCCACGTAGTAGCGGCGCCCTTCGCGCGCGCCTTTCCTGAAGTAGAGCGGCGTGAGGTCCTGTGAGCAATAGGCGAGCAGCGTGTCGCGCATGACGAAAATATTGTCGAGCTTGTTGTTGCCGCGTGTAATCAGGCTGGTGCGGTAGGCCGGTTGGCCGTTGTAGGTGGACATGACGGTAGACATCGACGCTGTGCCCACCTTCACCCAGATGAACTTCCAGTTGAAGTGGAGGTCGTAATACAGGAACTCGCCCGGTTTGAAGGCGGTGTTCTCCGTACCGCATTGCGCTGCCGCGCTGCTGGTAGCCCAGGGATGGCGGCTGGCGTGGAACTGTGCTGCCATGATAAGCAGCAGTGTCATCATTCTTAAGTCCTTCTTTATCTTCATCTTTTCTTTCTTTTAGTGTAAGGGGCTCTGCCGCGCCGTGCTGCCGGCGGGTGCTGCCGTTATCTTGTGTATTTGATTCCCAGCTGCGCTGCGCGGTCGGCATTGCGGTTGCGCAGCTTCTTCTCCTTGTCGGGTTTCTGCTTGGTGATGGCTCCCGGCTTCTGCAGGTTGCGCTTGCGGGCGGTGAGGTCCCATGCCAGCGTCAGGTCCCACTTGGCCTTGCAGTCGATTTCCTTCGGGTAGTAGTATACGGCCTCGGCCTGTCGGTCGGCGGCATAGTCGCCCGTGTCCCATTGGTTGTTGCCGTTGGTGTCGGCGAAGGCGCGCATGTAGTATTTCCCCGGGGTGATGTAATAGAGCCCGGCCGTGCTGCCCTCGGCGCGCACCTGCTTTACTACCGCATCCGAGCTGTTGAGCAGCTGCACGACGATGCCCGTATCGGCTATGCCGCTCAGGTTGACGGCCAGCGTGCCGTAGTCGTCGAGCGGCCTCACGCGGATGCCCTGTTTCATCGCCCCCGACACGTCGCCGTAGATATCCTCGAAGGCCGCCGAGTCGATTTCCAGGCTGTATTCAACGCCGGGCCGCCATTCGGCCACCAGTTCGTACTGGCGCAGCTTTCCCTCTACGCGGCTGAAGTGGAACGCCGAGCGGTACCACAGCGAGTCGATTTTCGAATAGAGGTGTATGGCCGCCGTGTCGCAGCGCACCAGCGGCGTGGGTACCTCGATGAAGATGCTCCTGTCGGGGTCGAGCGACGACGGGGCCGCCAGCTGCATCTCGAGGCGCGGGCGCGGCATCACCGAGTCGTAAGGCTCGCCGCGCTTTTTTTTCTTCTCCTGTTCCTTCTGCCATTTCTCCATTTCCTTTTCCTTCAGCTTCGTGCGCCGTTCGTACGACATCTTGGGTATCGCCTCGATGGTGTCGGTCCTGCTCACGAGCACGCCGGAAGAGTCGGTCATGAAGTACTGCGCTTCGAGGGACAGCGAGTCGCGGTTGATGAGCGCCGTGTCGCGCAGCCAGTAATATATGGTGTCCTGCTGCTGCGAGGGCTCTATGATAAAAGCGCCGGCGGCATCGAAGTTGAGCCCCCTCACGGCAGGCAGGTGCGCATGGCCGTAACTGAAGAAGAACCCTATCTTGCGCTCGTCGGTACGTTCGGTTTTCAGCAGGTAACGGTCGGTTTGCTTCTCTTGGAAGGCGAGCAGCACGATGTCGTCAGGGTAATAGTGTATGTACGGAATGCGCGCGATGGAGTCGATGTGCAGCGAGTCGCGCCAGATGGTGTCTTGCCGGATGTCGGGGCGGCTGGCGGGGCTGAACGTCTCGTGGCTGTAGGCCAGCATCTCGCTTTTCTGGTTGAAGAGGTAGTTGCCGTCGGCATCCTGCAGGGCATACACGCGGTAGCGGCCTTCCTTGATGCCGCGCACCACGAAGTGCCCCCTGCTGTCGGTGCGCGACACGCGCATCAGCGGTTTCCTTGTAAAGGCCGTATCCGACAGGTCGTCGTACAGGCCTACGAGAATGCCCTTGATGGGCTCGAGGTTCGCTGCATCGAGCACATAGCCCGATACCTCGAGCGTGTCGATTTCCGTCCCGGTAGAAAAAGTGTAGGTATAGTTGCCCATGGGGTTGCCCTCGTTGTTGTCGCTGATGGCATCGCTGAAGTCGATGGTATACGTGGTATTCTCCTTCAGTGTGTCTTTCAGTTCCACCACGATTCTCTTCCCCGATGTTTTAATCTCGGGCATCTCGAGCTGTGGCGGCGACACGACCACTTTGTTTGCGGCATCCTCGAGCTTGATGAACTCGTCGAAAAAGATGGTCACCTTATTCGTCTTCACGCCGGTGCCCTTGTCGGCAGGCGACGCGCCCAGCACGCGGGGCGGCGCATCGTCGTACCATCCGCCGTCGGGATTGCCCATCCGTGCGCAGGACGAGGAAAGCAACAAGAAGGCAATGCTGCCCAGCAGTGCCGTGGTTTCCGTCCTCATTCTATCTCTTGATTGATGTTTTCGCATGTTGTCCACTCCTTATGTCCTCCGCTCATCCGTTCATCTTGAGCAGCTGTTCGATGTGCTCGCGGCTATTGCAAAGGCGCGGCACCTTGTGCTGCCCGCCGAGCTTTCCCTTCGCCTTGAGCCAGTCGTTGAAGAGATGCGGGCGTGCCTTTATGATTTCGAGGTGCTGCAGCGTGATGTCCTTGTAGCGCTTGGCCTCGTAGTCGCTGTTGATTTCCTGCAGCTTGGCGTCGAGCAGTGCGGCGAACTGCTGCAGGTCGCCGGGTTCCTTGGCAAACTCGATGAGCCACTGGTGGCGGCACTTGGCGCGCTCGTCCATGAATACCGGCGCTGCGGTGTACTCGCTCACCCCGGCTCCGGTCTGCGCGCAAGCGTAGGCAAGGCCTTTCTCGGCATTGTCTATTATCAGCTCCTCGCCGAAGGCGTTGATGAAATGCTTGGTGCGGCCGGTGATGACGAACTTGTAGGGATTGAGCGAGGTGAACATCACGGTGTCGCCCAGGATGTAGCGCCAGAGCCCGCACGCGGTGGAGATGACGATGGCGTAGTTCCTGTTCTTCTCAACGCCCCATAGGGGGACGGCGTTCCGTGGGGTGCCGGCCTGCGTGAACTCCTCCATCGGTATGAACTCGTAGAACACGCCGTAGTCGAGCATCAGCAGCATCGACGGGTCTGCCGGGTCGTCCTGCAAGCCGAAGAAGCCTTCGCTGGCATTATAGGTCTCCATATAGTGCATGCCCGGCGATGTAATCAGTTGCTCGTACTGTTTGCGGTAGGGGGTGAAAGCCACGCCTCCGTGGAAGAACACTTCCAGGTGGGGCCACACCTCCTCCAGGTGCTGCTTGCCGCTCAGCTCCATCACGCGGTGGAGCACGGAAAGCATCCATGAGGGCACGCCGCTGATGTTGGTAACGTTCTTGTGCAGGGCCTCGCGGGCGATGCGGTCGCGCTTCTCTTCGAAGTCGCCCAGCAGGGCGGTCGACTTCTTGGGTATGCGCACAAGGTTGGCCAGCGGGTTGATGTTCTCGATGAGGATGGCACTGAGGTCGCCCACGAGCGAACCGGGCTGGTTGTAGTTGGAGGCATGGCTCCCGCCGAGTATCAGTGCGCGCCCGTCGAAAAGGCGGCTTCCGGGATTGTTGCGCAGGTAGAGCGCCACGCTGTCGAAGCCTCCGGCATAGTGTACCTTCTGCAGGCCTTCGGAACTGACGGGGATGAACTTCGACTTGTCGTTGGTTGTCCCCGACGACTTGGCGTACCACTTCACGTGCCCTGGCCACAGTACGTCGCGGTCGCCTTGGCGCATGCGGTCGATGTCCTGCTTCAGTTCCTCGTATGTGTTCAGGGGTACGTACTTCGAGAAATCGTCGTAGCCCTTTACGGCGGCGAACAGGTGCTTGCGCCCGTATTCCGTATCTTTTGCCGAACCGACAAGATGGCTGAGCACCCGGCGTTGCAGCGCCTCGCCCTCATGCACGTGCCGTTCCAGTTCGTGCTGGCGCGGCACGAATATCTTGCCTATTATCTGAGTTAAGCTCATTTGCGGTATTATTTAGAGTGCAAAAGTACTGTAAAACTTTGGAATCGAGCAACAATTCACATTATTTAATGATAGGCTTCTGCGGCGGCCGTTCCGGCTTCTGCGGCACAGGGTTATTGCGCCGACAGGAGGGATGAATAAACCAGCAACAGCACTACGGGGTCGTTCCCGTGTTCGCCGAAGAATTTGTGGAAAACGGAAAGCGCCTTGCTGATGTGGTGCTCTACGCCTTTGACCGATATTTTCAGTTCGTCGGCAATCTCGCGGTTTTTCTTTCCCTCGATGCGGCTCATGATGAACACCTGCCGCGAGCGGGGCGGCAGCGAGTCGATAAGCCCGTTTATCTGCCGGCGCAGTTCGTCGTAGAGGAATTCCTCTTCGGGGTTGTCCAGGAAGATATAGTTGTAAAGGGCCTCCTCGCCGGCCACTTGCGGCAGGCTGTCTATCGGGCATTGGTTCATCACCGTCTTATGACGCAGGAAGTTCAGGCATGTATTACGCACCATTGTGAAGAGCAAGGCAGGGAGCGAGACAAAAGTTAAAGTGCCCCTGCGCTCCCACAAGCGCACAAAACAATCTTGCAGGATGTCGCTTAAATCGTCCGGATCGGCAATGAACGACGATGCATAATTTCTCAGTCGCGGATAATAAGTCTTGAAAATGAATTCATAGGCCTCAGTATTTCCTTCACGAAGGTCATTAAACAGCTCTTGCGATCCAATTGCATAATGCCTCATATAATGATGATGTTTTAGTGCAAATTTACGGAATATCCGTCAATTACCCAAGCAAAAAAAGAAGAAAATGCAAAAAATGAAAATATCTTATAAAAAGAGATGGGGTAATTGCAAGCTAAGGTGTTATATGAGTGGTAAGCAATCTTTAAACCAAGAATTATGGCAAACGATTTCCAAATATTGGCAATACGGTGCTTTGAGGGTACGATTACCCCCGAAGAGGAGAAGGTTTTATTCGCCTACATAGAGGGAAGCGCCGAAAGGCGCGCCGAGTTCCGGCGCATGGAGGCGGAGTGGGAACAAGGCCATGAGGCCGCCCCCGACGTACAGGCGGCATGGGAGCGCCTGTATGCGGGCATACTCATGAGCGGGGAGCCGGCCCCGGCCAGGATGGTAAGCCTGCGCCGCATAAGAGTGGCCGCCGTTGCGGCCGCAGCCCTTCTGCTCGTGGCCATCGGTGCTACGCTCCACTTTGCCCCGGGGCGCCAGCAGGAGATGTTCTACAGCTGCGCCGTCCCCTTGGGCAGCAAGTCGGAAGTGATGTTGCCCGACGGTTCGAGAGTATGGCTCAACGCCGGTTCGTCGCTCCGTTACTCCAATCTCTTTAATAAGGAGAACCGCCGTGTGGAAATCGACGGAGAGGGCTATTTTGAGGTAGCGAAACAAAACGGGGCGGAGTTCACCGTTTCTACGAAAGGTTACGACGTCATCGTGAAAGGTACGAAGTTCAACGTATCGGCTTACAAGGAAGACCGCCTGATTACCACCACGCTTATAGAAGGCAGCGTGGAGATCAGCAGCGGCGGGAACAGCATGATGATGAAGCCCAGCGAAATGGTTTCGATGGATATGCTCTCGGGAAAGTTGAGCAAGCGGACCACCCGGTGCAAGGCCAGTGCATGGGTGGGCGGCGGTGCCGAATACGACGACATCTCGCTTGATGAATTCTCGAAGGTGCTTTCGCGCAAATACGCCCTGAACGTCACCGTAGCGTCGCCGCGGCTCCAGCGGGAACGCTTCTCCATCTCGCTGCGTAACCACGAAGAGTTCGACGATGTGGTGAAGGCCCTGGACCGTGTTGTCCCGATACAAGTCGTCAGGAAAGGCAAGAACGTCACAATCAGCCATAAATGACTACATCAGGAAAATAACAGAATCAATTTTAATATTAGCTAAAAACCTAAAGGAAATGAAACATTTTAAGAATGGGAAGCAGAAGCATTTGCTATGGCTTGTTTTTACTGTTTCGCTTTTGTTCTCCGCCGGTGCCCATGCGCAGACCGTGACGGAAGAATTCAAGAACGCGCCGCTCAAGGCGGTTTTGAAGGAAGTGGAACGGCAGACTAAGATGTCGGTGATTTACAAAGTGGACGAAGTGGACGAAAACAAGACGGTTACGGCCACATTCGCTCAAACACCGGTACGCGAGGTGCTCTCGAAGGTGCTCGGCTCCGGCCTCAGCTTCGAGATAGAGAACAAGATTATCACTATCCACAAGCAACGGCCACCACAAGGGAAAACCGTACAGGCGGGGGACACGAAAGGGCAGCCCCGCAAGATTACCGGAAAAGTAACCGACGAGAAAGGGGAGCCGCTGATTGGCGTGAGCGTAAAGATCAAGAACACGGGGCTGGGCGTCGTGACCAACCTCGACGGTGAATACACGCTCACCACCAGTGAGGCCAACCCCACGCTCGAATTCTCTTACATAGGCTATACGCCGCAGGCACTGGCTGTCGGTTCGAAGAGCTACATGGACGTGAAGCTAAAGGAGGAGAGCAGCATGCTCAAAGAGGTGGTTGTAACGGCCATGGGCATCCAGCGGAAGGAATCGTCGCTGACTTATGCCACGCAGCGCGTGAAGGCCGAAGACCTCATGCGGGTGCAAGACCCCAACGTGGCCAACTCGCTCGAGGGGAAGGTGTCGGGCGTCACCATCACGCCGAATGCCGGCGGCGCCGGCGGTGCGTCGAAAATCCTGCTCCGCGGAAACAAGTCGATTATGGGAAACAACGCCCCGCTCATCGTCATAGACGGCGTGCCCATGGCGAACAACATACGCAACCAGACCACCAGCGAAGGCAACCTGCTGTATGCGGCCACCAGCGAAGGCTCCGACCCCCTGTCGCTGATAAACCCCGACGACATCGAGTCGATGAACATCCTGAAGGGCGCCAATGCGGCTGCTCTTTACGGTTCGGCTGCCGCCAACGGTGTGGTGATGATTACCACAAAGAAAGGGAGGGAAGGCAAGATAGACATCACGGTCAACTCGAACATAACGTTCGACACACCGCTGCTCACGCCTGAAATCCAGAATGTGTACGGCGGCCCCATCAGCCCGAACGGGCGGTTCGAGAATTCGGGCTGGGGCGATAAAGTGGCCGACCGGGCCGCAGATGCCTTGGTCATCGACGCCCCGCTGGATGATACCTTCTACGGCGGCACGCACAAAGTGTATTTGCGGAACCACGCCACGGACGATACGAAAGAGTTTTTCAGGACTGGCGTGACAGCCAATAACTCGCTCTCGATATCGGGCGGTACCGAGAAGGTGCGCACCTATTTCTCCATCGCCAACAGCCATGCCAACGGTATGATAAAGCACAACTCCTACAACAGGAATACGGTTAACTTCAGGCAGAACTATAAGATGTTCGACCGCCTGAATGTGGACGTGTCGCTGAACTATGCCCAGACCATTACCCGCAACCGGCCGGGAGGCGGACGGGCGCTCAACCCGCTTTACAATCTGTACATGATGCCACGCAACGTGGACCTCGCCTATTACCGCGACAACTACTACGTGGAAGACGGCAAGTGGAAGTCGATGCTGCGCGGCCGTTACGTAAGGGAGAACGGACAGATACAGTATCTCCCGGGGCAGGCCGACCTGAAGGGGGTAAGGCAGCAATGGCCTTTCTTGTCGAACATGAACAATAACCCTTACTGGCTGACCGGCATGAACAAGAAAGTGCAGAAAGAGGACCGCGTTTACGGAACGCTGTCGGCCGTGCTCGACATTTACGACGGGCTCACGCTGCAGGCACGCGTGAACTACGACCACCTGCGCTTCCACGGGAACATGTATGAATACGCCACCACTTTCCTGCCGTCGAACATCAGCGATTACGGAAGGTACGGTGATTACGACAACAAGACGACGGAGCTGTATACCGACTATCTGCTGAGTTACAATAAGGAGTTCGGGGATTACAGCGTATCGGCTACGGCCGGATGGGTAGGCCATACTTCCAAGTATGAAAGCAAGGATACGTATGCGGATGCCACGTCGTTCGACAACATGCTGGCCAAGCTGCCCGAACGGATTAACTTCTTCGACACCCGGGCAGGGGGCATGGAATGCACGAAGCAGTCTAAAGAGTCCAACTGGGACAAGGCGTATCTCTTCACTGCGCAGCTGGGATGGAAAGAAATCATCTATGTCGACGGTTCGTACCGCCGCGACTGGTACCGCCCCTTCAGGTATTTCAAGCAGAAAGGGAAGATCGACGTCGACAACTACGGCTATTTCGGGCTCGGCGCCAACGCAATCATCAGTTCGCTGGCCAAGCTGCCCGAGTGGTTTAATTACCTGAAATACCGCGTGTCCTACTCGGAGGTGGGTAACTCGATCCCGAACAAGGCTTATGAAAAAATGACGGAGAATCTGCAGACGGGGGCGGCCGGCGGCAACGACTATACGGATTTCTACCCGGTGCCGGAGAAGACCCAGTCGTTCGAAACCGGTGTCGAAATGCTGTTCCTGAACAACCGGCTCAGCGTCGACTTCACTTTCTACAGCGCCAAGATGAAGAACCTGTACATGGAAGTGCCCAGCGGCAGCGGTTCTACGGAACTGCTCAACTCGGCCTCTGTGCGCAACCGGGGGTTCGAGGCCACCGTAGGCTACAACTTCAAGCTGGCTAAAGACATGAACTGGCGCACCTCGTACAACCTCTCTTACAATGACAACACCATTCTGCAAACGGCTTTCGACGAGAACGGGAAAGAACGCAAGGTGGAGAAAATTGTCGACGGCGTGAAAGTGGCCTACAGGGTGGGCGGCTCTATCGGCGACATGTACGTGAACGACTTCATGCGCGACGAGAACGGGCACATCGCCCTGACCAACAGCGGGCGCCCGAAAATAAACAAGTCGTCGGAAATCTATGCCGGGAACATGAACTCGAAATGGCAGATGGGCTGGAGCAATACATTTAATTACAAGGACTTTACGCTCTCCTTCCTCATCAACGGCCGGATCGGCGGGAAGGTGGTTTCGCTCACCGAGGGCGACCTCGACGCCAACGGCTTGTCGCAGCGGACGGCCGATGCACGCCTGTACGCAGAACAGCACAACATCGTGGCCGCCGATTACGGCAACGTGCCCGGCATCGTGCTGCCCGACGGCAGCGGGCGCATTGTCCCCATCACGGAATACTTCAATGCATTAGGCGCCTCTACCAATCCCAAGGACTACATCTATAGCGCCACCAACTTCCGCCTGCGCGAATTGTCAGCAGGGTATACCTTCCGCGACCTGCTGGGCGCAAACAAGCACCTGTCGGTGTCCTTCATCGCCCGCAACCTCTTTTTCCTGTATAACGACAGCCCTGCCGACCCCGACGTGTCGCTGGCCACAGGAAACGGGCTCAGCGGTTTCGAGCTGTTCAACATGCCGTCATCGCGCTCTTACGGATTCTCACTTAAACTTAATTTCTAACGCATAAAAAGATTATCGATATGAAAAGACATCATATATTAACAGGACTTACCTTGGCGTTGTCGGTGTTCGCCTTGCAGTCGTGCCTGGAATACGACAACCCGGGCGACGAGCTGGACAGCACTTCCAAGAATGTGGAGAAGGTGACCAGGCGCGGGAAAGTGGACAGCATACCGTACAGGTCGGTGTACACCGCCGCAGAGGTGCTGGCGGCGAAAAGCAAGCTGGAGCCACAGCTGCTGCTGGCATTAGGCGGGCAGTTCGCCATGCGGGGCGGGAAGGAGGGAGGCCATCCTGTATCCCACGCCTACCAATACCAATACTCGCTGGGCGTCGACAATTATGCGCAATATGCCACCATCCCGCATACGGTGTTCCCCTATTCGAAAATAAACATCACCTCCACCTATAACATCGACACCAAAGCATACGGCGGCGCAATGGGGGCATTCAAGCTCGTGTCGAAGGCGATGGTGCCGCTGCTGAACCATTCGGCCGTCGACACCATCCCCGAGCTGAAAGCCATCTACCTGCTGCTCTATGACTATTCGGCCTTGGAGGTAACCGATGTGTACGGCCCGTTCCCCTACACCGAACTGAAAACCAACAAGGAGGTGGGGCCTTTCAGCTATGACGACGTGCGGAGCATCTACATGGCGATAGAGGCCAATATCGACACGGCCCTGAACTGTTTCAGGTATTTCGAGCAGAAGCCGGTGGAATACCAGGATGCGGTGAAGGCGCTCCTTACGCAGAACCTGCTGATGGCGAACGACAGGTTCAAGGGAGGGTACAAGAACTTGGACACTTGGGTGCGTTTTGCCAACTCGCTCAAACTGCGCATGGCCATGCACATCGTGAAGGCCGAACCGGTAACGGCGCGCAGATGGGCCGAAGAGGCCGTGGCCGGCGGTGTCATCGAGGAGGAGAAGAGCGAGATATCGCTCCGTCCGGCAGTGCTGGGCTTCAGGCACCCGTTGATAGAAATCGCCAGCTGGGGTGACACGCGCATGAGCGCGTCGATGGAGATGCTCTTCGAGTCGCTGCAGCACCCCTACCGCAATTACCTGTTCCTGCCCAACGCCAACCCCATCACGAACAACGTCACGAAAGAGGTGCTGGAGGCCGGCAAGCGCGTGGTGGGCATACGCTCGGGCACGCACCCGGGCGAATCGCAGGGGTACGACGACAACCAGTATATAGCCTTCAGCCGCATCAACCACCTTTACATGCATGAAGCCCCGCTTTACATCATGAAGCTTTCCGAGGTATGCTTCCTGCGTGCCGAAGGCGCCGTACGCGGATGGAAGATGGGCGGCTCGGCCCAGGAGTTCTATGAAAAGGGCATCAGGAGTGCCAACTTCGAGGACCGGGAAATGAAGAGCACCTGGGAGACGGGCGGAAAGAATATCTACGACGCGCACGTGGAGGAATACATGAAGCTCGAGAAAGCCGTCGACTACACGTATGTGGACCCGACGGGCGACACCAACCCCGTGAAGAGCCCCGTCACTATCGGGGTGAAATGGAACGAGAGCGACAACGACGAGGTGAAGCTGGAGAAAATCATCACCCAGAAGTATATCGCCGGGTTCCCCGACAGCTTCGAGGCATGGGTGGATCTGCGCCGGACCGGCTACCCGCAGCTCTTCGAGGTGCTCAATGCCGACGAGGCCGATGGCAGCCTGAAGCAGGGCGACATGATACGCCGGCTGCCGTTCCCCGATACGCAGGACGGCTCCGTGCTGCAGGATGTCTTGTCGACGGGAATCCCGGGATTGGGCGGCCCCGACTTGATGGGCACGCGTTTGTGGTGGGATGTAGACACGCCCAATTTCTAACAGACTGGGGAATGGGCACATTAACGGGGTAGGTTGTAAGCCCGTTAATGTGCCCATCCCCCCCCCAATCCGTTTCCCCAACAGTATCTAACGGTCCGGTAGGGCTTATTAACCAACCGCCTGCTGTTAGCACCGTTAATCCGTTATATGTTCATCCGTTGATCCGTACAAGGCCTTTGTAGCCTCCGTACAAGCATCTTGTAGCCCGATTACAAGCACCTTGTAACAGGCGTACAAGATGCTTGTACGGTTTCAATCCGTGTATGCACGAGCCGCCACAAAAGTAAACGCACATAAGAGAACGAATGATCTCACTACGCCAGTTCGGGATAAGAAACCCGCGCTA
>DBRC01000058.1 GCA_002305505.1 Prevotella sp. UBA1378 | reverse complement strand
GATTTATAGCTATAAATCTTTTCGCCCCCTTATCCGCCTGCTGCCCGCCGCTTGCCTTTATGCCGCCGGATTAGCGCGGGTTCCTTATCCCGGACTGGCGTAATAATGTATGAGGTTTATATAGTAATACAGCAGATACTTTGGTGCGACGAGCAACCTCCTTGATGGAAAACATGATATATATGGACTTGTCTCAAGAGGCTACAGTGTTGACGTGGGGGCGCATGAACGTTCTTGTATTAAAAAATGTTGCTTGATGGTTACATTTACAGCATGAAAACGTTATATTTGAAACGATAAGATTCAGATAAATATGAAGAAGCAGAATTTACTACTTGCTGCGTGTGCCGCACTGATGTTCCCGGCATCGTCATTTG
Organism: Prevotella sp. UBA1378; assembly: GCA_002305505.1. Lineage (GTDB taxonomy): Bacteria > Bacteroidota > Bacteroidia > Bacteroidales > Bacteroidaceae > Prevotella. Next base: position 53,106 of record DBRC01000058.1, on the reverse strand, counting down.
CACAGTATCCGCAGCTTACACCAGCTGCCAAACAATTGATTGATTCGCTGGGAAAACAGTGGCAGGCACATTCCGACTCAGCATGGGCTGTAGCCGAACCTATTGTGATGAAGGAGGCGAAGGAAGGGCGCCCTTACGTGCCTTGGGCTTCGCGCCCCTACGACCTCCATCAGGCGCAGATACCGGCATTCCCCGGAGCTGAGGGCGGCGGCATGTATACACCCGGCGGGCGCGGAGGCAAGGTGCTCACGGTGACCAATCTGAACGACGACGGCCCTGGCTCGTTCCGCTGGGCATGCGAACAAGGCGGGGCGCGCATCGTAGTGTTCAATGTTAGCGGTATCATCCGGCTTAAATCCCCCATCTTTGTGCGCGCCCCGTATATCACCATAGCCGGGCAGACGGCTCCGGGCGACGGCGTGTGCATCGCAGGCGAATCGTTCCAGGTAGACACGCATGATGTCATCGTGCGCCACATGCGCTTCCGCCGTGGCGAAACAGGCGTATGGCACCGTGAAGACTCGTTCGGCGGCAATCCCGTGGGCAATATCATGATCGACCATTGCTCCTGCGAGTGGGGGCTGGATGAGAACATCTCCTTCTACCGCCACATGTATCTGCCGGGCGAGACGTACGAACGCGAGAAGCTGCCTACGGTGAATGTCACCATCCAGAACACCATCTCGGCCAAGGCGCTCGACACGTGGAACCATGCCTTCGGAAGCACGCTGGGCGGCGAGAACTGCGCTTTCATGCGTAACCTGTGGGCTTCCAACGCCGGCCGCAACCCGAGCGTGGGATGGAACGGCGTGTTCAACTTTGTAAACAACGTGGTTTACAACTGGGTGCACCGCAGCTGCGACGGAGGCGACTACCGTGCCATGTTCAACATGATAAACAATTACTATAAGCCCGGGCCGCTTACGCCGGTAGACAAGCCCATCGGCCACCGCATCGTGAAGCCCGAGGCCGGACTGAGCCGGAACGCCGTGAAGCAGTATGGCCGTGTTTATGCAGCAGGCAATATCGTGGAGGGCAACGAGAAGGTGACCAACGACAACTGGGCCGGCGGGGTACAGATAGAAGAACTCGACGGTTGCGGCGAGTATGAGGCCGCCATGCGGTCGAAGGTGCCGTTCGACATGCCTTACGTGAAGATGATGTCGGCCCAAGGTGCCTACGACTTCGTGCTCGACAATGCCGGTGCTACCGTTCCCTGCCGCGACATCGTAGACCAGCGCATCATAGAAGAGGTGCGCACGGGCAAAGCGTATTACGAAAAGAAACTGCCGAAGGACGCCTACGGCGAAAAGTGGGGCTTGTCGGAGAAATCGCAAGATGCCGACGGGCTGTTTAAATACCGCCGGCTGCCGAAGGACTCTTACAAGCAGGGCGTCATCACCGACCCGAGCCAGATGGGCGGTTATCCCGAATATAAAGGTACGGCGTACGTAGATACCGACGGCGATGGGATGCCCGACGAGTGGGAGAGGGCCAACGGCCTGAACCCGAACGACCCGGGCGATGCCAACAAGGACTGCAACGGCGACGGCTATACCAACATCGAGAAGTATATCAACGGCATCAGCACTAAGACGAAGGTAGACTGGCGCAACCTGAATAACAACTACGACACCTTGTCGGAAAAAGGAAAACTGATGTGATGAGAAAGATAGTATTGTCCTTTCTGCTCGCGGCTGTTTCGCAGGTGCTGCCGGCACAGGTGGTGCTGGACAGCGAAGGCAGGGACACGGCCTATGTCAGTTCGATAGCCGGGCGGTCGGCAAAGATTGTCGACCGGCTTGGCATAGCCGACCCTGCCGTGCGCCAACAGGTACTCAACATCGTGTGCAACCGCTACTTCCTGCTGAACGACATCCACGATGCCTGCGACAAGGCGAAGAAGCAGGCAAAGGAGGCACTGGAGGGCGAGGCAAGGCAGCAGGCGGTGAAGGCTGCGGAAAACGAGCGCGACGCGCAGTTGTATAAGCATCACTTCGAGTTTGCTGCCACCCTCTCCTGCTATCTCTCCGGTGAGCAGGTGGAGGCCGTGAAGGACGGGCTGACCTACGGTGTGGTGAAAGTGACCTATGATGCGACGCTGGAGATGATTCCGTCGCTGACGGCCGAAGAGAAAACGCAGATACTGGCATGGCTGAAAGAGGCGCGCGAGTTTGCGATGGACGCCGGAACCTCGAAAGACAAGCACGCGTGGTTCGGCAAATACAAAGGGCGCATTAATAACTGGTTGGCCAAGCGGGGCTACGACCTGACGAAAGAACGGCAGGAGTGGTACCGGCGCATTGAAGAGGCCAAGAAGAATAAGAAATAAAGAGAAACGGATAAATGAGGATAAGGCAGATCTTATCGGTAATTGCGGCGTTATGGGTTGTGCAGGCAGCTGCGCAACCCTTCCCGTTAGATTACTCCTACTGCGGATACCGGCAGTCGGAAGCGCCGATACCCGATGCAGCGGTGAGAGTATTCGTCGGCTGGCAGAGCGGCGACAACAGTGCCCGTATACAGAAAGCCATCGACTATGTGTCGGCCTTGAAGCCCAACAAGAAAACAGGGCTGCGTGGAGCGGTGCTCTTGGATAAGGGCTGTTTCGAGCTGTCGGAGCCTCTGCGCATCACAGCTTCGGGAGTGGTGCTGCGGGGTACGGACAAGCAGCAGACGATATTGCTTAAAAAAGGCGTCGACCGCGGCTCGCTGATTTACATCGAGGGGAGCGGCGACATGCAGGTGACCGATACGCTGGACATCCTCTCCGCCAACGTTGCGCTGAACACCCGCCGCTTGGCGGTGAGCAGAGCCTTGAAGCCCGGCGAACAGATTCTTGTCTGGCGCCCGTCGACGGAAAAATGGATAGCCCATCTGAAATGTGATAACTTCGGCGGCGGCAAAGACCTCGGTTACTGGGGCTGGCATGCCGGCGACGTAGACTTGCAGTGGCAACGCCGCGTGACGGAAGCGGAAGGGGACACCGTGACGATAGATGCCCCGTTGTCGATGACGCTCGACAGCAAATGGGCCGGCAGTAAGGTGCTGCGTTACACATGGCATGGGCGTATCTCCGATTCGGGCGTAGAGAATATGACGCTCGTGTCAGACTATGACAGGCGCTATCCCATGGATGAAGACCATTGCTGGAACGGCATCTCCGTTGCGGCAGCCCTCGACTGCTGGGTGAGGATGGTAGATTTCCGCCACTTCAGCGGTTCGGCCGTCATCGTGCAGCGCGGTGCGGCACAGGTCACGGTAGAAGACTGTATCTCTCGCGCCCCCGTATCCGAGGTAGGAGGCTACCGCCGGCGCACGTTTTATACGCTGGGCGAGAAGTGCCTGTTCCAGCGTTGCTACTCGGAACAGGGCATTCACGATTTCTCGGCCGGCATGGCGGCTGCAGGCCCCAATGCGTTCGTGCAATGCGATTCGAAAGAGTCGCAGGGCTTCAGCGGTTCCGTCGGTTCGTGGGCCACGGGCTTGCTGTTCGACTGCGTGAACATCGACGGCCACGACTTGAAGTTCATGAACCTGGGCATAGAGAAATACGGGACGGGATGGAATGCGGCCAACAGCACGATGTACCAGTGTACGGCGGCCGGCATCTATTGTTACCGTCCCGGCGATACGGAGCAGAACCATGCCTACGGCTGTTGGGCACAGTTCTGCGGCGATGGCAGTTTCGACGAGTCGAACAACCATGTGAAGCCTTGGAGCCTGTTTGCCGACCAGCTGGAGAAGCGCCTTGGGCGCGACGTGGCGGGGCAGTGCCGTGTGCTGCTGCGTAATACCAATGCGTCCAGCAGTCCGACGGTAGACGAGGCCCTCGCCATGGCTGCCGCAGCCCGGCAGCCGCGTGTAACGATGGAGGCATGGATCGACAGCGCTGTCTTCACGGCCTCTACCGATTCGAAAGGAGCCTTGGCGGTAGATAAAATCAAGGATGCAGGCAGCAGGGAGCCCGCCGTGCGCCGCGAGTTTGGCGTCAGCAACGGCAAACTGTTGCTGGACGGGGCGCTGATGGCAGGCGGCAAGCACCAGACACCGTGGTGGAGCGGCAAGGCAAAGTTCAGCTATCTGCCGAAAGCCGCGTACGCACTGACACGTTTCGTGCCGGGAATGGAAGGGCAGGGGCTTACCGACCGTATCGACACCGTGATAGCTGCCTTGCAGCGGAACAAGGTAATGATGTTCAGCCAGAACTACGGATTATGGTACGACCGCCGGCGCGACGATCATGAACGTGTGCGGCGGCGCGACGGCGATGTATGGGCTCCATTCTACGAACAGCCCTTCGCCCGCAGCGGCACAGGGGCGGCATGGGACGGACTGAGCAAGTACGACCTCCGGCGTCCGAACGCGTGGTACTATTACCGCCTCGGCCGCTTTGCCGAGAGAGGGGAACCAAAGGGCCTGCTGCTCTTTAACCAGCATTATTTCCAGCACAACATTTTGGAAGCCGGCGCCCATTGGGTCGACTGCCCGTGGCGCCCGGCCAATAACGTCAATGCGACGGGATTCCCAGAACCGGTGCCTTTCACGGGTGATAAGCGTATTTTCACGGCCGAAGCATTTTATGATACCGCCGATTCGGTGCGCCGCACGCTCCACCGCCGGTATATCATGCAGATGCTTGACGCCTTTGCCGACCGCCCGAACGTGATTCATTCCATCGGCGAGGAGTTTACCGGCCCGCTGCATTTTGTGCGTTTCTGGTTGCAGACCGTCTCCGAGTGGGAGCAGCTCACGGGCAAGCATCCGCTGATTGCCTTGGCGGTGACGAAAGATGTGCAGGACGCCATACTTTCCGATGAACGGCTGGCCCGGGTCGTCGACATCATTCAAATCGAACAATGGTATTACCATAGCCAAGGGCTGTATGCACCGCAGGGCGGCGTGAACATGGCCCCACGGCAGTATGCACGGAAGATGCGTGCCGGTGCGGTGCGCTTCGAGGATGTTTACAGGGCCGTGGCAGAATGCCGTGAGGCATATCCCGGCAAGGCTGTTACCTATTATGCAAAGAACTATCCGGAACGGGCATGGGCTGTGTTGATGGCCGGCGGTTCTTGTCCGGCTATCCCGGTGACGGATGCCGCTTTCTTGAAAGCCGTTGCCCGGATGGTTCCGCAGAAAGCAGATAACTGTTACGTACTTGCCGACGGCCGGCAGGGGGCTGTGGTATATAAAGACCAAGACGGTGCCGCCGACGTCCGTTTGCCGCAGGGACGTTATGTCTTGAAAACCGTAAACCAGCAAACGGGCAGTATCAGCATTGCTGAAAAAACGGTCGAAATAGGCGGTTCTTACCGGTTGGAACGCAAAGGTGTGTTCTGGTTTGAAAAACTTCTTAAATAGTAATATATGGTGGGAAAAATTGATGATTTACCAATTTTTCCCACTTTTTTATTTGCTTTTACCTATCGTTGTTATGGGGTTTTCCTACTTTTGCAGACAAAGACTAACCTTTATGACAAGTATGCAACTAAAGCAACAAACAGCCCTGCTTTTGACGGCGTTCAGGGCTGGCGACAATGAGGCTTTCGCCAAATTGTACGACATGTACGTCCAGCCGATGTATAACTACGGTATGCGGCTGACAACCAATTCCGACCTGATCAGGGATTGTATCCATGATGTGTTTGTCAGGATTTACTCGAAACGGGGCGACCAGATAGACAATTTCTATTCCTATCTGATTATTTCCCTGAAGAACCGCATCTTGGACGAATACCGCAAGCAGACGAACGCGTCGGACATTCCTTCCGAGGAGTATCATGCGCTCGATTCGGGCGACGACATAGAGCGTTCGTACATCACCGGCGAGACGGAGTGCAGCCGCCAGTCGAAGGTGGCACGCCTGCTCGATGTGCTTACGCCGCGCCAGCGGCAGGCCTTCGAGCTCTATTATATAGAGGAACGCAAGTATGATGACATTTGCCGGATTATGAACATGAACTACCATTCGGTGCGCAATCTGGTTCACCGCGGCATGCTGAAACTTCGCGAGAACCGGATGCTGGCCATGTGATTTCTTCCGCCGGAATGATGACATCCGGCCTACTTTTCCGTCTATTAGGAAAAGTCATGGAAATGAATCACTCTGAGCTAAAAGATTTCCTGTGCGATGATGCTTTCATCCGGTATGTACTGGGCGCCTCGGAGGGCGACGCTGCATACTGGGAGCGCTTTCTTATAGATAATCCTCAACGCCGGGCGGCTTTTATGCAGGCACTGCAGATTCTGGTCGGTTTGTGCGACCGGGAATCCCTCTCTGCTCCCGACGTGGAGATGCTGAAGCAGCGTATACACGCTACGTTAGGCAAATAACAAAATCGGAAGACTCTTTTCTTCTATCTTTGCTGCAAAGCATAAATTGCGTATCCCGACCCCGGGTACGATATACATGGAGCAGAACCGATGACAATTTGCAGCTTTTCCCGTCTTTCTAATATATGATATACAAAAACAAATCAATGGTGAACAAACGGTACGCAGCGGTGGCATTGGGCCTCTGCGCTTCTTGTGTGATGGCAATGGCACAAGGGGGATTGACGGATATGCAACGCAGCAAGCAGGCCATGATGTACGATGTGCCTCTTGGCAGTGCCCGGTGGACGGGCGGTTTCTGGGGCGAACGCTTCGGGGTGTACAGCGGCACCTCGCTTTGGGATATGTGGGACACATGGAAAGACGCCGGTCTGTCGCATGGATACCGCAATTTCGAGGTGGCTGCAGGTACGGTAGAAGGAGCCCATCAGGGGCCGCCGTTCCACGACGGCGACCTGTATAAATGGTTGGAGGCGGTAGCTGCCGTATATGCCATCAGCAACGACCGCAAGTTGGATGCCCTGATGGATACGGTAATCGATAAGATTGCCCGTTCGCAGCGTGCCGACGGATATATCCATACGCCGGTAATTATAGAGGAGCGCAGCCAAGCGGCGGCTGCCGGCCGCAAGAAAGACGACACGGTAATAGGCATCACCGTGGGCGGCGAGGACGAAAAAACGGCTTTTGCCAATCGCCTGAACTTCGAAACATATAATCTGGGGCATCTGATGACGGCCGGTGCCGTGCATTACCGGGCTACGGGCAAGCGCACGCTGCTCGACTGCTCGCTGAAGGCCGCCGACTTCCTGTACAACTTCTACAAGACTGCTTCCGACGAGCTGGCGCGCAATGCCATCTGTCCGTCGCACTATATGGGCGTGGCCGAGATATATCGGCTGACGGGCGAACCGAAATATCTGGAACTGCTGACCGAACTGATTAATATCCGCGGCCGTGTGAAGAACGGCGAGGACCATAACCAAGACCGCATCCCGTTCCGTGATCAGTACGAGGCCACGGGGCATGCCGTAAGGGCCAACTACCTGTATGCCGGCGTGGCCGACCTCTATGCAGAAACTGGCGAACAGCAGTTGAAGGACAACCTGACGAGTATCTGGAACGATATCGTCAACAGGAAGATATACATCACGGGCGGATGCGGCGCACTGTATGATGGCGTATCGCCCGACGGCACCACCTATATCCAGCCCTCCATCCAGCAGATACATCAGGCTTACGGGCGTGCCTATCAGTTGCCCAACGAGAGTTCGCACAACGAAACCTGTGCACAAATCGGCATGATGCTTTTTTCATGGCGCATGTTGCACACCACGGGCGAGGCACGTTATGCCGAGCAGGTGGAAAACGAGCTGTATAACGGCATCATGAGCAGTGTGAGTCTTGACGGCCGAGACTATTTCTATACCAATGCCCTGCGCAAAACGGCGGAATTCCCGTATGTGATGCGTTGGCCCAAAACGCGCCAACGTTACATCAGTTGTTTCTGTTGCCCACCCAATACGCTGCGTACGCTTTGCGAGGCGCAGGAGTATGCCTATACCGTAAGCGAAGGCACGCTGTGGTGCCATCTTTACGGCGAGAACAGGCTGAAGACGAAAGAGGTGGAGGCAGAACAGCGGACTGCCTATCCTTACGATGGCAAGGTGGTTATTGCCATCAAGAAAGCTAAAGGACTGAACTGTGTGAAACTGCGTATCCCTGAATGGTGCGACAAGGCCGAAGTCATCGTCAATGGCATGGCCGCCGGCGTACCCTGCAAGGCAGATACCTACGTCGAACTGCGCCGCAATTTTAAGCGGGGCGACGTGATAGAGCTGCGTATGGATATGCGTCCGCGCTTGCTGGAGTCGGATCCGCTGGTGGAGGAAAACCGCAATCAGGTAGCCGTGAAGCGCGGCCCTATAGTGTATTGCTTGGAAGCTGCCGATATTGAGGGCGGCTGCCGGGTAGACGATGTGGTTATCCCGGCCGATATCCGGTTGACGCCGGTGCCGATGACCATTGGCGGTCATTCGTTCCATGCGCTTGAGGGTGAAGCGCTTGCCGTGTCGGCTCCGGCACAGGGAAATGCGCTCTACCGCGAAGCAAGCAAGGCGGACAGAAAAGTGAAAATCCGCCTGATTCCTTATTATGCATGGGGAAACCGCGGTGATATCGACATGACGGTATGGATGCCGGTGAGCAAATAGTATAGAATGTATGCGACTGAAAACGATTATCATAGCGTTGATGTTATGCCCCCTATTGTATGCCGGGGGCACAACAACCGACTTTCACGCCAAGGAGGGTGAAAGCTTGAACGACGTGCTGCGCCGTGTGCGCGAGGCACGCCGGCTGGAGGGTGTGGGCAATGCCCGCATCCATCTGCAAAAAGGCGTATACCGGCTTTACGAACCTTTATTCATCCGCCACGAAGACAGCCATACGACCTTTGTGGGCAATGGTACCGTCATATCGGGCGGTGTAAGTATCGGTGGATGGAAAAAGCAGGGTAAGCTGTGGGTGGCTGAAACCCCCGATTTTAATGGGCGCCCGCTCGACTTCCGCCAGGTGTGGGTCAACGGGAGAAAGGCTGTGCGTGCCCGCGATGTGGCCGAATTCGACCGGATGCACCGCATACGGTCGGTAGACCAGCAGCACCGTACGCTGTGGGTGCCGCGCGAGGCGGTAGACAACCGCCGTTATTCGATACTCAAGTCGCCTTATGCCGAACTGGTACTGCACGAGATGTGGTGCGTAGCCAACCTGCGTGTCAAGGCGGTAACCGTTCAAGGCGACTCGGCCGGCATCACGTTCCACGACCCCGAAGCGCGCATACAGTTTGAGCATCCGTGGCCCAGTCCGATGGTAACATCCGATGGACGCAACTCTGCGTTTTATCTGACCAATGCCTTCGAACTGCTCGACGAACCGGGCGAATGGTATCATGACATACGTAACCGGAAATTGTATTATTATCCCCGGAAGGGGGAAGACATGCAACGTGCGGCGGTGGAGGTGCCTGCCTTGGAGACGCTTGTGCAGATGGAGGGCATGGACGGGCGGACGGTGGATGGCGTAGCGTTCAGCAACGTAACCTTCAGTCATACCGCATGGATGCGCCCGGCCGAGAAAGGGCATGTGCCGTTGCAGGCAGGTATGTATCTGATAGATGCTTATAAGCTGCGCCCCAAGATGGAGCGTAGCAACAACCATAAGCTCGACAACCAAGGGTGGCTGGGGCGTGCTGCCGCCGCCGTCGACATGCGCTGGACGCGCGGCGTAACGCTTGATGGCTGCCGATTTGAACATTTGGGCGGTAGCGGCGTCGACTTCGTGGAGGGCTGTTCGGCTGATACGGTGCGCGGGTGTTCGTTCAGCGACATCGCCATGAACGGGCTTGTGGCAGGGAGCTTTTCGCCCCGCGCCTTAGAGACGCACATCATGTACGACCCCATTAACCCCCGGTTGGTGTGCAGGCACCAGCAGGTGCGGAATAACCTGTTCGAAGACATTGGTAACGAAGATTGGGGATGCGTGGCCATAGCGGCCGGATATGTGGCCTATATCGACATTCGCCATAACGAGATACGCGAGGTGCCCTATACGGGCATCAGTTTAGGATGGGGATGGAACCGCAACGACGGTTGCATGCGCGACAACAGGGTGGAGGGCAACCTCATACACCATTATGCCAAGCACATGTACGACTGCGCAGGCATCTATACCTTGGGCAATCAGCGTGGGACCGTCATCACCCGTAATGTGGTGCGCGATATCTATCATCCCAAATACGCGCACGACCCTAACCATTGGTTCTATCTTTATACCGATGAAGGCTCGTCGTATATCACCGTGCGCGACAACTGGACACCTGCCGAGAAATTCTTGCAGAACGCCAATGGCCCCGGTAATGTATGGGAGAACAATGGACCGATGGTGAGCGACGAAATAAGGAATGCGGCGGGAATTAAGTAAGTTATTATAAAAAATAACGAGATAAATGAGAAAACTAATCTTTACGGCCATAGGGCTTTGCTGCTGGACTATTTCCACGGCGGCACAGACGTGGATATGGTACCCGGGCGACTATGAAGTGTGGCTGGGCAACCAGATGAACAACCGGCGGACGGAGCGAGGTGCATTCTTTCCTCCGTTTTGGAAGTCGGACAGCCATTACGTCACAGTGGAGTTCTCTAAGCAAATCGACTTAGCAGCAGCTGAGACGGTCGAAATCCGTGCAGAGGGGCGATACAACGTGAAGCTCGACGGAAAGATGCTTTTCGGGATGCCCGACAAGGTGACCCTTCCTGCCGGCCGGCACAGTTTGAACATCAAGGTGTGGAACCAAGCAACGCCGCCGGCCGTTTATGTGGACGGGCCTACGGTAAAGAGCGACGGCACATGGAAGGTGACGAACGAAGACAAGGAATGGATCGACGAAAGCGGAAAAGCCAGCGATACGTCGGCCAGCATCTACATGGATGCGGGCCATTGGAACTTCGACGGAAAGGAGCAGTTGCCCTCGGTCTTTAAGTTAAGGCGCAAGCCGGTGAAAGCAGTGTCTAAGCAGGCCGTGAGGCAAGGCATGCTCTACGACTTCGGCCGCGAAACGTTCGGGTATCTGGTCTTTGGCAATCCGAAGGGAAGCCGTGGCCACATCCGTATCTATTATGGAGAGAGTGCCGAGGAGGCGCAAGACAAGGAGCATTGCGAAACCCTCGACCTACTCTCGGTGACCGACAGGGGTGTCGAAGACATGTCGTATCCCGGTCATGCCGTTACCGCAGGAGAAGGAAGCCATACTTATACGCTGGCCAACTCGAAAGCTTTCCGGTATGTGTATGTAGAGACCGACGGCGATGCACAGTATGCCGACCTCTCGATGGACTATGAATACATGCCCGAGACGGTGCGCGGCTCGTTCGAGTGCAACGATGCCGAAGTGAACCGAATATGGGAGATTGGCGAGTATACGATGCACCTTACCACCCGTGAGTTTTTTATCGACGGCATCAAGCGCGACCGCTGGACATGGAGCGGCGACGCTTACCAGTCGTACCTGATGAACTATTACCTTTACTTCGACAGCGATTGTGTGAAGCGCACCACTTGGCAGTTGCGCGGCAAAGACCCCGTAACGTCGCATATCAACACCATCATGGACTATACCTTCTATTGGTTTATCGGCATTTACGATTATTATATGTATACCGGCGACCGCCATTTCGTGGAGCAGGTGTATCCGCGCATGCAGACCATGATGGATTATGTGCTTGGGCGTACTAATGCCAACGGTATGGTAGAAGGCCTGACGGGCGACTGGGTGTTTGTCGACTGGGCCGACGGTCCGATGGATAAGCGCGGCGAGCTGGCTTTCGAACAAGTGTTGTTCTGCAAGAGCCTGGAAACGATGGCATTGTGCGCCGCCCTCACCGATAATGCGGCTGACAAAGCGAAATACGGGCAATTGGCTTCCCGTCTGAAGGCAAAGCTGCTCCCCACGTTTTGGGACGAAAGCAGAAAAGCACTGGTGCATAATGTGCTGAACGGGAAGCAGAGCAGTCAGATTACCCGATATGCCAACATGTTTGCCATCTTCTATGATTATCTGTCGGAACAGCAGAAGGCCGATGTGGCAAAGAGCGTTATCCATAACGACAGCATTATGAAAATAACCACTCCGTATATGCGATTTTACGAGTTGGAGGCCCTTTGTGCGATGGGTGAGCAGGCCAGCGTGATGCAGCAGATGAAAGACTATTGGGGCGGCATGCTGCGCGAAGGGGCAACATCGTTTTGGGAGAAATACAATCCCGATGAGAAAGGTGCCCAGCATCTTGCCATGTACGGGCGCCCGTATGGTAAGAGCCTCTGCCATGCTTGGGGTGCCAGTCCTATCTACCTGTTGGGGAAATACTACCTTGGCGTAAAGCCCGTGAAACCCGGTTATGACGAGTTTGCCATCCGCCCCTCATTAGGCGGGTTGAAGTGGATGAAAGGCAGTGTGCCTACGCCTCATGGCGACATCCGCGTAGCCATGGATTCAAACACCATCACCGTAAAGGCCACCGAGGGCGAAGGTTATCTCTACTTCAAGTCGGCCCGCCGCCCGAAATCGTCGCATGGGGTCATAGAGAAAGTGGGAACGGACGAATATAAAATCTGGATAAGCACGAACAAGGATATAACCATTAAATATTAGAAAGAATGAAGAAATATGTCTTCCTGTTGCTGGTGTCTGTATTAGTATCCTGCGCAAGCAAGGAATATTATATGTTTACGTCTTTTCATGAACCAGCCGACGAGGGGCTTCGCTATCTGTACAGCAAGGATGGCGTGCACTGGGATTCTATTGCCGGCACATGGTTGAAACCCGAAGTGGGCCTGCAGAAGGTAATGCGCGACCCCTCGGTAGTGCGTACCCCCGACGGTGTATACCACTTGGTATGGACAAGCAGCTGGAAGGGCGACCTCGGCTTTGGGTATGCCTCGTCGAAAGACTTAGTGCACTGGTCGCCGGAACGCTTCATTCCTGTAATGACCGATACCACAACCGTCAATGTATGGGCGCCCGAACTGTTTTGGGACGATGTGCGTGGCGAGATGATGATAATCTGGGCATCGTGCATTCCTTATAAGTACCCCAAGGGAATCGAAGACGAGTATAACAACCACAGGCTGTATTATACGACAACAAAAGATTTCATCACCTTTACGCCTACCCGTTTGTTCTACGACCCCGGCTTCAGTTGCATCGACGCTACGCTCGTGAAGCGTGGAAAAGACGATTATGTGATGGTGGTAAAAGACAATACACGCAATAACCGGAACATTAAAGTAGCTTTCGCCCGCGATGCCCACGGGCCTTGGGGCGAGGCCTCGGCCCCTTTCACCGAATCGTTCACCGAAGGCCCTACGGTGGCCAAGCTACCACATGGCTACCTGATATATTACGACCGTTACCGTACAGCTGATTTCGGCGGGATGTATACCACCGACTTCAAGCATTTCGAAGATTGTACAGCCAAGGTGAGCGTGCCCGTATTGCATAAGCACGGCACGATATTCAAGGCTCCGGAAAAACAGGTTAAACAATTAAAAAAGCGCTCTCTCCCCCGAAAAGGGGGATGAGTATTCTCCTAAACTCGGAAAAGAAAGTAGAAACATGAAAAGATTCAGTTGCGTTCTTGCTATGCTCTTGTGCTTGGCCGGTATAGCCGGGGCACAGGACTGCGTGCGTTATACGGGTAGTGTGCTGAACGACCCGACGCGCCACGACGGCGGGCTGTCGCCTGTGGTGGGTGTACACAATATACAGATAATGCGTGCCAACCGCGAATATCCGTCGGCAGAAAACGGAGATGGGTGGACCTATAACCACCAGCCGATGATGGCCTATTGGCATGGGCGTTTCTACGTGCATTACCTCTCCGACCCGAAAGACGAGCAGGTGCCTCCGTCGCGCACGTTGCTGATGACGTCGGAAGACGGTTACCGGTGGACAGCACCGCAAACGATTTTCCCCGAGTACGACGTACCCGACGGATTCACGAAAGAAGGCGTTGAGGGCGTAGCCTATGGGATGAAAGCGGTGATGCACCAGCGCATGGGTTTTTATGTGTCGAAGGACGGCCACCTCTTCGCCTTGGGCACCTATGGCGTGTGCATGAGCAAGAAAGACCATAACAACGACGGGAACGGAATCGGCCGGGTGATTCGGGAAATAAAGCGCGACGGCACCTTCGGCCCCATTTATTTCATCTATTACAATCATGGGTTCGGGCCGCAGAACACGGATTATCCTAATTACCGGAAAGGCAATAAAGCCCTGCGCAAAGCCTGTGCCGAGATACTTGCCAATCCGCGCATACTGATGCAATGGGTGGAAGAAGCCGACCGTGGCGACGCCCTGATACCGCTGGATAAGCCCTATAAGGCCTACAACGACTATACGCTGCCCGACGGGCGTATCGTGGCATTGTGGAAACATGCCTTGACGAGCATTTCTGCCGACGGGGGCTACACTTGGTCGCAACCGGTAGAGCGTGCACGCGGATTCGTGAACAGCAATGCCAAGATATGGGGGCAGCGCCTTTCCGATGGTAGTTATGCCACGGTGTACAACCCTTCCGAATACCGTTGGCCGCTGGCCATCTCGTTGAGCAGCGACGGGCTGGATTATACCACGCTGAACCTGGTGAACGGCGAAGTGCCGCCCATGCGTTACGGCGGCAACTACAAAAGCTACGGCCCGCAGTATGTGCGTGGCATCCAAGAAGGCAACGGCGTGCCCCGCGATTCTGGCATGTGGGTGGTTTACAGTATGAATAAGGAGGATATGTGGGTGTCGCGCATCCCGGTGCCGGTAGTGGTCGATGCCCACCGCCATGCAGCCGATGACTTCGGGCAGTGTAAGTCGCTGTCCGACCTTACGGCATGGAATATCTATTCGCCTTTGCAGGCGCCGGTATCAATCGATGGCAAGTGGCTTGTCCTGAGCGATGAAGATAAGTTCGATTATGCGCGTGTCGACCGTAAAATACCGGCAACGCGCGAGTTGAAAGTGGCTTTCGACATTGAAGCGGCTCAAAACAATAACGGACTCTTGCAGATAGAGTTTTTGGATAAAAACGGCCGTGCCTGCTCGCGCATCGAGTTTACCTCCGAAGGCGTTATCCGCGGAAAGAGCGGGGCGCGTTTCGGCAATTTCGGCAGTTATGTGCCCAACCGCACTTACCACATTGAGGCTGTACTGTCGGCGGCTAACCGCCTGCTGACAGTCTATATCGACGGCAAGAAAGCCGGACAACGCATGTTCTTCGCCCCGGTCGAGTCTGTCGAGCGCATTATGCTACGCACCGGCGAAGGGCGCAAGCATCCCGATGTAGATACCCCTGCTGACTGGGAAGGCATCCTCCCGCAGGCAGGAGAAAAAGATACCATGGCCGTATTCCGCATAGCCAGCTTTTCCACCTCTTCGATGGATGCCGATTCGTGCGCTGCATTCCTGAAATATGCCGACTATAAGCATTATGTAGATGAGTTTAATGCGATGGAGGACGAAAACATCGTACAGGCCATTCCCAATGCCGGGGCATGGGACTGGATGCAAGAGAACGTGCCGCTCTTCGAATGCCCGCAGAAGAACTTCGAGCGCATGTATTATTATCGCTGGTGGACATTGCGCAAGCATATAGCCAAGACAAGCGTAGGCTATGCGATGACCGAGTTCCTCGTGCGCCGTTCTTATTCGGATAAGTACAACCTGATAGCCTCGGCCGTGGGTCATCATATCCATGAGAGCCGCTGGCTCCGCAATCCGCTCTATCTCGACCAGATCATGAACACGTGGTTTCATGGCAACAACGGTCAGCCGATGGCCAAGATTGGGCGTTACAGCAGTTGGATAGCGGCGTCGCTTTGGGGCCGCTACCTCGTCGACGGCCGGAAAGACTGGATTGTGTCGATGCTGCCGAGCCTCGACTGGGAGTATAATTACTGGAACACCACCCACCGCTGGACAGAGGCCGGCAAGCCGACGCTCTTCTGGCAGTCGGACGTGCAGGATGCGATGGAGGAAACCATCAGTGGCGGCAGGGGTAAGCAGTATGCCCGCCCGTCGATAAACAGTTATATGTACGGCAATGCCCGTGCCATAGCAAATATTGCAGGCTTGGCCGGCAATGCAGCGATGCAGCAGTTGTACAATCAGCGTGCCGATACGATAAAGACACTCGTACAGTCGCGCCTGTGGAACGGGCGTCATGCGTTTTTCGAGACCTTGCGCAACGATTCTTCGGCCAATGTCCGCGAGGCCATCGGCTTCCTTCCGTGGTACGTCAATCTGCCCGACGACGATGCCCGCTATGGCGTTGCATGGCTTCAGGCTGCCGATAAGAACGGTTTCTCCGCCCCCTATGGGCAGACAACGGCCGAGCGGCGCCACCCTGAGTTCCGCACCCGCGGCGTGGGCAAGTGCGAGTGGGACGGTGCGGTATGGCCTTTTGCCACGGCTCAGACATTGACTGCCATGGCCAATTACATCAACGATTATTCGAATCCGGTGGTGGGCGACAGTCTGTTCTTTGCCGAGATGGAGAAATATGTGCAGAGCCAGCACCACCGCGGCTTGCCTTATATCGGCGAGTACCTTGATGAAACCACAGGCTATTGGCTGAAGGGCGACCAGGAGCGCAGCCGGTACTATAACCATTCTACGTTCAACGACCTTGTTATCAGCTGTCTTATAGGCTTGCGCCCCCATGCCGACGGCACCATCGAGGTGCGCCCGTTGATTCCCGAAGGGAAATGGGCCTGGTTTTGTCTTGATGGCGTCAGCTATCACGGGCACAACCTGACCATTGTTTGGGACCGCGACGGCTCGCGGTATCATGCAGGCAAGGGGCTCAGCGTTTATGTCGATGGAAGGCGGGTGGCACATGCCGACCGCTTGGGAAGAATCCTGGTCAGCAAATTAGCGGATTAAAATGGCTTAGGGAAGATATGGTAAGATATGAACTCGTTTTATTGCTGTTGCTTTCGTCGGTGGCAGTATCCGCACAGCCGCATCCCGATTTCCCCGGTGCCCAGTGGATAGGCGCTATTACACGCGCCGATGCCCGCTTGCCCGAGGGTAGAATCTATACGGGGCAAGTGCTGAAGGATTCCTTGGTGAAGGCAGCATGGGCGGCTGTTGACACACTGTCGCGCCGTAGCATCCTGTTGGGGAAAACGGTGCGGACATCCAAGCAAATAAAACGGGCTGCCATCAACATTTGCGGATTGGGCTTTTACCGTCTTGACATCAATGGACGCAAAGTAGGCGGTTCGGAGTTTGCCCCGCTGTGGAGCGATTACGACAAGACCGTTTATTACAACACCTACGACGTCACGGCTCTGTTCAAGAAAGGGGATAATATTTTCCGGGTGCTCCTTGGCAACGGATTCTTTAACGAACAAGGAGGCAGATACCACAAGATGAAAATATCGTTTGGTGCCCCCACGCTCCTTTTTCACCTCTCTATCGAGTATGCCGACGGCACCGGCCAGCAGGTAGTGTCCGACGGATCATGGCGGTATTCGTTGAGCAATATCACCTTTAACAGTATTTACGGGGGCGAAGATTATGATGCCCGTATCCAGCCGCAATGGCGGCCTGTCGTAGTCCAGGAAGCCCCTAAGGGCGTACTGCGGCGGCAGATAGCCCTGCCGGTGAAAGTGATGGAAACCTATGGCGTACGGTCGCGCCGCAATCTTTCGCCGGCGGAGGTGGTAGAGGCAAGCAAGTCGGCCAAACACGAAATACCGCAGGGCACCTTCGTGCTCGATATGGGGCAGAATCTTTCGGGCTTCCCCCGGATTACCGTCCGTGGCCGCAGGGGGCAGAGCGTCAGGATGTACGTATCCGAGACGCTCACCAAGGAGGGCGCATGCGACCAGCGGCAGACGGGGCGTCCGCATTATTACACTTACACGCTGGGCGGGGGCGGGCGCGAGACGTGGCATCCCCATTTCTCCTATTACGGTTTCCGCTACATACAGGTGGAAGGTGCCGTGATGGCAGGCGACCCCAATCCCGGCGGCCTGCCCGTCATCCTCGATATCCAGTCTTGCTTTGTATATAATTCGGCCCCTAAGACAGGCTCCTTCGAATGTTCCAACCAGCTTTTCAACGATACCTACCGTATCATCGACCGCGCTGTGCGCAGCAATATGCAGAGCGTATTCACGGATTGCCCCCATCGCGAGAAGCTCGGCTGGCTCGAGCAAGACTGGCTCAACGGCGAGGGGCTTATTTATAACTATGACATCCGTGCTTTCCTCGAACAGGAGATGCAAAACATCGTCGATGCCCAGTATCCTGACGGTGCCGTTCCGACTACGGCTCCCGAGTATGCTGTGTTCACGGGCGACTGGGCCAAGCCCTTTGTCGAGTCGCCTGAGTGGGGCGGAGCCATTGTTGCCCTGCCTTTCCTGTATCACTCGTATTACGGCGACGATACCCTTATACGCCGCTATTACCGTCCGATGGCACGCTACGTAGACTATCTGGCCACGCAGGACAGCGCTTATATTCTGAAACAAGGCTTGGGCGACTGGTACGACTACGGTGACTTCCGTGCCGGATTCTCGCGTAACACCCCCGTTCCCCTTGTTTCCACGGCCCATTATTATCTATGGACGCGCATGATGGCCGATGCAGCCCGGATGCTACATGAAGAGGGCGACGCGGCGCGCTTCGGTGCCCGTGCCGACAGTATACGTGAAGCCTTCAACCGCCAGTTCTACGATGCGGCGGCGTGCCAGTATGGCACGGGCAGCCAGACAGCTAATGCCATTGCGCTCGAGATGGAACTCGTTGCGCCCGGCAACCGCCGGGCTGTGCTCGATAACCTTGTTGCCGACATTCACCGCCATGGCGACCGTCTCACCACCGGCGATGTAGGCAACCGTTATCTATTCAACGTGCTCGACAAAAGCGAGCACCGCGACCTGCTTTACAAGATGCTCAACCACGATGATGTGCCCGGATATGGCTTCCAGTTGCGTAAAGGCATGACCACTTTGACCGAACAGTGGAATCCGGAGATGGGTTCGTCGATGAACCATTTCATGATGGGGCAGATAAACAATCTCTTCATCTCCTCATGGGCCGGTATAAGGATTAGCGGCAGGCAGATAACCATTGCCCCCCGTCCCATCGGCGACCTTACTTGGTGCCGAGGCTCCGCGCAATGTGTCTGGGGGCATGTATCCAGTTCGTGGAGCATCGCCGAAGGCGTGTTCCGCCTCGAGGTAGATATTCCCCAGGGAGCTACGGCCATTGTGAAGATGCCCTGCGGCGGCGAAGAAAAGGTGGCGGCCGGCGGAAAGCATGTGTTTGAGAGCAGTTATAAGCCCCATTGTACTGTTGGGCCGTAGACTAAACCTGATAATAAAAAAAGAAGAAACGTATGAAGAAGTACCTCATCTCCCTTTTCTTGTTCCTGCCTGTGGCTGTGCCGGCGCAGGGCACCTTTGCCAATCGTTACACCCTTAGTTTCAGTGATGTGATGCGCAAGGTAGAGCAGCGGTTTCATGCCCGCTTTAAGTACGATGTGGATACGGCCGGGCTGAAGCTGCCCTATGCCGATTTCCGTATCCGCCCTTACTCATTAGAGGAAACGCTTACGAACATCTGCAAGTATTACGACTTTAATTGGTGGAAGCAAACAGGCAACACCTATAAGATAAAGCCCTACGAATATCCCCGCCGGCATACGGAGGAGGGCGGCAAGATGCTCGATTACCTCAGTTCGCTTTATGCTGACCGTACGCAATGGGAGAGACGCCGCGACAGTGTGCGCCGCGAAGTGCGCTGCCTGCTCGGGATCGATGCCTATAGGGATAGTCTTGTGCACAAGAAAGCCGTTCTGTCGAAAGTGCGCCGCTACGACGGTTATACCGTGCAGAATATCCGCATCGAGACATTGCCGGGCGAGCATGTCTACGGCTCTATCTATACCCCCGCAACCAAGGGCAAGCACGCCCTTATCATCTGCCCGAACGGCCACTTCAACCAAGGCCGTTACCGTAAGGACCAGCAGCAGCGCATGGCTACCTTGGCGCGCATGGGCGCCATCTGCGTCGACTTCGACCTCTACGGATGGGGCGAGAGTGAGCGGGAGTACGGGAAAAACTCGCACCAGACCGACCGTGCCCATGTCATCCAGGCGCTCAACGGCCTTGTGTTGCTCGACTATATGTGGGACAACCGCAAGGACATCGACCGGCAGCGCATCGGTGTAAACGGCGGCAGCGGCGGTGGCACCCATACCATCCTGCTCACCGTGCTCGACGACCGCTTTACGGCCTCTGCCCCGACGGTGAACCTCGCCTCCCACTTCGACGGCGGCTGCCCCTGCGAAAGCGGCAAGCCCATCCAGCTGGCCGGTGGCGGCACGTGCAACCCGGAGCTTGCCGCCATGTTTGCCCCCAAGCCCCAGCTCATCGTCAGCGACGGAGGCGACTGGACTGCCAGTGTGCCCCAGATGGAGTTTCCTTACCTGCAGCGTGTCTATGGGTTCTATGGGGCTGCCGGCAATGTGCATAATGTACATCTGCCCGACGAGAAGCACGACTTCGGGCCAAACAAGCGGCAGGCCGTCTACGACTTCTTCATCAGTGCCTTCGGTCTCGACCGTTCCAAGCTCGATGAAAGCAGGGTTACGATAGAGACGATAGAACAGCTCACCGAGTAGCATCCCAGCCGTAAAGAGACATACGTGCATTTTGATTTTTGGCCATTTTTNNAAACCGATAGTTGCCCGTTGCCCGACGCTTACAATACCAATGGTCGGCAACCACCATCGTGCCAAAAAGATTTTTTGCAATATTTCCGAGATTTATAGCTATATTTCTCAGATTTATAGCTATAAATCTTTTCGCCCCATTAACCGTAGGCCATACATAGCTTTGCCTCAGGGCTGCAATCCCTGTCATCTTTGCTGCAAAGATCCCGAGTTCGGGTTAAGAAGCTACGCCCTACGATGACAAAAAAGCGGCTTGTGCGTCTTAGTATAAAACCCTTTTTATCGATGAAACGAATATTCTACTTGATTGTTCTGGCACTTGGCGGCGCTTTGTCGCCAGCTGCCGGCGCACAGGTCTACCGCCTGTGGTACGACAGTCCGGCCATGACGTGGACTCAAGCCCTGCCCTTGGGCAACGGGAAACTGGGCGCGATGGTATACGGCAACCCCAGCATAGAGCGCATCCAGCTGAACGAAGAAACCATCTGGGCCGGACAGCCGAACACGAATCTTAATCCCGAGGCAAAGGATTATCTGCCGCAGGTGCGCCAACTGGTGCTTGCGGGGAAATATAAGGAAGCCCAGGCACTGGCCAACGCACACGTGATGCCGGGCGCCAACTATAACAGCGGCATGCCTTATCAGCCGTTCGGCGAGCTCTTCTTGGCTTTCGGCGGACAGGGCAGCTATACCGGTTACAGCCGGCAGCTCGACCTCTCGACGGCCCGGGTGCAGGTAGATTACCGTATGCAGGGCGTGCGCTATCAGCGCGAGTCGTTCACCACCTTGGGCGGGGGCGACAATGTATTCGTGATGCGCATCACAGCCGACAAGAAAGCGGCAGTATCGTTCAATGCCCTGCTTACATCGCCCCATACCGATGTCATCGTGCGCAGCGAAGGGCGCGAAATCAGTCTGAGCGGCGTAACCTCGAAGGTGGAGGGCGTAAAGGGTAAAGTGCGCTTTAACGGCCGCGTGGCGGTAGAGACCAAAGGCGGCACGTCGACATGCCGCGACGGCGTGATATGCGTGTCGGGTGCCGACGAGGCCGTCGTCTATGTAAGCATAGCCACAAATGTAAAGAACTACCTCGACATTACCGACGACGAACAGCATAAGTCGGCAGCGGCTCTTGCAAAGGCGATGGCCAAAGGGTATGCTGCGCTCGAAGCGTCGCATGTAAAGGCGTATGGCGACTACTACAACCGGGTGAAGCTGGATTTAGGCGCCGACCGCTATCCGGCTCTCCCGACAGACAAGCGCATCGAGCGATTTGCGGAAAACAAGGACAATTACCTCGTGGCCACCTATTTCGCCTTCGGCCGGTACCTGCTCATCAGTTCCTCGCAGCCGGGAGACATCAACCCGGCCAACCTGCAGGGCATCTGGAACGACAAGATGTTCCCCTCGTGGGACAGCAAATACACTACGAACATCAATTTAGAGATGAACTATTGGCCGAGCGAGGTGACGAACCTCACGGAGATGAACGGCCCCTTGTTCCGCTTAATCAGCGAATGTGCCGAGACGGGCAAGCAAACTGCCCAGCAGATGTACGGCGCAGAAGGGTGGGTGCTGCATCACAATACCGACCAATGGCGCATTACGGGGCCCGTCGACCGCGCACAGTCGGGCATGTGGATGACTGGCGCCGCTTGGCTCTGCCGGCATCTGTGGGAACATTATCTATATACGGGCGACGTGGATTTCCTGCGCCGGTCGTACCCCGTGATGCTGGATGCTGCGCGCTTCTTCGATACGGCAATGACAACCGACCCGCGCCACGGCTGGCTGATTGTTGCCCCTGCGGTGTCGCCTGAAAATGCGCCGAAAGGCGGGGTGCCATTGGCTGCAGGCGTTGCGATGGACAACCAAATACTATTTGAACTCTTCAACAGCGTGGCTGCTGCCACAAAGATACTGGGAGGCGACGCCTCCGTGGCCCGGCATTACCTGTCGAAGATAAAGCAGATGGCGCCTATGCAGATTGGCAGATGGGGGCAGTTGCAGGAATGGATGGACGACTGGGATAACCCTACCGACAACCACCGCCATGTAAGCCACCTCTATGCCCTGTATCCTTCTAATCAGATTTCACCTTACCGCACGCCCGAACTCTTCGATGCCGCCCGTACGTCGCTCACGCACCGCGGCGATGTGTCTACGGGGTGGAGCATGGGATGGAAGGTGTGTCTCTGGGCACGCCTGTTGGACGGCAACCATGCTTATAAACTGATTACCGACCAGCTGACGCTTTCGCCCGACACCTTCCTGATATTCGGTACCGTGAAGCAGCGCGGCGGTACCTATCCGAACATGTTCGATGCGCATCCGCCTTTTCAAATCGACGGCAATTTTGGATGTACGGCAGGCATTGCCGAGATGCTTATGCAGAGCCACGACGGTTTTGTGTACCTGTTGCCTGCCTTGCCCGATGAGTGGCGCGACGGCAGCATCAGCGGCTTGGTGGCACGCGGCGGTTTTGTTTTCGACCTGGCATGGAAAGACGGGCAGCTTGCTTCCGTTAAGATACATTCGCGCAAGGGGGGGAACTGCCGTCTCCGCTCGCTTTCACCGCTACGTGGGAAGGGGCTGAAGAAGGCTAAGGGCGATAATCCCAATCCGCTCTATCTGTTGCCCGCGAATCAGGCCCTGAAAATCAGCGGTGAGGCAAAGCTGAACAAGTTGGAGTTGAAGAATACCTATTTATATGATCTTTCGACGGAAGCAGGGAAGGTTTACGAGTTAACGGATTAACAGATTAACGGATTAACGGATTAACGGGTTAACGGGTTAACGGATTAACGGATTAACGAGTTGATAGGTTATATTTCACAAACCCTCCTTACGGGGAGGGGGAGTGAGAGGATATTTTCTTTTAGATTATGAAAAGATTTGCATATATTATTACCCTTTTATCGTTTTGCTCATTTCTTTGTGCGCAGAGCGTTAATATCATGACGGGGAAGAACCCGTCTAATCGTGTCTCGTATGCGGCTGAGTATTTGCAGAAAAAACTGGCGGCACTCGGATATACTGCTACGTGCAGCGGTGGAAAACAGCGTGCCGACTATCATGTGTCGCTCGTCGTGGGGCAGTTGGGAAACGATAGTACCGAGAGAAGGGAAGGCTATCAAATCAAGAGGAAAAAGAAAGGGATAACCATCAAGGGCAACGACGGCAACGGACTTATCTACGGATGCGTAGAACTGGCCGATTACGCCCGCTTAAATGGCAGTCTCGATATCGGAGACAATACGTCGGGCTCCCCCCGGATGGTGCTGCGCGGGGCATGCGTGGGGTTGCAGAAAACGGAGTATCTGCCCGGTCACCAGGTGTACGAATATCCTTATACGCCTGAAAACTTCCCGTGGTTTTATGACAAGCAGCAGTGGATAGAGTATCTCGACATGCTCGTCGACAACCGCATGAACTCGCTTTACCTCTGGAACGGGCATCCCTTTGCATCGCTTGTCAAACTGAAGGATTACCCATTTGCCGTGGAGGTGGACGACGAGACATTCCAAAAAAACAAGGACGTATTCTCTTTCCTTACCCACGAGGCCGACCGCCGGGGTATCTTTGTTATCCAGATGTTCTACAATATCCTGCTGAGCAAACCCTTTGCCGACCATTACGGGCTGAAGACGCAAGACCGCAACCGCCCTATAACGCCGCTCATCAGCGACTATACCCGCAAGTCGGTGGCCGCTTTTATCGAGAATTATCCCAATGTAGGGCTACTCGTTTGCTTGGGAGAGGCTATGGCTACTTATGAAGACGATGTAGAATGGTTTACGAAGACAATTATCCCCGGTGTGAAGGACGGGCTGAAGGCGCTCGGGCGCACCGACGAGCCGCCGGTATTGCTGCGTTCGCATGATACGGATTGCAAGATGGTGATGGAGGCTGCGTTGCCCATCTATAAGAATCTTTATACGATGAGCAAGTATACGGGTGAGTCGCTCACGACATACGAGCCGGGAGGGCCTTGGGGCGAGAATCATCGCGCGCTGAGCAGCCTTGGCTCGGTACATATTGAGAATGTGCATATCCTGGCCAATCTGGAACCATGGAGGTGGGCGTCGCCCGACTTCGTGCAGAAGACGGTGAAGGCCATGCACGGCAGGCATGCCGCCAACGGCTTGCATCTCTATCCGCAGGCCTCGTATTGGGACTGGCCCTATACGGCCGATAAACTTGCCGGAGGCCGGCGCGAGCGGCAGCTCTACCGCGACTGGATGTGGTACAGGGCGTGGGGGCGCTATGCTTGGGACGAAAACCGCGACCGTCGCGACGAGATGGCTTATTGGGACAAGGAGCTGGCCGCCTTTTATGGGCTGCCGGTTGCCGACGCTGCCAATATACGTACCGCTTACGAGGAAAGCGGCGAGATTGCCCCCAAGCTCATCCGGCGCTTCGGCATCACGGAGGGTAACCGGCAGACATTGCTCTTAGGCATGTTCATGAGCCAGCTGGTCAATCCCTACAAGTATACCATCTATCCGGGTTTTTATGAGAGTTGCGGGCCGGAGGGCGAAAAGCTTATCGAATATGTGGAGAAAGAGTGGAAAGGCCTGTCCTACGTGGGCGAGCTGCCGCTCGACATCGCATCGCAAGTGGAAGAGCACGGCAGGAAGGCTGTAGAGGCGATTGACGCCATTGCCGGGAAGGCAACGCTCAATAAAGACGAGTTCGGGCGCCTGCGCAACGACATGCACTGTTACCGGGCCTTTGCCGATGCCTTTGCTTGGAAGGTGCGTGCCGCACAGCGCGTGCTCAACTACCAATGGGGCAAGGACATCGGTGAACTGGATGCTGCAGTCCCCTTGCTCGAGCGCAGCCTGCAATATTACCGCCGGCTCGTCGACCTGACCAAGGACACCTATCTCTATGCCAACAGCATGCAGACGGCACAGCGGCGCATACCGATCGGGGGCGATGGCGGAAAGATGAAGACATGGCTTGAGCTCCTGCCGAAATACGAGGAAGAGCTGGCCAACCTTAAACAGAACATAGCGCAGCTGAAGGAGGGCAATGTGGCGCAGCGCCAGCCGTCGCCGTTGCGCGTGGCAAAGGTAAGCACGGACGATGCGGTGAAGACCGTACGGTTAGAAAAAGGCGCACGGCTTTTTTCTGATTTAGACAGTGCTGTGGTAGAGCTTGCCCCCGAACTGGCCGGCCAGCGTGCGTATGTGTTCAATTCGCGTGAACAGCGCGACGGGGGCACGGTACTGCGCTTTACCACCACGAAGGCGGTGAGCCTGTTGGTGGGCTACTTCCGCGACGACCAGAAGAAATACGCCAAAGCGCCTAAATTGGAAATCGACGCTACGGCCAACGACTATAATCAGGCCGAACCGCAGCTCACGGCAGCCATACAGCTTGCCGGTATGCCGCAGGTGAATGTACATAAATACGATTTTGCAGCTGGCACGCATACGCTGAACCTGCCCAAGGGCATGCTGCTGGTGCTTGGCTACACGGACGATACGGTAGTGCCACGCAACGTTGGGCTTTCGGGATCGGCCGATGTGATAGACTGGCTTTTCTATTAACCAATGAAAACCGACATGCCGATGATGAAGCGTTTGCTTTTTATATTCCTGCTCATCTGTTCATGGATATATCCGGTGCTTGCTGTTGATAGCACTGAGATGCAACGGATTTACGACGAGGTAAAGACACCGTTTAAGTATGGTATGGTGGTGGCCCCTGCCGACAACTACCATAAGATAGACTGCCCTACGGTATACAGGGAGCAGGGAAAATGGTACATGACCTACGTGGTATACGACGGGAAAGACGGGCTCGACGGTCGCGGCTACGAAACA
The DNA here is from genome assembly GCA_002305505.1 of Prevotella sp. UBA1378. Taxonomy (GTDB): domain Bacteria; phylum Bacteroidota; class Bacteroidia; order Bacteroidales; family Bacteroidaceae; genus Prevotella. The sequence goes on along the minus strand of DBRC01000058.1, from coordinate 26,639 downwards.
TGGCTCGCGGAGAGCGACGACCTGCTGCACTGGCGCACGCTGGGGCGCATCCTCTCCTTCCGCGACGGATACTGGGACTGTAACCAGCGCGGTGGTTTCCCGGCCCTAATCGACTGGACATGGGGCGGCTCCTACCGTATGCAAAAATACAAGGGGCGGCATTGGATGACGTATATCGGCGGCGAAGGTACCGGCTATGAGGCGGTGCGTGCCCCATTGTTCGTGGGGCAGGCATGGACGAAAGGCGACATCACGAAAGCGCACGAGTGGCAGTCGCTCGGCCGCCCGCTGCTCAGTATCCACGACAAGGATGCACAATGGTGGGAAAAGCTGGTGCAGTACAAGAGTACGGTGTATTGGGATGAGGCACGCACGCTGGGCAGCCGCTTTGTGATGTACTACAATGCGGGGGGCATCAATCCCGCCAACGGCATGAAGGCCGAGCGCATAGGCATTGCCACCTCTGACGACATGAAGCACTGGACGCGCCATGCCGCCAATCCCGTTTATTCGCACGAGGCTCCCGGCATCATCACCGGCGATGCCCAGATAGTGAAGATGGGCGATAAGTATGTCATGTTCTACTTTTCCGCCTATAACCCTGTACGCAAATACAATGCTTACAATACATTCTCTGTAAGTACCGACCTTATCCACTGGAACGACTGGGACGGCCCCGACCTCATTGCCCCTTCGAAGGATTATGACGACATGTTCGCCCATAAGAGTTATGTGCTGAAGCACGGGGGCGTGGTATATCATTTTTATTGTGCCGTCAACCGGGCCGGGCAGCGCGGCATCGCCGTTGCCACCAGTGTGCCGATGGGGCGCTCGGATGTGCGTTTCCCTGTGCCGGAGAAAACGGGCAAGCGCACCGTGGTTGATTTGGCTGCTGATTGGACGACACGCCTCGTCGAAGCCTCTGATACGGCCGGGGCGGTTAAGGGCAAGGAACAGAGAGTGAGACTGCCGCATAATTGGGACGATTATTACGGCTACCGCCAGTTGAAGCACGGCAACCTGCATGGGTCGGCCGTATACAGCAGGGAGTTTGATTGCCGGATAGAGCAGGGGCGCCGCTACTTCCTTCAGTTCGAAGGCATAGGCACCTACGCTACGGTAACCCTCAACGGCCGCCGCTTCGGGCGTGAGCCTGTCGGCCGCACCGTCTATACGCAGGATGTTACCGATGGGCTCTTGCAGGGGAAGAACCAGCTGGAGGTGCTGGTGGAGCATCCGTCGATGATTACCGACATGCCTTGGGTGTGCGGCGGCTGTTCCTCCGAATGGGGCTTCAGCGAAGGGTCGCAGCCTTTCGGTATCTTCCGGCCGGTGTCGCTGATTGTGACAAGCGATGTGCGCATCGAGCCCTTTGGCGTACATGTATGGAACAACGAACGCTGCGACTCGGTATTCATCGAGATGGAAGTGAAAAACTACGGGGCGGCAGCCTGCGATGTCACCATTGTCAACAAGTTGGCAAAGGCCAGTGGCAAGAGTGTTTTCCGCCTTGAAGAAACAGTAAGGCTGCAACCCGGAGAGATGCGCCTTGTAAGGCAGTCGTCGCCCGTCGACGCACCGCAGCGGTGGAGCCTCGACGACCCTTACCTTTACCAGCTCACATCAATGCTCAAGAATACGGGCAACAAGACCATCGACGAGATTGCAACGCCTTTTGGCATCCGCTCGGTTTCATGGCCGGTCATGCGGGCCCATGGTGCCCCGGGCGTGGCAGATGATGGCGCGCCTACATTCCGGTTGAACGGAAAAAGCGTCTTTATCAACGGCACGTGCGAATACGAGCACATGTTCGGGCAGGGGCATGCGTTCTCGGCCGAACAGATTAAGTCGCGCGTGAAGCAGATACGCAATGCGGGCTTCAACGCTTTCCGCGAAGCCCATCAGCCCCATAACTTGCTCTATCAGCAGCTGTTCGACGAACAGGGCATGCTCTTCTGGAGCCAGTTTTCTGCCCATATATGGTATGATACACCTGCCTTCCGCGATAATTTCAAGAAACTGCTGCGCCGCTGGATACGCGAGCGCCGCAATTCGCCCAGTGTGGTGATGTGGGGGCTGCAGAACGAAAGCGCCCTGCCTAAGGATTTTGCGGAGGAGTGCCGTGCCATCATCCGCGAGATGGATCCGACGGCGCGCACGATGCGCCCTGTTACGACGTGTAATGGCGGTGAGGGCACCGATTGGAACGTGGTTCAGAACTGGAGCGGTACTTATGGAGGTTCGGCCGATAACTACGCTGCAGAGCTCCGCCGCCCCGACCAGTTGCTCAACGGCGAATACGGGGCATGGCGCACCATCGGCCTGCATGGCAGCAAAGGCTATTCGGAAGAGGCGTTCGTGCAGCTGCTTTCCACGAAAGCCCGTTTGGCCGAGAGCGTGGCCGACAGCGTTTGCGGCCATTTCCAATGGATATTCTCATCGCACGACAATCCGGGCCGGGTGCAGCCCGACGGCGCCTACCGCCGTGTTGACAAGGTGGGGCCTGTAAATTATAAAGGACTGACCACCATTTGGGAAGAACCCACCGAAGCTTATTACATGTATAAGTCGAGATACGGCAAGCCGGAGGGCGATGCACTCACGGTGACGGCTGCCGACCGCAATGTAGACCTGCTGAAGGGGGCTGCCGGTTATACTTACGTTTACCGTATCAACTGTGGCGGCGACGGTTATACCGACTCGTACGGACAGCAGTGGGGGCAGGATACCGACAGCTACAGCCACTCGTGGGGAGCCGACTTCGGGTTGAATCCCTATCAGGCCAGTCAGCGTACCGTGAGTGCAGCCATCCGCGGCACGGACGATGACAGACTGTTCCAGTCGTTCCGTTTCGGCCGCCATCGCCTCTATTACGACTTTCCTGCCGATACGGGCGTGCGCTACCGTATCGAGCTCTACTTTGCCGAGCCGTGGCATGGCCGCGATGCCCGCGTGTACACCGACTGTGAAGGCATGCGTATCTTCGATATCGCAGTTAACGATTCCGTCGTAGTCGACGATTTGGATATTTGGGCCGAGAGCGGTTATGCCGGCGCTATGCGCAAGGTGGTTTACGCCACTGCCCGGCAAGGCAAGCTGCGCATCTCTTTCCCCGAGGTGAAGGCAGGGCAGGCCGTCATCAGCGCCATTGCCATTGCCTGCGCGGGCAGTGCTCCTGCCGGTAAGGCCGGGGCTGCATATCCCGTTGCTCCTTTTTCGTGGGCAGCCATGGATACCGATACCGTGGCCAAGTTGCCTAAGAGCGAGCTGCCTGCTGATACCGAGGCGCGCCCCTCGGTAGCCTATCAGCCTGTTGTTTCGGGCGCTGCTACAGCATGGGACATACAGCCCGGCTTAGGGCAAGAGTACGCCTTGCGTTTCCATTATCGCAACGCCGCGCAGGCATCAGTACGCGCGGAGCTTACCCTCACCGATGCCAAGGGTACGGTGCTTTTCCGCCGGCCGGTTACTTTCCTGCCCACGAAGCATAAGTTTAAAATGCTCAGCACTGCCACCGGCACGCAGATTAATGCCGGCCATTACCGTGTTACGGTGGAAGGTGCAAAGGGCGTCGAGTTCAAGACGCTCGAAATACAATGACATGCCGAATCCACTAAATGTGCGCCAGATGATAAAGAAGCTTTCATTACTGCCCGTAGCCCTACTCATGGCATCCGGAACAGCCGTAGCCGATGCGCCCCACGACTGGGAGAATCAACATGTTCTCCAGATAAACCGCGAACCAGCCCGTGCCGCATTCTTTCCTTACGTCAGACGGGCAGGCGACAGTCAGCTGTCGCTGAACGGGCAATGGAAGTTCCGTTGGACGGAAACGCCCGCCGGGCGCATCGCTGATTTTTACCGCACCGATGCCGATGATGCGGCATGGGCCGATTTCCCCGTCCCGGCCAATTGGGAAGTAAACGGCTACGGCACGCCCATTTACATCTCTGCCGGCTATCCGTTTAAGATAGACCCGCCGTATGTGATGCACACACCCAAACCCGACTGGACCACTGCCAGGGAGCGCAACCCTACCGGACAGTATCGCCGCACGTTCACCCTGCCTGCCGACTGGCTTGCTGCGGGACAGACGTTCTTGCGCTTCGATGGCGTGATGAGCGCCTTCTATGTGTGGGTCAACGGCCATCGGGCAGGCTATTCGCAAGGCTCGATGGAGGCGTCGGAGTTTAATATTACGCCTTATATCCGCAAGGGCAGCAACCTGATAGCGGTCGAGGTATATAAATACAGCGACGGTAGCTATCTCGAAGACCAGGATTTCTGGCGCTTCGGCGGCATCCACCGCGATGTAACCCTTTTCCATACGCCCGACATCAATCTCCGCGACTTTGCCGTCCGCACCGTAAGGCTGGCTCCGGCACAGTCTGCCGGCGTATCTCCGGTGCAGGCAGCGGAAGGGGAGGGGGAGGTCTTCTCCTTGCAGATAAACCCGAAGCTCAGCGTGTACAACGGGCAGACGGGAAAGGGCTGCCATGTGGTGGCCACGCTGACCGATGCCGGCGGGCGCGAGATAGCCACGGCAAAAACCGATGCAGAAACCATTCTCGACCTTGATCATCGCGCTGCCAACATGAACGAATGGTTCCCACAGCGCGGGCACAGCCGCTTCGACCGCATCTCCATGACCGTACGCTCGCCCCGGCTGTGGACGGCAGAAACGCCCTATCTTTATACGCTCTGCATTGCGCTTACCGACTCTACGGGCAACGTCGTGCAGCAAGCGCGCCAGCGTGTAGGCTTCCGCTGGCTCGAAATCAGCGGCGGCCGCTTCCTTGTCAATGGCAGGCAGGTGCGCTTCCGCGGCGTCAACCGCCATGAGCACGACCCGCTATTGGGGCGCGTGATGACCGAAGAACTGATGCAACGCGACATACGCCTGCTGAAAGAGGCCAACGTAAATGCCGTGAGGCTCAGCCATTATCCTAACGTGCAGCGATGGTACGAGCTGTGCGACAGTGCCGGGCTCTACGTCATGGACGAGGCCGACTGCGAGACGCACGGCCTGCGCGGCACTCTGGCTTCTACGCCCGACTGGCATGCCGCTTTCATGGACCGCGTGGTGCGCATGGCCGAGCGCGACAAGAACCATCCCTCCATCGTTTTCTGGAGCCTTGGCAATGAGAGCGGCTATGGCGCCAATCATGCTGCGATGGCGGCATGGCTGCGCGAGTTCGACCCCACGCGCTTTGTACATTATGAAGGGGCACAGGGGCACGACGGCGCTCCCGACCCAAACACGGTAGATGTTATCAGCCGTTTCTATCCCCGCGTATGCGATGAGTACCTCAATCCCGGCATACCCGAAGGCAGCGATAAGGAGCGTGCCGAGAATGCCCGGTGGGAACGGTTGCTGGAGATAGCCCGGCGCACCAACGACGACCGCCCGGTGCTCACCAGCGAGTATGGCCACTGTATGGGCAACGCCTTAGGCAACTTGAAGGAGTATTGGGACGAGATATACAGCCATCCACGCATGTTGGGCGGCTTTATCTGGGATTTTGTCGATCAAGGCATTTACGACGGGCAGCGCCGTATACTGTATGGGGGCGACTTTGGCGACAGGCCCAACCTGAAGGCTTTCTGCCTCAACGGCATAGTCTTCAGCGACCGTAGCAAGTCGGCTAAATACGAGGAACTGAAACATGTCTACTCGCCTGTGGGGTTTCGCCGTCATGGCGACAAAATATGGATAATCAACCGTCATAGCCACCTGCCGCTCGGCGGTTTCAGCTGCCAGTACCGGCTGATGCACGGCGGCAAGCAGAAAGCAAAGGGCATGCTTGCCATTCCCGCGGTAGAGCCGGGCGACAGCGCGGTGCTTACCCGTAGCTCGGCATGGGCTGGGAAGCCGGGCACCGACGTGTACCTGAATCTCTATGTTACGGCGGCCGATGGCCATGAGGTCATTGCGTGGCAAACCCCCGTCAGCTTGGCGCCGCTGACCGCAGCACCTTCTGCAACCATTGCTTCATGCGCCTTCGAGTATCCGGTGCAGGCACAGTTTTTCCGTGCCCCTACCGACAATGATACGGGATTCGGCAACTGGCTGGCGCGCGACTGGCAGCAGAACCGGCTCGACAGTCCGGTAATAAAGCGCCTGTCGCCCGAGGTCGAAGAATACTGCTTTGCCAATGGCAGCATCGTTGTTACCACCCAGTGGCGTCAAGCAGGCCGCAACGCATGGGAGCTTACGCAGAGCTACGAGTGCCGGGGGCAACTGCCCGAGCTGCCCCGCATGGGCTTCTCCATCCGCCTGCCCCGTGCATACGGGCAGTGTACATGGTATGGGCGCGGCCCGTGGGACAGCTATCCCGACCGCAAGCAGTCGGCCTTGATAGGCCGCTGGCAGGCGGCCGTAAAGGATATGTTTACCCACTATCCCCGTCCGCAGGACAATGGCAACCACGAGGACTGCACCTCTGTAGAACTGTCTACCGCCCGTGGCGATATCATCCGTGTCGCCGCCCTTGATGCTCCTTTCAGTTTCTCCGTGATGCGTTATAGTGCAACTGATCTTGCCGCAGCGCGCCACGATTTTGAATTGCAGGAGCAGGATGCCACCTTCCTCAATATCGACTGTGCCGTGCTCGGTCTGGGCAACGGCAGTTGCGGTCCCGGTGTCCTCAAGCGCTATGCCATCGACAAGTCGCGCCGCCACGTCTTGCGCGTGCTTATATCGCAGAAGTGATCCTGATTTCCTGCAGTTGCCGCCAAACCTTAATCCCTAATCCCCGATTCCTAATCCCTAATCAAAAACGTACAAGCATCTTGTACGCCAGCTACACGGTGCTTGTAGCCGGGCTACAAGGTGCTTGTACGGAGGCTACACGGTGCTTGTACAAATCAAGTTAATCCGTTTACTCTGTTACTCCGTTAATCCGTTCCCCCGGATTCGTTTGTTAATTCGTTGAAATCTTCCCAAATCATTCGGCAGTTCCCGAATTATTTGTTACCTTTGCGCCATTAAATTAAATCAGGTAAGAAGAGATGAAAAGACTAATTGCACTTTTTGCAATTATGGCCTTGATTGCAGGCATGCAGCCGGCAAGGGCGCAGGCCAGGGCAGGCAACGATACGGTGGGCATGGTGAAGAACGGCAGTGCGGCCGCCGCCGGCGACTCGGTGGCGGGCAGCCAGCTGGATGACGCCCTGCTCGACGCCGTTTCTGATACGCTGCCCATAGAGGAAGAAAGCGTGGGATTCCATAAACAATTGAAGACGAAGTTTATCGAGGGAAACGCCGGCTTTATGTCGCTCGTGGCATTAGCACTGGTTATCGGGCTGGCCTTCTGCATTGAGCGCATTATCTATCTCACGTTGTCGGAAATTGACGCCAAGCGGCTGATGGAAGACATCGAAGAAAAGGTGATGGGCGGCGACGTGGAAGGGGCGAAGGACATCTGCCGCAACACGCGCGGGCCGGTGGCGAGCATCTGCTACCAGGGGTTGTCGCGCATCACGGAAACTATTGATACGATAGAGCGCTCGATTGTGAGCTATGGTTCGGTGCAGTCGGCCAACCTGGAGAAAGGCTGCTCATGGATTACGCTGTTCATCGCCATGGCGCCGTCGCTTGGGTTCTTGGGGACGGTTATCGGCATGGTGATGGCGTTCGACCGTATACAGCACTCGGGCGATATCTCGGCAACCATCGTGGCCGAGGGAATGAAGGTGGCGCTGATAACGACCATCTTCGGTATCATCGTCGCACTGATATTGCAGGTGTTTTACAACTACATCCTCTCGAAGATAGAACACCTTACGTCGCAGATGGAGGAGTCGGCGATAACGCTGCTCGACACAATCGTGAAGTACAAACTGAAGAACGATGCCTAAACTGCGTATACCGGACATTGGCCGCTGGCCGGCGGATAAGTTGTCGGGCCGCGTGCTGCTGATGCTTATCTGTGTGTCGGCGGTGATATTCGGCTTGTATTACCTTGTGGGCTACGACACCCCGTTCGAGGACAACGTGAATTACAACGCACCGGCGATGACCGCTGCGCTGCTGGCTTATATCTACCTGTTGCTGGCTGCGGCTGCGGCGGTGGCGGTGGCTGCGGTGGTGAGGGGCATACGGAAGCGCGGAAAGCGCGACAGGAGGGTAAACGGGATTCCCGTGCTCCTGATCAGTTACGGTACGGCAGCCTTGCTTACGGTGCTGTTACTGGTTACTTTCGCTGCCGGTTCGGCAGAACCGCTGGAAATCAACGGCGACGAATACACGTCTGTGTTCTGGCTGAAAACGACCGACATGCTCATCCGTACGTCGGCGTTACTCATCGTATTGGCGGTGGGCGGCGTGTTGTACGGCATGTCGGGCTTGAACCGCAGGCAGAAACGAAGGGGAGGGCATTAAGCAATGTTGCGCAGGAGGATACGCCGCGGAGTTCCCGGCCTGAATACGACCAGTACAGCCGACATCTCGTTTATGCTGCTGATTTTTTTTCTGGTCACCACGTCGATCGACACCGATAAGGGCCTGATGAGGCAGTTGCCTCCGCTCCCCCCGGCGGACAAGCTGGAGGAGCTGAGCGTAAAGCAGCGCAATGTGCTGAACGTGAGTCTGGACGAGGCCGACCGGCTGACGTGCGACGGGCGCACGGTGACGCTGGAGCAATTGCAGAAAGAGGTGGAAAGCTTTGTGGAGAACGCAGCAGACGACCCGTCGAAACCCGAAAAGACGGCTTGCAACATCCCCCTCTTGGGGGCATGCAGGATAACGGCCAAGCACATCGTGTCGGTGCAGGCCGACCGCCGCACGAGCTACAAGGCCTACTTCGCGATGCAGAATGCCATCGTGGCCGCCTATAACTCGCTGCGCGACCGCTTGGCGCGCAACCGCTTCGGGCGTCCGTACAAGGCGTGCCGCCCGGCAGAGCGCGAGGCCGTGGGCAAGTATTACCCCCAGCGCATCAGCGAAGCGGAACCCAGCGACGGGAAAGGAGGCCGGCAATGAGCATGTTTGAGAGGAAACGGCGCGAAATACCCGGCTTGAACACGGCGTCGCTGCCCGACCTGATTTTCACCGTATTGTTCTTCTTCATGATTGTCACCCACATGCGCGAGGTGCAGGTGAAGGTACAATACAAGGTGCCCCAAGGGACGGAAGTGGAAAAACTGGTCAAGAAATCTACCGTGAGCTATATCTACATAGGCAAGCCTATGCCCGATTTGCAGCGCACGGTGGGTAGTGCAACGTGTATACAGCTCAACGACAAGTTTGCTACGGTCGACGAGGTGGGCGACTATATCAATGCCGAACGCGAGCGGATGGCACCCGGGGACGTGAAGAAGATGACGGTAAGCATCAGGGCAGACGAAAACACACCCATGGGCATCATCACCGACGTGAAGCAGGCGCTCCGCCAATCTCATGCGACGAAAATTAATTATTCGGCTGTTTTATCCCAAGAATGATATCAAATTGATGCAAAAACATGCAATTTTACTTATAATCGCATTGTTTACACCGTTTTTTTTGTAACTTTGCAAATAAAAAACAATGGCATCTCAGAAAATGGACAGGCTGGATAAGCAGATTCTGAAGTTGATAGCAGAAGACGCGCGTATCCCGTTCCTTGAAGTAGCCCGCGCATGCAATGTCAGCGGTGCAGCTATTCATCAGCGTATTCAGAAACTGACTAACATGGGGGTTCTGAAAGGGTCGCGGTTTGTTATCGATCCGGAGAGAATAGGCTACGAAACATGTGCCTATATCGGTTTGAACCTGAAAAACCCGGAAAAATTCGATTTAGTAGTGGAAGAACTGAAACAGATACCGGAAGTGGTGGAATGCCACTACACCACGGGGGATTTTGATATGTTCATCAAAATCTATGCCGTGAACAACCATCATCTGTTGAACATCATCCACGACAAGCTGCAGCCGCTGGGACTGGCGCGCAGCGAAACCATCATCTCGTTCAATTCGGCCATCAACCGCCAGCTGCCCATTCTCGATTTCCCTGTCGACGAGGCAGAAGCAGAGACTGAGGCAGAAATATAAGCGTGTGCTTTATCCTGCTGTTTCCGCTATGTGTTCTCCGGCGACATAGCCTGTGGTCCATGCGGCTTGCAGGTTGAACCCGCCGGTGACGGCATCGATATCGAGCACTTCGCCTGCGAAATAAAGGTGTGGGCATACCCTGCTTTCCAGCGTATGGAGGTTGATGCTGTTGAGGCTGATACCGCCGCAGGTGACAAATTCCTCGCGGAAAGGGCTTTTGCCCGATACGTCGTACCGGTCGTTAGTAAGCGTCTCAACCAGTTTGTTGATACCTTTCCTGCCCAGTTCGCTCCATTTCTTGTCGGCAGCAAGGCCTGTTTTCCCGATGAGGTAGAGCCAAAGCCGGGAAGGGAGGTCGAAGGGGCGTATGGAAGATAAATGCTTTTGGGGATTCTTGATAAGGATTTCCTGCAGGTGTTCTTCCGTCTCCTTCACGTGCCCGGTCCAGTTTACCGCGACAGGGAACCGGTAAAGGCATCCGCTGGCATAGCGGGCTGCTTGCGATGAGAGCTTGAGGATGGCCGGCCCGCTCATGCCCCAATGGGTAATGAGCAATGCGCCCTGCCCACGCAGTTTGGTGCCGGGGATGGATACGGTGGCAGGGTCGACCACGGTTCCCATTAGTTGGCATACGGCCGTATCGGCCAGATTAAACGTGAAGAGCGAGGGTACGGGCTGTTCTATACGGTGGCCTAAAGCAGCCAGGTAGGCCAGTCCCGATTCGCGTGGTGAGCCGCCAGTGGTAACGGCTGCCCTGTGGGCCACGGCCGTTTCTCCCTCCTTGAACGACAGTAGCAGTGTGCCGTCGGCCTGTGGGGTGATTTGTTGCAATGTGTGCGATGTACGGATGGCGATGCCCAGTTCTGCAGCCTGCCGGGTAAGGCATTGGACGATGCTCTGCGAACTTTGCGAGCGGGGGAATACGCACTGGTCGTCTTGCGTGACAAGCGGCACGCCGTGGTTTTCGAACCACCGGTAGGTATCATTGTGGTCGAATGTGTTGAACAGGCGCTTCATGAGTTTGTCGCCGCGGGGATAAACCTGTTTCAGGTCGGTTACTTCATTAAACGAGTTGGTGACGTTGCAGCGTCCGCCACCGCTTATTCCTACCTTGGCCAGCACGTGCCGGGCTTTCTCGTAAATGGTTACCTCTGCTTGTGGCTGTTTGCGCTTGGCTGCGATGGCTGCGAAGAAACCGGCGGCTCCTCCGCCGATGATGGCAATCTTGAACATGCGTTGGGGAGATGGGTGAGAGTACTTTTACCGCACGTAGTCGACAAAGGCATACCGGTAAGCATGCTTCTCGTCGGTATCGTGAGCTTCCCTGTGTTCCATGCGCCAGTCGGCGTAGGGCGGGAAGAAGGTGTCGGCCAGCTGCGGCGTGTCGTCTACTTCGGTCAGGTAAAGCCGGTCGGCCGTTCCGATGGCTTGCTCGTAAAGGCTTGCTCCACCTATTATATATACGTCTTCGTCGTCGCGGCAGTGCCGCAGTGCTTCGTCGAGCGAGGCATACGTGTCGCATCCCGGGAAACAGCCCTGCGTACGGCTCAGCACGATGTTGCGGCGATTGGGCAGTGCGCCTTTCGGCAGGCTCTCGAAAGTGTTGCGCCCCATGATGATGGTGTGGCCCGTAGTGAGGGCCTTGAACCGTTTGAGGTCGTTGGGCAGCCAATAGATGAGCTGGTTTTGATAGCCTATGGCCCGGTTGCGCGCCACGGCTGCGATGATGTTGATGTTCATACGCTTACCTCCGCCTTGATGTGTGGCCACGGGTCGTAGCCTTCGAGCTCGAAGTCTTCGTACTTGAAGTCGAATATGCTCTTTACGTCCGGGTTGATTTTCATTACCGGCAGTTGGCGCGGTTCGCGGGTGAGTTGCAGCTTGGCTTGTTCCAAGTGGTTCAAGTAGAGGTGCGTATCGCCCGTGGTGTGGATGAAGTCGCCTGCGCGGAGCCCCGTCACCTGTGCCATCATCTGTAGCAGCAGGGCATAGGAGGCTATGTTGAACGGCACGCCGAGGAACGTGTCGGCCGAGCGCTGGTAGAGTTGCAGCGATAACCGCCCTTCCGCTGCGTAGAACTGGAACATCGTGTGGCAAGGCGGCAGAGCCATCTTATCCACTTCGGCCACGTTCCATGCGTTCACAATCATGCGGCGCGAGTCGGGGTTGTGCTTTATCAGGTCGACAACGTTCTGTATCTGGTCGATTACCCCGCCACCGTAGTCGGGCCACGAGCGCCATTGGTGCCCGTATACCGGGCCGAGCTCGCCGTTTTCGTCGGCCCATTCGTTCCATATCCTTACGCCGTGCTCTTGTAGATACTTCACGTTCGTGTCGCCCTGGAGGAACCACAGCAGTTCGTAGATAATCGATTTCAAGTGCAGTTTCTTTGTCGTGAGGAGCGGGAATCCGTCTTCGAGGTTGTATCTCGCCTGACTGCCGAATATGCCGATGGTGCCGGTTCCGGTGCGGTCGCCTTTCGGCGTGCCTTCCGTGAGTATGCGGTTAAGCAAGTCTAAGTATTGTTTCATATTCTTCGGGTATATGGGTCGTTTTTATTTTCCATTCTTGCGGATAGAGGTTGTTCGCGCGGTTCCCGATGTTCTTGGCGAAACCGAGCGGGGCGCCGAGGAAGGTCATGAGCACAAGGCCGCGCGGGGCATCGGCTATCGCTATGGCTTCGCGGCGCAGATACTGCATGGCCTGTCCGTAGCTGAGCTCCACGTGCGGATAGTCGCTGTTGGGGGCGCCTATGGCCAGTGCTTGCGCCTGGCTGGGTATGCGGTCTTTACCTTTCGCCGTAGCTTCGGGTACACCGTCGTAGAGCGGTTTTAATGCCTTTCTAATCTGGTCGCGCATGCTTTTTTCATGGGTTGGCCCGGTGTTGCCTGCCGGTTTCCTCAATACTGCCATAAAGAGCCCTTCACCCCGGGTCTTTCCGGGAATGAAGCGGTAGACAGGCGCTTGGAATCCTTCGAGCAGCGAGCCGGTTATGTTCCAGTCGGCACAGGTGTCGGCCGGCAGCACGCTTGCACCCAGTTCGGCGCAAAGCCATGCCACATTTTCCTCGTTTTCTTTCGTGTTGTAGGTGCATGTAGAGTAGATAAGCAGACCGTTGGGCCGCAGGCATTGCCATGCGTCGGCTACGATTTCGCGCTGCAGTTGGCTGCATCTCTCCACATTCTGCGGGCTCCATTCAGCAATGGCCTCGGGATTCTTCCTGAACATGCCTTCGCCCGAGCAGGGCACATCGCACAAGATAACGTCGAACATCAGTTTGCCGCGCCTGAAATCAATGGGGTAATTATTCGTTACGATGCACTCGGGATGCCCCCACTTTTGTATGTTCTCCGATAGTATCTGCGCCCGTTGGCGGACAGGCTCGTTGCTTACGAGCAAACTTCCGGCAGGCAAGGCCGCCCTGGCCGCCGTCGACTTGCCGCCGGGGGCTGCACAAAGGTCGAGCATATATACGGGCGATGGCACATATTGGCGCAGCACGCGGTCGATAAACATCGACGAGGCTTCCTGTACGTAATAATAGCCTGCATGCAATAAAGGGTCGACCGTAAAATTGGGGCGGCTTTTCAGATAGTATCCGTCTTTGCACCATGGCACCGGTTCGCTTTCCTCCGGCCGCAGCGAAGGGCACTTCAGCGGGTTGAGCCGGATGCTTGCAGACGGTTCTTCCTGCATGCCGTGCAAGAAGGTGGAGAACAGCTCTTCGCCCATCATCCGCCGCGTGTATGATAGAAATTCTTCAGGTAGTGGCATAATTGCTTGCAAAGTTAAAAAAAAAAATGCATCTTTGCAACTTATTAGTAGCAAGATGCGTCTAACAAACAAAAAGAAAATAAAAACAATGACTGATATGAAGAAGTATTTAATTGCATTCGCCATGATTCTGGCGCTCGGCATGGGGGGCGAATCGGCAGCACAGACACATCGCCACCATCCACGTACGGCCGTGGTGGCCGATTCTACAGAGAAGGATGCTTTGGAGGCATATTCAGATACAACCGATACGGTAATGTATCAGGGAGCTGCGCAGCAAACGGGCATGGACGACGATGATGATGCCGGCGGTTTCTACCGGTTCTGGGGCATGTCCGACCATATCCCCGATGCCATCGTAGCCATCGTTGCTATTCTTAGCATCTTCGTGTTATCGCCGGTGATCATCATCGCTTTGGTGTTCTATTTCATTTATAAGAACCGCAAGCAGAAAATGAAACTGGCAGAAATGGCGATGAGAAGCGGGCAGCCTATACCCGACCAGTTGTTGAAAGGTGCACCACCGGTCGACGACGGCACTTGGAACAGCGGGATAAGGCAGAGCTTTGTTGGTATCGGGCTGATCATCTTCTTTTGGTTTATCGAAATGGATGCCGGAATCGGCGTAGGCTTCCTCGTGCTCTTCATGGGACTGGGTAAACTGGTGATTGCGCGGACATCAAGAAAACATAATATAAACAATGAACAAATAAAAAACGACTATGAGCAGTAATAAACGATTGACACGCTCGGCCGATAAGGTAATCGGCGGTGTATGCGGCGGCTTCGCTGAATATATAGATGCAGATCCGACCCTCGTGCGCGTGGGGTATGCCGTGCTTACCTTCTTCACGGCATTCAGCGGCATCCTGCTGTATCCTATACTATGGTTGATAATCCCGGAAAAGAACCGCTTGGAAAGGTTTTAAATGGAAGCAATCAATGATACATCTCTCGTGATGCAGGTGGCGGTATTTCGCAATAAGCGGGCTTTCGACCAGCTTGTGCGCAAATACCAGTCGCCTGTTCGCAGGTTCTTTCTGAACCAGACACTGGGGGATGTACAGTTGAGCGATGACTTAGCGCAGGATACCTTCGTTAAAGCCTATACGAGCATAGGGAAATTCCGCGGTTTATCGAGTTTCGCCACTTGGTTGTACCGCATAGCCTATAATGTACTGTACGACTATCTGCGCAGCCACCATGCCACCGACGGCATGGATTCGCCGGCAGCGGCGCGGCTCAACTCTGTTGGAACCGACTGCAATACGAAAATGGATGTCTATGATGCGCTGGCAAGGCTGAAGCCCGACGAACGGACGTGCATCACACTGCAATTAATAGACGGACAGCCGATAGAGAAGATTTCCGAGATTACGGGAATGCCGCAAGGCACTGTCAAATCCCATCTGTCACGGGGAAAAGAAAAATTGGCTACTTACTTAAAACAGAATGGATATGACCGGAGATAACGATAAATTATTAGAAAGTTTCTTTCAAGAGGCTGCCCGCCAGACGATTGAAGACAATGGATTCAGCCAGCGCGTGATGCACCGCCTGCCGTGGCGTGCCGACCGTTTGGCACGGGTGTGGACGGTGTTCTGCGTTGCTTTGGCCGTGGCATTGTTCATCTATTTACGCGGCGGCGAGCTTCTCATCACTTACATCGAAGTATTTGTGCGCACGCTTCCCACCATGCAGCTGCCGCATATCAATCTGCCGATGCTGATGGTAACGGCTGCAACGCTGTTGGGCGTCGGTATCTACGAGTTGTTGGACAACGAGCGTTTGTCATCATAGCGCTCGTTTCAGAATAAGTCGTCTTCAAGCGAAGGCGTTGTTTCCTCCTTTGCCGGTTTCGGCTTGGGAGGATTTTTCAGTTTACCCTCTTTGTCGAACATGCCGTACGTGGTGCGCAATACGATAAACTCCGTGCGGCGGTTCAACTGGTTGCAGGTTTCTTGTTCTTCGGGATTAAGCTTTTTGATGAAATCCTCGCTCAGTGCATCGCCTTCTTTCAGGAATGCGTATTTCTCCGTCAGCTTTTTGCGGACGGTCTTCGGCTTGTCCTTTCCGTAGCCTACGGGCGACAGGCGATCTTTCTCTATGCCATGCTCTATCAGGTAGCTTACGACAGCTTCTGCCCGTCGCTGCGAGAGTGCCTTGTTGTAGGCAGCTGGCCCGCGATAGTCGCAATGGGCGCTTAGTTCGATGGTCACGTTCGGGTTTTCGTTGAGTAGCTTGATGAGCTCATCGAGCGCCACGGTTGATTCGGGCCGGAGGGTTGCTTTGTCGAAATCGTAGAAGATGTTGTCGATAAGCACTGGGGCGGTGATGCTGGCCAATGGGAATTGCAGTACGTACTCCTTCGACTCTGTGACAGGCTCTACGCGTAGCTGCTCCTTGTGGTTGAGGTAACCCTTGCACGTGCCCAGCAATACATAGTCGACATTGGGCTTGATTTCCTGTGTGAAAGAACCGTCGCCCTTTACGCTCAGTTTCAGGTTGGTGCCGTCGTTGCCCACCATGTATACCAATGCGTTCGGAAGTTCGTAAGCTTCCTGCTCGTATACCCATCCCTTTACGGTTTGTACGATTTCCGGATTGACGAAGCTGTAGATGTGGTCCCATCCTTTCCCGTCGCCACGGTTTGAAGAGAAAAAACCCTGGTTGCGCAACCCTTCGAAAGTCATGCCGAAGTCGTCGCCCTGTGAGTTGAGCGGGAATCCGGGATGTTCAATTTTCCATCCGCCGGTTTCCGACGTATCGGGCTTGGCGATGTAGATATCCAGTCCGCCCATACCGGGATGCCCGTTTGAGGAGAAATATAAGTCGCCGTTGGGCCGGAAAGTGGGGAACTCCTCGTCGCCTTCGGTATTGATGGGCGCCCCGAGGTTTTCCACCCCACCCATTCCATTGCTTGTCAGGCGGATGCGCCAGATGTCCAGTCCGCCCATGCCGCCGGGCATGTCGCTGGTGAAGTAGAGCCATTCGCCGTCGGGTGATACAGCCGGATGTGCATAGCTCGATAGCGTGTCTTTCGTAATGTCGAGTGGGGTAGAGGAGCCCCATGCTGCATCCGAGCGTTTGGATGTGCTGATTTGTGCATACCGCGGACTGGCCGGGTCGGTCTTGCATTGCGTCAGGTACATGGTTTTCGAGTCGGGGCTGAAAGCGCAGGCGCCTTCATCGAAGTCGGAATTCAGCTCCGTGTCGATAACCTCCGGCTTTTGCCATTTCCCCTTCTCATCTTTTTGTGACATGAATATGTCGCCGTTCTTGGTTCCCGTGATGCCGCTCAGCTCGTCGCCGCGCGCTTGATTGCGGGTCGACGTGAAGTAGAGTTGCTCGTATTCATCGCCGGCCAACATGGGCGAATAGTCTGCCCGCCGTGAGTTGAACAGGTTTTCGCGCCTGACGGTATATTGCGAACCGGCCTCTTTCCATTTCGGGGCCTGTTGGGCAGAGCGCAGCCCTATGCGTGCCAGCCTGTGGCCGGGCATTGAGTCGAGCTGTACCTGGAATTCCTTGGCGGCCTCTTTGTAGCTGCCGTTCTTCATCAGTTGCTGTGCCAAGTAGAAGTGGGTCATGCTGTCTGCCTGCCCATACCGTATGGCATTGTTGTAGCTGGCAATGGCTTTTTGCGTATAGTTGATGCGCCGGTAGCATTCGGCCATCTTCAATGCCCGCTTTCCCCGGGTATCCCTTTCTTTGGTAGGTGTCTGCGAGTAAGCTTTCCTGTATTGGTTGGCTGCATCGAAATATTCGCCTAAGGCATAAAACTTATCGCCTTTCTTCATGGCGGCGTCGGCGCCACAGCCTACAAGGGCAATGGCGGCAACGGCTATATATAATATGGTGAATATTTTGCGCATACCGAATAATAAACGTTTACCTTCGCCTTTTATTGTGTGCCTATCCCAAGCGTTTCGTCATTTGTCGAAAGGCAGGCGGAATGCGCAGCCGTCTTTCCAGCACGAACAGCCGTAGGCGCCCCTCCCCTTTATGATTTTCCCTTTCCCGCATTCGGGGCATGTCTGCCCGATGAGCGCGTCGCCGGCTTTCAAGTCCTTTTGTTTTGGTTTGCGCGGTGCTTTCGGCTTAGGTGCCTGCTCAGCTTTCGGTGCCATCTTTTTTTTCAGGTCGGCATCGGTCAAGGTGGTAACCCTGCGGTTACTGTTGTCTGCGAGTACCCTTTTCACGATGTCATTGATTTGCAGTTTCAGCTCTTCAATGAACAGGGCCGGGTCGTAAGTCTTGTGCTCGATGTCGCGCAACTTCTTTTCCCAGATACCCGTCAGTTCGCAGCTCTTCAGCAGTTCCTCGTGAATAAGGTCGATCAGCTCGATACCCGTTGGGGTGGCAATCAGGTTTTTGCGTTCGCGTTTAATGTAATGACGCTTGAATAGTGTTTCGATGATGCCTGCCCTCGACGAGGGGCGCCCGATGCCGTTCTCTTTCAATGCGGCGCGCAGCTCCTCGTCTTCAACGAATTTTCCAGCCGTTTCCATGGCGCGCAGCAGTGTAGCTTCGGTATAAAACTTCGGCGGTGTAGTCCATTTCTCGGTCAAGCTCGGAACATGGCTGCCACTTTCGCCCTTTACGAATTCGGGCAGCGTACGCTCTTCGTCGTCTTTCTTCGTGTCGTCTTCCTCGCTGGTCTGCACGTCTTTTGCGTAAACGGTGCGCCATCCGGGTTCGAGGATTGTTTTTCCGGCCACCTTGAATTCTATGTCCTCCACCTTCCCGAGCACCGTTGTTGTAGCAAACTTGCAGTCGGGGTAGAATGCCGATATAAAGCGGCGGGTGATGAGGTCGTACACGTGCTTTTCCATGTCGGTCAAGTTCGTGGCCGGCACGCCGGTGGGGATTATAGCATGGTGATCGGTTACTTTCGAGGTGTCGAATATCTTTTTCGACTTCGGTAATTTCTTTCCTGCCAGCGGCTGTGTAAACTGTTCGTACCCGCGTATTCCGGCCAGTATCACGGGGCATTTGGGGTAGATGTCATCGCTTAGGAACTGGGTGTCTACGCGGGGGTAAGTCGTGAGCTTGCGCTCGTATAGTTGCTGAATGATGTTGAGCGTCATTTCGGCGCTCATCGCATATTTCTTGTTGCAGTCTACCTGCAGCGAGGTAAGGTCGTAGAGATGGGGCGGCGCCTCCGTGCCGTTTTTCTTTTGCACGTCGGTCACGGTGAAAGGTTTTCCCGTAATGGCTTGCAGAAACTCCCCGCCCTCTTCTTTCTTCGTGAATTTTCCTTTTGTGGCGTTGAACACCGTGTCGCGGTAGGTAGTTGACAGAATCCAGTAAGCCTCCGGCTTGAAGTTCTCTATTTCCTTCTGCCGGTTTACGATGAGTGCGAGCGTGGGCGTTTGCACGCGCCCGATGCTCAGCACCTGCCTGTTTTGCCCGTACTTCAGCGTGTAGAGCCTCGTAGCGTTTATGCCCAGTATCCAGTCGCCGATGGCGCGCGACAGTCCGGCAAGGTACAGCGGCTGATATTCAGTCTGGTCTTTCAGCATCTGAAAGCCGTCGCGTATGGCCTCGTCGGTCATCGACGATATCCACAGCCGGCGTACGGGGCATTTGGCTCCGGCCTTCTGCATCACCCACCGCTGTATCAGTTCGCCCTCCTGCCCGGCGTCGCCACAGTTGATGATGCCGTCCGCCGCCTGCATCAGCCGTTCGATGGTGGCAAACTGCTTCTGTATCCCTTTGTCTTCAATCAGCTTGATTCCGAAGCGTTGCGGTATCATGGGCAGTGCGCTGAGGCTCCAATACTTCCATAGGGGCGTATAATCGTCGGGTTCTTTCAGCGTGCAAAGGTGGCCGAAAGTCCATGTCACCTGGTAACCGTTTCCCTCCATGTACCCGTCGTACGAGGCATTGGCTCCCAGGATGCGTGCAATATCCTTGGCTACGCTCGGTTTCTCTGCAATGCAAACTATCATTCTCTGTCTTGTTTTGCCCGCAAAGGTACGAATATTTTTTCGTTTTCGGTCATGCTGCCGGTATTAATAGCCCAGATTTTCGCCTACGAGAATCACGGTGTGGCGCTTTGCGGGATACGAGTTGCGCATGATGTGTACGTAGTTGCAGATGCTTTCGGGCGAGTGGCAGTCGTGGCATGTGCCGTCTGCCTGGCAAGGCGTCTTTATGGGGAAACGGGCTGCATTGACGGGCGAAGCCGTCGAGCGGGCGCGTGCCACGGCCGCCTCCGTGTTCTGTGCCACCTTGTTCAGCCCTACTATGAAGATGACGCGGCGCGGCCCGTAGGTGATGGCTGCCACGCGGTTGCCGTTGCCGTCGATGTTTACGATGACGCCGTCCTCGGAGATGGCGTTCGCGCTCGACAGGTAGAAATCCACATCGAATGCCTGCAGGTACATGCGCCGCTTTTCATCGTTGTCTTTGGCTTGGTCGCGGTCGATGATGTTGTATCTTCCGCTGTCTGCCAGTGCCCGTGTCAGCCCCATGTCGCGTATGGTCATCGAGCCTCCCCACGTTACCGAGCTGTTGGCGGGTACGATGTGCATTACCTTTTCTATGGCCTCCGCCGGCGTGGGGCAATAATATGCTTCAAAGTGGCGGCGTTCCAAGTTCTTTATCATCTGTTGTGCCAGCCGTTGGTTTCTTAGTTCTGTTGGTGTCATTTGGGTAGTGATTGAGAGTTTCCGGGTGGTGCCGGCAGTGTCCGTGTTGCCCTCTGCGTTTGCAGCAGCACGCTGGTGAGGATAAGCAGGATGCCGGCGTAGAATGAGAAATTGACCTCGCGTGCCTCGCCGAAAGCGATGAAGGCGATGAGGATGGTATAGCAAGGCTCGAGATTGTACGTCAGGTTGACGGTGAAGGCCGACAGCGAGCGGAAAGCCTGTATCTGCAGCAAGTACATACCCACGGTGCAGAACAGCGCATGGCACAGCATCCACCACAGGTTGCTGCCTTGCGGGACGACCATTACATCGGTGCGTGCAGGGAATACGGCCAGGTAAGCGGGGATGATGAGGCTCACGAAGATAAGCCCGCCGCTCATGCTATATAATAAGGTGGCCCTGCTGGATATGTCGCGGCTCACCTTCTTGTTCACCGTGCCGTAGAGTGCAGCCACGAACGATGATGCCACGCCGATGGCGATACCGTAGCGGTAGCGGGCGTCGAACGAGAACACGCACAGCAGGCCGGCCACGGTGATGAGGGAAAACAGGATTTCGAGCCATGACAGCCGCCGGCGGAAGATGGCTGGCTCAAGAAAGGCCGTGAAGAAGCCCACCAGCGAATAGCAGATGACGCCGATCGAGATGTTGCTGGCCTTAATCGACCCGTAGAACAGCATCCAGTGCAGTCCTAATAGCGTGCCGCAGCCGGCCAGCTGCAGCAGCTTGCGCCAGCCGATGCGCGGCAGGCCTGTAAAGACAAGCAGTATCAGCGAGGTAAACAGCATGCGGTACCACACGATGTCTACTTCGTTAAGCGTGATGAGCTTGCCGAACAGACCGGTAAATCCGGCCAGCAATACCGATAGGTGCAATTTCAGGAAAGCCTTTCTTAAATCCGTCATCGCGTCAGTTTTAGTAGGCTTCGTCTTTCTGGATTTCTTCCGCGTCTATTTTTTTCTTGTCGATAGAGTGCCATGCATAGGCGATGTATGCCAGCACGAACGGGATGAGCAGGCTCACGACAGACATTGTCTGCAAGGTGAACTCGCTGCTGCACGAGTTGGCGATGGTCAGCGAGCTCTGCAGGTCGGCATTCGACGGATAGTAAGCCGTGTTGTTCCATCCGGCGCAGAGCAGCAGGGCGAGCACCGTGAGCACCGTGCCGATGCCCGTAGGCCAGATGCCGTAGATATAGGTTTTGCTGTCGATGGTCTTGATGATACCGAACAGCACCAGTATGATGCCCGCGAGCAACAGGGCGGGCAAGTACCACATGTCGAGCAGGTTGTTTAGATACTTCAGCGGTTCCATGAAGATGATGCCCGTGGCAGGCTCTACGGCATATCCGTCTTTTAGCAGCGTGCGCGCAAGGAAAGCCACGAAGCACACCACGAAGGGCACGGCATTGACGAGCACCTGCCGCCGGCTGCGCTTGCGGATGGCGTCGTTGTCTACGTTGTTGACGATGTAGAGGGTGCCGAGGATGCGCGCAAGGAAGAACACTGCGAAACCGAGCATGAGGTTCCATGGGTCGAGCAGCGCGTCGAGCCCGTGGCTTGCATTGGCCCAGCTGCTGATGATGGGGTGGATGCCACCCGTCAGGTTGTCCTTCTGTATGATGAAGTTGCTGCCGTTGAAGAAGGTAGCCACGGCGCCGCCGATGAGCAGCGGGCCGAGCAGCCCGTTCAGTACGAGAAACCACTGGAAGGTGCGCGCCCCGAGCAGGTTGCCCAGCTTGTTCTGGAATTCGTAGCTTACGGCCTGCAGCACGAACGAGAACAGGATAATCATCCACAGCCAGTAGGCGCCGCCGAAACTGGTGCTGTAGAAAAGGGGGAACGAGGCGAAGAAAGCTCCGCCGAAGGTTACGAGCGTGGTGAAGGTGAACTCCCATTTCCTGCCCGTAGAGTTGACCAGTAGGCGTCGCTCCTCTTCGGTGCGCCCGATGCTGAATACCATCGAGTTGGCGCCCTGTACAAAGAGCAGGAATACCAGCAGGGCTCCCAATAGCGATACGAGGAACCACCAGTAGTGTTGCAATATTTCGTATGTCATATCAGTTGTGTGTTATGGATTTCGCAATAGCATGTGGTTTATGAATTATACTCGGGTCCTTTCTTTATCTGCTTGAGCAGGATGCTGATTTCTACGGCGAGCAGGGTAGTGAAGAGGGCGAGGAAAAGGAAGAACGTGAACATCACGCTGCCCGAATTGATGTTGCTCACGGCTATCCATGTAGGCATCATGTCCTGTATGGCCCACGGCTGGCGCCCGAACTCGGCTACCAGCCAACCGCTTTCGCTGGCGATGTAGCCAAGAGGGAGCAGGGCTATGCCTGCGATATGGAACCAGCGGAACTTGGCTGCTGTGACATCCTTCTTATATATAAGGAATAGCGCCAGCAGGAAGAAGACGGTAAAGAGCGTGCCCAGCCCCACCATTGCGCGGAAGGCGTAGAAGCACAGGGGGATGTAAGGCACGAGGTCGGCGCGGTCCTTGATATAGCCGTAGCCGAAGTACTTCATGTCGGCGTCGAGCCTTTTGCTCAGTTCACCGAGGCGCAGCTCCTGTGCGGGCGCCGGCTGTCGGCCCCGTGTTTCCGCTTTCAGCTGGCGGTACTCCTTCAGTGCGAGTATAGCCGCTTTTCCGCGTTCTTTTTTCTCCTCTATCGAAAGCTCCGTCTGCTTGCTTACCGGGTTCACGTATCCCCCGTTGAAGATGTCGTTGATACCCGGCACGTAGCCGTGTATGTCGCGTGTGGATAGGAGCGAGAGCGCATAAGGCACAGCGATGCGCAGCGCCGGTTCTTGCTCGTTCTCGTAGTCGGGCTGCTTAAAGGGGTTGAGCCATGCCACGACGGTAAGCCCCTGGTCGGTGCCGCCATTGTAGAGCGCCTCCATCGCTGCCAGCTTCATCGGCTGCACCTGTGCCACCTCGTAGGCCGACTGGTCGCCCGTTTGCAGCGTGATGACCGATGCTGCCAGCCCCACGATGCTGCCTATCTTCAGGCTTTGCAGCGCCAGCTCGGTTTCGCGTTTTTTCAGCAGGTAATAGCAGCTTACGGCCACTGCGAACAGCGCCCCAATAATCCATGCCGAGCTCACCGTGTGGCAGAACTTGGTTACGGCAAATGGCGACAAGGCTATCTCGGCAAAGCTGTCGAGATTCATCTCGTTACGCATCGTGTCGGGGTTGAAGTGGAAGGCCACGGGGTATTGCATCCATGCGTTGGCCACCAGGATCCACCATGCCGAGACGGTGGCGCCCAGCCCCGTGAGCCATGTAGCTGCGAGGTGGAAGCCTGCCGACACCTTCTTCCATCCGAAGAACATCACGGCTACGAACGTGCTTTCCATGAAGAAAGCCACGATGCCCTCAATGGCCAGCGGCGCACCGAAAATATCGCCTACGAACCAGGAGTAGTTGCTCCAGTTGGTGCCGAATTCGAACTCGAGGATGATGCCCGTGGCTACACCCATGGCAAAGTTGATACCGAAAAGCTTCTGCCAGAATTTGGCCGCGTCTTTCCAGAACTGCCTTTTGGTGCGGTAGTAGCATGTCTCCATGATGCCCATGATGACGGCCAGCCCGAGGGTGAGCGGTACAAATAGCCAGTGATAGATTGCCGTAAGGGCAAACTGCGCTCTCGACCAGTCGACAGTGCCGGCATCGATGCTCAATAATAAGTTTGTCATAGCGTTTATTTTATTGTTATTTGCTTCGGTTAATCAGTTCGGTTGCCACGTAGTCGGGTTCACCTCCCTTTTCCGTTTTGCTTTTCAGGAAGTCGGGGAAGAAGAACAGTTTAAGGACGAAGAAGATAATGAACAGTTTTATGAGTATCACTGCCCATAGCGTCTTGCCCAGCCTCATATTGCGGAACCCGTCGATATACAGGTCGGCCGCCCTTCCTATAATGCCGTATTTCTTCATTGCTACGTGGTTTTTTAGTAATCGGTGTTGCAAATATATATAAAAAATCCGATTTTCATGCAAGTTGAAATAAAAAGTTTTGCCTATATCCTCCTTTTTCTTCTATGTTGCTTTCTAAATATTTGGAAAGCAACATAGAAGAAAAGATATGTGCTGTTTTACAAGCAACACAAAAGATCCTTGCCCTATTACAGACAAGGATTCAATGCTTTATAGTGTAATGTGGTGAAGAGTCGGAGGTGTGTCGGTTATACCGTTACCGTCCCAATGTGTCTTCGTTCCAATATTCTTGCAGGTTCTCTCTGATGCAGTTCATCACATCAGGAAAGTCAACCTGCTCTTTCCTGCGAATCTTCTTCAGGAACGCTTTCCACCAGGCGTTACGTGTCTCATTTTCGGCAAACTTGTCTGTAAACAGAGCGAGGTTGTCTCTATAAGAGGTATTTCTATTTTTGAAGGTGCTGACAATGGCTTCTTCGAGAAGAGCTTTGTCTATCTCATGATAGGTGAAGAGTTGGTACACATCGAAGAAATCTTTCATGCGGCTGTTGCTCTCGTCACGGTCAACCATCGTATGAAACTTCTCAGCTATCAGCGTTTCCAGCGAATAGGCATAGAGTTCTACTGCCGGGACATCGGGCAGCAGCAATGGATAGTCCAATGATAGAGGATAAGGCGTTACCACGTCACCGAATCCGATGTCAACAGAAACCTGCTGCACTATAGTGTCTAAGTGGGCCACCACCTTGACATAAGTGCCTGGGTATTTCTTCTCAACGGCGATAGGTTCCAGTTCAAGTGAATCGGCATCAAAATAGACACCATCATCCTCACATTCCACACCGCATACCTTTTGGAATACTTCTTTAAGACTTTCCCTGTCATTGCTGATACGCTCTCCAAGCAGGTCAATGTCGATAGTGGGGCGAGCCTTGAAACCATTCAAAGCAAACAGCAGCGAACTTCCTTTCAATAGAAAGTGACTTTTGTAAGGGCTTGCAGAGATACGGAACAACAAGCGTTCGTGCAGGTATCTCACCAACACCTTCATATATTCCTGCTTCTCCTCTTTCGCCAGGTTTAGCAGTCGTGTCCTGATGGATTTACCTATATTCTTTGTCATAGTCTGGTCTCCAGATATTTAGTCAATACATTCTTTACTCTCAGCCTCCCTGCGTATTCATGGAGAAAGGAAATGTTGCGGGTCTCGTTCTTGAGATAACTATCAATCACCTCACCACATACATCAAGACCTATCTTGTTCCGGTACTTTACGGCATCGCAGACAGTTCGCTCCATGTCTGTAATCTGAACCGTATATCCCGAAATCTCCTTTTCTACAACGCCAAACTCCAGGTTCTCCTTCTTCCAAAAATACAGGTCGATGGGAGGGAATTCCGGCAGGCGAACCTTGCGCTTGGCATCAATGGCGATGCAAGTGGCAGCGGGTACCTGCGTAGAAAGTCCATAATGGGCGAATGCACTATAGAGGCAAAGCACGCCATTAGGCACAATGCGCTGCACGTCAATCATATTGTTTGCCAGCGCCGATGTTTCGGCATAGACACCCTTACGGATTCGCATCAGCGTTCCGTCTTCTGTGGCACGGCGAAGCTGTTCATAGGCACCACGGCTTTTTACTTCACCTGTGGTCATGAACCCGCCTTGCTTTTGCAGCGTATCTATTATGGTCTTTCTACTCATGTCATTCTCTATTTTGGGT
This sequence comes from Prevotella sp. UBA1378, assembly GCA_002305505.1. Taxonomy (GTDB): domain Bacteria; phylum Bacteroidota; class Bacteroidia; order Bacteroidales; family Bacteroidaceae; genus Prevotella. Next base: position 517 of record DBRC01000058.1, on the reverse strand, counting down.
GCTAAGTTACAATCATTTATTGAGAAAGACGAATGTTTTGTGTAAAAAGTTACGGAGAAAGTAAATGTTCTCCGTAACATTTTGCATTTTAACCGAGACCCCATATAACATATAATAGTGGAAAGAGTGGGGAGGTGAATATGATATTGCATTGATTATCAGTACTGTATAGCGGTTACTCGGGCTGCTGTAGAGGAATAAGAAGACAATTGTCTGGAATATCAATAGGGATGAGGGGTGTCTGAATTGAACAGACATCCCTCTTTTATGCTTTCCAATGGATAAAAGGCCAAAATGATTGTCTATATCCTCCTTTTTCTTTTTGTTAGGGCGCACATCCCCATTTTGTCCGTTTTATTTGTCGCCGCCAGTCTGTTCGCGCAGCTCTTAGGCAGTAACAGCGCCTCCTGTACAGGGCCGGGGGAAACACGCTGTTTTGATTTTTGGCCATTTTTCTGAGATTTTTAGCCAATTATCTCAGAAAAATGGCCAAAAATCAAAACCGTTAGTTGCCCGT
>DBRC01000010.1:16114-46799 GCA_002305505.1 Prevotella sp. UBA1378 | reverse complement strand
CAAAGTTACTAAGATACTTTATTATATTTTCTCTCATTTCATCTATCCTTTAAGTTTTCCAAAAAAGAAAACAGAGTTGTTGTCAATGTTAAGTGAACGTGTACCTAAATTTCTTGCTATTGCATAGAATTTAGTAAATTTATCTGTAGCATAAAACGACAGGTCTTCTTTTGTTATAACCTCATCATTATTTGCCAAAGTAAGAATTGCAACAGAACCATCAGCAATGCACCCTTTGGGGAGAAAACATGCTCGTGGGTTATATGTCAAATTTGGGAGTAGGACACAATTTGTTTTATTCAGGAACTTGCTAACATCCAGCCCATCTAAATTATCCACATAACTATCATATTCTGGAATATCAATAATTTGGTTATCACCAATATTCCTTGACTTAAGGACTCTAACCTGCCCTTTTTCTTTTGTCAAAGACTTAGTTATAACTCTATCTCTATATGCTTTGAACACATTAAACTCCATTTTATCTGCAACTTTATCAAAATCTTCGTTACGATATATTATCCAATAAGGAAACTTTGTATCCATAAGGTAGGATTGCTGCTGTACTACAACTTTTTCCGTAATGTAAGATTCGACAATAGTTTGAGCAGGTTTTCGCTGTGTTTCAACAACAAAGTTTATAGTTTCAATCTTAACATTCTTGAATCCTTTTTCCCCAAAATCAATGATATGAGAAACTCTTTTTTTACTCATTAGTTGACGAGTTTTATTAAACTCAGGAGCATTTATCAAACTTTTAGGTACAATTAATGATACTACATTTCCGATTCTCATAGATTTTTCTATAAAAAAGGAAAATATGTTATTTGTATCAGTATTGTAGGCTTCAGCTTTATAGACAGATAGTAACTCTTTTTCCTTTGTCAGTTTTTTATAAGGAGGATTTCCAACAACCACATCATACTTCTTCTCGAAATGATAAGTAAGAAAGTCTGCATGAATGTAGTTTATGTGTACATTATTAGGAATATTTACATGATTAACTAGAGCCTTAAGCACTTCAAGGCTGTCATTATCAATATCCACAACATCTATGTTTACAGAGGGAACGTCCGCATACTTTTGAATAAGCATGGGAATAAAGTTGCCTACACCAACAGAGGGCTCCAAAATATTGATTTCTGTAAAGCCTTTCGCTTCTGGCAAGTTCTCAACAACTGAAAAACAAATATCCTGTCGTGTATAATATGCTGCGTTATTATTTCTATTAGCATTTGATAATTCTGCAATTTTTGATAGTTCGCAGAAACGGCGTTTTTTAGATTTATTAACAAAATCTACGAGATTAATTTGACTATCAAGATGCTTCCGCTCTATCAAATCCTTTATATCTTGCTCTGTCATATTGACACGACAGGAAACTTTGGATATTTTATGCGCTATCTGTCTAAATATGATAGTAGGAACAGCTTCGCCCAAATTTTGCCTTATATTCATTTCTTCCTTTTTGAGGAATGTTTCTTTTTCTTTTATTGGCAAATTGTTCAGCTCGTCAAAAGGAATATCACTCCATTGAAAAGATGCAGGAACCGACATCATAAGCATCACTTCACGAATACTGAAAACCCGATTATCCACTGGATGAACAGTATTTTGACTTGCCATAATATCATTACGAGTATGAATACATGGTGCAACTTTATCCCAACATTGACGTGTATATTTGTCCCCATTCTTCTGAGCATTATAAACTACAACCCCATTCTTTATAGTATGGGGAATCTTGGTTATGTCAGTATTGTCAAAAGCTGATTGTCCTTCCTTTATATCGGCAATCCATGCTTCCATTCTTGGCGAGTATTTCCTAAAATTGTGATAAATATCGGTTTCAGAAATTTCTCCCATAGTTCTTAATGGTGGTAAATCACCTATTATCTGTCGTAAGGTTCGCTCAGGCTGTCTATCGGGAAATACATCATAAGGGGTAATTTCTCTTAAATCTTTTCTTACCCCAATGACTAAAGTTCGTGTTCTACTTGACGGATTACCATAATCCTTAAAGTTCACAACCTTAAACAGCACATTATACAATCCTCCAAGATTCAACTCTATTGCATTTCTAATAGTCTTATCTTGACCATCGACATCTGTACAAATGGATGTAAGAAATGCACGGACATTCTCGAATATGAAAAATTTTGGCTGTATTTTGCTAACCATTTTTATAGATTCAACAACCAAAGAATTCCTTTTCAGTTCATCTTTCTTCTTATGATTTGCCACAGACATACCCTGACATGGTGGTGTCGCAACGATTACATCTAAATCTTTTACATTAAAATTTCGTCTCCACAAATCCAATTCTTCAAACACTCGACCTTGAGTTTCTTTTTGGGTCATATCCCCACAAATATACCCACTATCGTATGCACATTTTTGATTGTATTTTTGTATTTTTAGCCTACGTTCAAGTAATTCTACTGTAGCAATACAATAGAAATTTTCTTGTTTAAAGCCATAACATCCTACCCCAGCACTACTGAACAAACTGACATATGTTTTTAGTCCATAGAGAGAACGACTTTCTGCAACTATAGCGGGTTCCTGATCTATTGGATTATATTTCTTTTGTAACATCACACTATACGCTTTAAGTTTTCTTTGACAACAGATAAAACATTTATAGCGACTTGTTTCTCTGGTGCCACAATATCGGAGACTTTATCGGCAAGCCATAACACTATCAAGTCTTCTTGCTTGACATGAAATAGCCCCGACAGGATACATACCTGCTCTCTTTTAGCTTTCCTTTCTCCTTTTTCTATCTTGCAATAAGTCGCAGTATCAATATCAAGTGCTGCTGCCAAATGGCGTTGTGGCAGCTTATATTGCATACGCAACTCTTTTATTCGTTCAGAAAATAGCATATTACCTACTTATGTCTTGACATTATTTGGCAAAATTACGATTTTTATTTGAGTAATCTGTGATTTTTCTTGTTTATTTTAAGTAGAGGTCGAAAGTTTTATCTCTACGCCTCTACTATCACAATTCTACTCATTTAAATTCTTCTGCATCAAACTATCGGCCTTTTGCTTCAGTTCCATGTCGTAACTATCAGTTGCCTTCTTAATTTTTCTGATTGTGTTTTCATTGCGATGAATATCAAACACATCGTTGAGCCATAGGATTTCCTTTGAACTGCAACCTCGCCATACTCTGATGATACGGAATTTCAAGGCATCATCTTTGTATTGTTGTTTGCTTTGCCATAAGGAGTAATTACCAACCAAAGATACAAGGCAAAGGATAGACACTGCCACCACTACAGTAAAGACTTTCAACGACTTTATGTCAAAGCTATGTCTGTGAAGCAGTTCCTGCGGTTGCGGATGCTCTTTCTGCTCCTGCTACTCGTGCAGCATGGTCAAGGCGCTTGCCACCAATTTGTCCATGGATTTAGCCTCCTCATCCTTGATGCGTACTTGTACTCCAATATACTTGTTAATCACTTCTTTAGTTCGCTGTTCATACTGATTGAGCAATTCCTGTTCTTTCTGCTCATCACTTTGTGCTGGTGTAGATTGAACAGAGAGGGAAACAGAACCATTCTCCTTTTCTTTCAACTCCTTTAGCTCCCTGTAAATTGTCTCCAGTTTGTTTTTGATTTCCTCAAAGAGGACAAATGTGTTATTATCAGCCATAGTTATAATAGTTATAAATGTATTTTACGTTTTTTCTTTTTCTTCTAATGACAGCCACACGGTTTCCTTTTCAAATCGGACATCTATCGTTATCTTCCCATCTGCCGACTGGTAGATAAGCATATTGTCGTTGTTGCTTGCTTCCATCATTCTACATTTAATTTATCGTATTATACAATACGCATCTTGTACTCCTTAAACAGTTTTATTGCTACCGTTTTAGTCATATTATCCTATTATTTTTTCTGTGTGGCATATCGTTCAGTAGGTTTTCTGTTTTAACATTATATTCAATCCACGAGATTGTTAGGTCTATTACATATAACAAGGTGAGACTCTGTCAATCCTTGCTCCATAAAGAATGGGAGGTCGTCACCTAATCTCACATCCCATTGATCTAATATTGCATCTACACCATGGTGACGTAGATTTGTTGCGAGTTTCAAACCCCATTCCTTATGCTCTTCATTATTCCAGCCTCTGAAACGAATATTTTTTTAGTTACAGATTCCATATTTTGCACATCTATTTTTCTTCGTTTAACTCGTCCCCCATACGATATTTAATATCATGGTTGGTGATGAAATCTAATTCTTCTTCGGTAAAGCTGTAATGACGGGCGAGGAGCATGTCTATCTCGTCAATGATGGGATAGAAAGCTCTAAGTTCCGGGATTTCCCCTAAAGAATGTTGTGCCGCCGGAAGAAGGTGGCAATACCCTCGGTGTTCATTCTTCGATGAATTCAAAGTGCTGGTAGTCTTTACATGAGGTCCACGATCCGCCCCATTCAAAGCCTGCCTCGGTGAAGAGGCGGTAGCAGAGGTCCTGCTTGTCAATCTTGTAAGGGAAGTCCCGTGTGCGGTTACAGAACCGTGTGGCCGTTGCAGGCTGCACAAATCGTGTGCCGTCTTTCCGAACTTTATAATAAGGATTATAGAGGCTGTTGATGTCAATGGCCAGGCCGCGGGCATGCTTTGAGAGCTTGGTACTGCCTGCGGTGGTGCGGAAGCAGAAGCACGAGGTGTTATTGTCGCGCATCTGCATCTCGTCGTCAGCGCCGTAAACGTCGGGCAGCAGCATCCGCTGGATGGGATATCTGGCATCATAGAGCTGGCGGAGGATACGGGTTACGACATTGGCTATCTGCTGGTTGACAATCATTTCGCCGATATGGATTTTCTGGTCATAATCCCAGTGGAGCGCGCGTATGTAGCGCAGGTCACTGCGCTGGATGTAGGGGTTCTCCTTGTAAGTTTTTCCCTGCATGCGCTTCCATACATGATTGGGTATGGGTTCGGCGGCAAAGCACTTGTCCAGCCCGCCGTAGGCCTTGATATCAGCCTCGCTGACCGTATGGCCAGCCTGCCACTTATGGAGCGACGTGGGGGCGGCAGGGGTATCTGCATTTGAATATGAGACAAATATCAGGCCACTCGCCAGGGTAGCGACCAGCATCCATAGTCTGGCATTCTTTTCACACATAGCGAGAAATATACGTCTTTTCTTCATTGTAGCCATAGCAAGCCTTAACAAATCTCAAGTTATGCTGCAAAAATACAACAATTTCTTCAGATTCAACTGGGGATACCTATACTTATACATATTTTAACCACAAATAGGTCAGTAGAAGCTGTACACCTTTTTTGTTTCTAACGACTGATTCGGGATTATCTTTCCGTTCCGGATTCATAGGGGCCGGTCGGTTAATCTGAAATCAGCTGACCGGTGTGAGCAGGAAGCCGGCCAGCAGCGTGCCGTTGTATAGCAAGAAGAAGGCGGCGAGGGCGGCGGTGAGTACGCGCAGGGCGAGCAGCGGGCGGCCGGAGGCTTGCCTGAAGGCGAAGGCGATGGCCACGGGGATGATGAACAGCCAGTGGGGCGACATGATGTACACTTCGTTGATGCCGAAACCCAGTCCGATGTGCAGTGCCAAGTCGCAGGCCATCCACGACAGGGCCAGCCAGAGGAAGCGGGAGCGGCGGCCGCACCAGATGCCGGCAAGGAAAAGGAATACAAGCAGGGCCTCGGCGATGTAGTTGGCAGTCCAGTCGTAGGCAACGAACATCGGGCGCGACAGCAGCACATCGCCCAGCAGATGGCTACGGTGCAGCTGTATCGACTCGCCGAAGAAATTCTCGGTTATGGTCCGTGTGCGCGAGGTGGTAACGTCGGTCCACAGCATGAACCCTTTCTTGCTGATGGGGCGCCCCATCTTTGTGCGCACGGCCGGCTTACGGCTGCGCAGGCTGTCGATGCGCGCCCTTCCGGCCGAATCGGCCTGCGCATAGGCTATCTTCAGTTCTTTCTCCTTTTCAGCCTTCTTCTCCGCCTCGGCTGCCCTTTTCTTCATGTTGGCTGCATACCGCACCTTTTCGCCCGGCATGATGAAAGTGCGGTACTGGTACTGGCATACCATCCACAGTGCGGCGGCGGGCACGGCGATGCCCAGCAGCAGGTTGCGGGGCGAAAAGAAGCGGCGGCGGTTTACGGACAGCTGTGCCAGCACAATCTTCACGCTGTTGGTGGTGGTGATGCCGGTAGCGGCGATGAGCAGGAGCGCCGTTTGCCATGTAGGCAGCAGCCGCCCCCCGCGCATGCGGCGTCCGGCGGTGTAGAGCGCAAAGAGCAGCAGGGCCATGGAAAATCCGAAGTGGTCGGACACGAAAGTGATGAGCATGACGTAGCCGAACGAGAAGAACAGTGCCGAGAGCAGGTTGGCGTCGGCAGCCGGCAGCCGGAGCACATCGCGGAAGATGCGGCGGATGAAGATAAACGAATAGAAGGCACATGCCGCCATCATCGCGGCGGCAATGAACAAGGCACAGTTGACGCCGAACAATGCCTCGCACGCACTGTTCAGCAGGGCGAAAGGATACATGAACAGCGCCAGCAGCGGATGGCGGAACACGTTGTAGCCGTGCATCCAGGAGGAGATGGTGATGAGCGTGATGGGGTCGAATCCCGACACGTGGAAGTTGTCCAGCAGGTTGCTTGTCAGCTCTTTGCCCCGGTATATGGGCAACAGCTTGCCGGCCATCCTGTATACGAACAGGGCATTAAGCGTGAGGACGGCGAGCAGGGCGATGGTGCCCGGCCACCGCTCCTCGGGGCGGATGCGGAAAAACCCGGTGATTCTCTTCATTTTCTGAATGGTTTATAATGTGCTTCGTCGGCGGCGGCAAGCAATTCGCTGTCGCCGCGGCTGTCGCCGTAAGCAATCAGCCGGTAACTGCGGCGGTCGGGGTAGGCAGCCAGGAGGCGGCCCACCTTCTCCTTCCCGTAGCAGTTGGCCGAGCGGAAACGCCCCGTCAGGCAGCCACCCTCCGTCTCTATTTGCGTGCCCAGCACGTGGATGCCGGGGAAGAACGGGCGTACCCAGTTGTCGATGCTGGCACTGACAATCACCACCTGCCCCCCCCTGCTCCGTGCGCGGTGCAGCTCCTCGACGCCGGCCGGGCGGAGCAGTTGCGTGTTGTCGGCCGCGAAGCGGGCGCATAGGGCGTCGAACTCAGCCGCCGCCATGCCGCCGAAGAAGTGGGCGAAGATGCGCTGTTTTATTTTCCAGTTGGGGTAAAGGCGCAGCTTCATGAGCACCAGCAGCGGGGAATAGCGCATGACACCGGCCGTTAGGGCCGCCGTGCCCCGCGCATAGCGTATGAACTCGATGAGCGTGTCGCGCGTGGTCAGCGTGCCGTCGAAGTCGAAGGCATATACCGTCTGTTGCGGGGGGCGTGTTCCGTTGTTTGCAGCCGCCATGCTATAAGATATAAATGATGAACAGGAAGGTAATCACCCAGCCCGCAATGACGAGCTGCGTGAAGCGGTCGTGCAGCACCACCTTGGTAGGGTCGCCGCTTTTCTCGTCGACCACGGCAATCTGTATGTAGCGCAGCAGTCCTACGATGACGAAGATACTGGTGAGGTAGAGGTACTGCGTATGGAAATTGCCCACCACCTCGGGCGACACCGTATACATGATGTAGCACACGAGCGTGACGCTGGCAGAGATGGTGACAGCCTGGTTGATGAACGTCAGGTTGTAGCGGATGGTGTTCTTGCGCGGCGCCTCGCCCGTCTGGTTCATGCGCAGCACGTCGTCGCGCCGCTTGGCGAACGAGAGGAACAGCGTGAGCAGGAAGGTCATCAGTACCAGCCAGTTGCTCAGCACGATATCGGTAGCCATGCCGCCGGCGAGGATGCGGAGCACGAAGCCGGCGGCGATGATGCACACGTCGACGATGGCATACTCCTTGAGCCTGTAGCAATAGAGCAGGTTCAGCACATAGTAGGCCGCAATGACGGCGCCCACCCGCAAGCGGTTGCCGGGGAGCAGGAGCAGCGACAGCAGCGACAGGCCGAGCATCGCGGCCATCAGCAGGCGGGCTTGGCGCATCGTGACAGCCCCCGACGCTACCGGGCGGCGGCACTTCACGGGGTGCCGGCGGTCGGCCTCCACGTCGATGATGTCGTTGAAGCAGTAAATCGACGAGGCTGCGCAGCAGAACGCTGCCAGCGTGACGAGCGAGGCGTACAGGTCGTGGCAGTCGAGCAGCGCGCCGCCGAAGAACATCGGCAGCAGCACAAATAGATTCTTCGTCCACTGCTTGGGGCGGATGATTTTCAATACGGAAAGGTGCATGCTCATTTTTCGGGAAGTTTAGAAACAGCAAGGTCGATCAGCCGGTGGAGCAGCCATGCCAATGCGGTTGACAGTGCAATCATGGCCAGCGCCGTGAGCCAGTAGCCCATCCGGTAAGGCTGCAGGTATTTCAGCACGAAATGGATGTGGATGAGATAGAGTTCGAGACTGATGCCGCCCACGAACGAAAGGGCCTTGAGTATCCGCCGCGGCGCCCTGTCGAACGCCATCGACAGCAGCAGCATCATCGACACCGAGAGCGGGATGTACACCATGCGCTCTATGAACAGCGGGAAGCGCGGGCGCAGGCCGTATTCGAAATTGACACAGGCCACGGCGCTGAGCACGAACATCACGAGGACGAGCCACACCGACGAAGCTGGCCACGCGCGCTGCTCTTTCACCCAGAGGCCGGCATTGATGCCTAACAGGAAGATGGGGATGCGGCTGAAGAAAATCTCCAAGTGTCCCACGGTGCCGTGCAGCGGCGGCCAGTACTGGATGAGCACGGAGAGCGTCATGAAGCATACGGGCAGCCAGCGGTAGGCCGGGTGGCGGCGTATCAGTTCCATGTAGGCCGGGGCTACGGTGTAGAGCATCATGATGGAGGGGATGAACCAGAACGTGAGCTCGTCGCGCTCCCAGAATCCCCAGTTGACGAGGATTTCGGCCGCAGTATAGGCGGCAGTCATCTTTCCGGCGGCATACAAGGGCAGGTAATACAGGCAGGCCATGACCAGCCATGCCGGGTAGATACGGATGTAGCGGCGGTAGAAGAAATGGCGCAGCGACTGGTTCTTGACCCATGCGAACCACAGGCCGATGCCGCTGAGGAAAAGGAACATGTCGACGCCTACGTTGCCGCACCGGCTGACGGCGTATGCTATCGTATCGCAGCGCATGCCGCCTACGTGGAACAGCATCACCATCAGCATCGCCGTGCCCATCAGTTCGGGGCGGAAGCGGCTCAGGAGCGAAATCTCTATTGGTTTGTTCATCATTGTTTGGGATGTGGTATCTTGTCGGTAATCAGTTGGAAGAGCCATGCCAGTGCGATGGCGGCCACGATGTAGAGCACCAGCCCGTCGTAGACGTCGCCGCGGCGGCTGACGGGGATGAAAACCTTACGGGCGATGGGGTGCGAGACGAACATGGCTGCCGAGACGCCCCCCGTCCATATCAGCGGTTTCAGCACGGCGGGCGGTATTGCCTTCACCACGCCTACCGAGGCTGCGATAATCAGCAGCGGTACCCAGAACCACGACTGGTAGGCGAAGCAGAGGGCGGCGGCGAGTACCGAAGCCGCAGCTGCCATGCCGGCCCATCCCGCCCGTCCCAAGGACACCGTGAGCCGGGCTCTTGCCGTTAGCAGTCCGGCGCAGAACGGCAGCATGCCGCCGATGCAGTTGTAGCGCAGGCGGTTGAGCATCTCCCCCTCGGGTGCACAGGCAGCCTGCACGAGCCAGCACGCCAGTACGGCTCCGGCGGCCACGCCCCAGTGGCGGCGGTAGAGCACCAGGCGGTAAACGATGTAGAGCTGCAGCATCAGTCCGAAGAACCAGTAAGGGCCGGGCCAGATAATCTTGTCGGGCTGGGGCAGAAGGTTGATGTACATCAGCAGCTGGGCTATCACCTCGTGCCAGTGCCACCGGTGGGCACCGGGCGTCATCGTGTCGTACATGGTGAAAGCCACGAACCCGGCAATCATGATGCGCAGCAGCTTCAAGTAGTGGAAGCGCACGAACCCGGCAGCAGGCAGGCCGCCTCCACGCTCGTATTTCAGCACCAGTCCGAAGCCGCTCAGGAACAGGAATACGGGCACACCGTAGTGGCCGAAATAGGAAAGCAGGTGTACGGGCAGGTACATGTCGGGGTGTGCGAGCACGCGGAGCAGCCCGTCGTTGTTATCCTCGGAGAACAGGTATTCGTTCTCTTTCACGGCAAACCCCAGCCAGTGGCAGTAGTTGTGCAGCACGATGGCAAGGATGGCAATGCCCCTCAGTGCCGAGCATTCGTCGCGGCTCAGTAATTGTCGGTCTTTCATCTCTTTTTCAGTTTGTTGTAGTCGACTGTCGCCTTGAGCATCCGCGGCGCCTTTGCGTCGTAACGGGGCGCCAGCAGGTTGTAGCGCTCCTTGTAGCCGGGGGCATGGATGCCTGCAAGGTAGAGCAGCAGGTGGGGCAGGCGGTCGATCATGTAGGGCTGGCGCCTGGCGGCTGCCACCTCGGCGTAGATGCCGGGATGCGCTGCGATGTATTTGCGTGAGCACCATATCCAGAACGGAATCTCAAACTCCTCCTTAGCCAGCCGGTAGTCGATGTCGGCCGAATGTAGCCGTCCGAATACATTCATCCCGTCGCCGAAACATTCCTCGGCATGGTCGGGCATGTAGATGACGATGGCGTCTTCGTTCTCGAAGCGCTTTATGATAGCATCCACTATCGAGTCGTTATAGAGCGTGGCGTTGTCGTAGTCGGCAAGGATGCTGAGGGCGCGGTTGTCCAGTTCCGGCCTGTTGTAGTCGCTTTTTTTTAGCTTCCGTTGGTGGCGCGGCACCCTGTCGCGGTAGGTCACGTGCTGCCCTTTCAGATGGAAGAGGATGAGGTTATAGCTCCCCCTCTCCGGTTTCAGGCGGTCGTAGTCGCGCAGCACGCCTTCGTCGTAAGTGTGCAGACTGGTGTTGCGCGTGTCGAACAGCACCTTGCTCAGCGCCGGGTTGTTAAGGAAGAAGCCCCCGCTGAAGTCGAAGACGGCCTCGCGTGCCTGCGGCAGGAACTGGTTGGTGATGAACGTGACGTGGTAGCCGGCCTGTCGGAAGAGCTGGGGGAAGAGCGGATAGTCGCACCATTCGCCCGGGTCGCCTGTGCAGTGCATCGAGAAAACGCTCTTGAAGACAAAGCTTGTGAGGTTCCACGGCGACACCACGTCGGTGAATGGTATCAATTGGCCCGTTTCCTGCCATTGCAGTTGCCTCGGTGTGGTGGGCATGCCGTATCCGTATAGTTGTGAATGGTGCTTATTGAAGCTCTCCCCGATGATGAGTACGATGTTCTTGCTGCTGAAAGAGCAACTGTCCACCCGCACTTGCCCGGTAGCAGCAATGAGGCGGTCGATTTGCTTGGATGCCAGCCGGTTGGCATAAATACTGAATGCCAGCCGGTAGATGGGCAGGTATTGCTCGGCCTTGTCGGGGCGGGTCAGTTCGTGCTCCACGTCGCCGATGTTGTCATAAGTCATCAGCCGGTACATCGCTTTTTTGTTGGGCCAGCTCTGTTGCCATGCACAGGTAAGCAGCACGATGACAACGGCGCCGGCCATGCTGTCTGCCAGCCGTTGGTAAGTGGGCGAGAGGTGCACACCGTCCCATCGGCTTTTGCGCCTGAAGTAGCGGTAAGCCACCGCCCATAGTGCATGTGTCAAGGCAATCAGCAGAATCCATCCTAATTCGGTGCGCATAAGATCCCAGCTGAGGTAGGTGCTTAGGAACTCTGCAGCCTCATTGCCGTTGGTCTCGCCCACGAGCAGCAGCATGGTGGGCGTGAGCTTCGAACCGAACCTCACGAAGCAGTAGACATCGACGATGGCCGTGGCGTACAGCACGGTGGCGGCTGCTCCGCGCACCCAGCGGCGGATACGGGCGGGTATCAGTGCCAGCAACGTGCAAAGCAGGAACAGGTCGACGAAGAGCTCGGCCGTGGCATGGGCATAGACAGCCGGGTTCCTGACAGGGAGCACTTCGAGTCGGGAACAGGCGGTGCCCAACACGAACATAAAGAGGAAAAAGGCGGCATTCGCTTTAATGGGGTAGAATGCCTTGCTTGCTGTTTGCTCCAGTATCTTTAACAGTTTCATCCTGACACGTTGTTTTATTCATAGAGATGCCGGCGCGCGATATAGTCGGCCACGGCAGCAGGTACTTTCCCCGTTATCGGTTGCCCATCGGCTATCATCCGGCGTATACGGGTACCCGACAGGTCGATGAGCTCCGTGGCTACGGCTCTCACGCCCTGCGGCAAAGCCGACAGGTCGAGGGTACTTCCGGCACGGGGGTATATCACGATGGGATAACGGCGCACGATGTCCTCATGGCGGTACCAGCGGCCGAAGTGTTCCCAGTTGTCGCCCCCGATGAGCAAGGTGAAGCTGTGCCCGGGGTAGTCGCGTTCCATGGCCTGCAGCGTATTCCATGTGTAGGAAGGCCGCGGCAGCTTGAACTCGTAGTCGCAGGCCTTCAGTTGCGGCTCGCCGGCCAAAGCCAGCTGCACCATCCTCAGCCGCTGACTGTCGTCGAGCAGGTCGGCCTCGCGCTTCAGCGGGTTATGGGGCGATACCACAAACCACACCTCGTCTAATCCGGCCAGTTCCAACAGTTGCTTTGCCAGTGCGACATGCCCGTTGTGTACGGGATTGAACGAGCCGCCGAAGATGCCGGTACGTATGCTCACGCCTTTCCTCCCAGGAATTCGCTCACCAGCTCCAGCGTTTCCTGCTTGGCCGTTTCGAGGTCGTCGTTGACGACGATGCGGTCGAACTTCGGGGCGAACGTCAGTTCGTACTCGGCCTTTGCCAGTCGCTGGCTGATAGCCTCTTCACTGTCGGTGGCACGCCCTTCGAGCCGGCGGCGCAGCTCTTCTACCGAGGGCGGCTGTATGAACAGGCTCAGGGCATCGCCGCCATAGTATTCCTTGATGTTGCATCCGCCTTTCACATCAACGTCGAACACCACGTTATCCCCGGCTTCCCGCTGCCGTTCCACCTGTTCTTTCAGTGTGCCGTAGAAGCGGTCGGCGTATACCTCCTCGTATTCCAGGAACTCGCCGCGGCTGATGCGCCGGCGGAACTCCTCGGCCGTTACGAAGAAATATTCCACGCCGTCGCGTTCCGTACCTCTCGGTGCACGGCTCGTGCACGAGACGGAGAATGCCAGCCGCAACTCCGGGTGCGTTGCCATGAGCCATTGTACAATGGTCGACTTGCCCGAGCCCGAAGGGGCGGAGAAGATTATCAGCTTCCCCTTTCTCCCCGGCTCTGTGGAGCCCTCCTGCGGTTTCCCGCTTGTCCTTTCTTTCTTGTCCTTTTCCATCTCGCTCTGCTAAGTCTCCGGGAAACTACAATACATTCAGCACCTGTTCCTTTATCTGTTCCAGTTCGTCTTTCATCTTCACCACGATGTTCTGCATCTCGGCCTGGTTGCTTTTCGAGCCGGTCGTGTTGATTTCGCGGCCCATCTCCTGCGCGATGAAACCGAGCTTCTTCCCCTGTCCCGAACCTTCCTCCATGGTTTCGCGGAAATAGTTCAGGTGGTTGGCAAGGCGCTGTTTCTCCTCGCTGATGTCGAGCTTCTCGATGTAGTATATCAGCTCTTGCTCCAAGCGGTTCTTGTCGTAATCCACTTCCGGAATCGACTTCAGCCCGTCTACGATGCGGGTGCGTATTTTCTCTATGCGCTGCTTCTCCCATGGCTCTATCTCGGCCAACAGTGCTGCTATGTTGTCTATCTTCTCCGCAAACTTCTTCTGCAAGGCTGCCCCCTCCTGTTTGCGGAAGTCCATCAGGCTGCCGATTGCCATGACGATGGCCTGCCGGGCGGCGTTCCACTCGTCGTCGCCGAGCACCTCCGTCTCTGTCTTCGTCATTACGTCGGGCATGCGCAACAGCGTGTAGAACCAGTCTTGCGGCTCCGGAATGCCGGATTTCCCTGCTATTTCCTTTATCTGCCGGTAATAGTTTTCAACCAGTACACCGTTGACAGGCGTGGCATCTACCGCAGCGTCTTTCTCTATCCAGATGCTGAAGTCCACCTTTCCGCGCTCCAAGGCCTGTGCTACCATCTGCCGTATTTCCATTTCTTTCTCGCGGTAGAGCGGCGCGATGCGTGTCGAAAGGTCGAGGGCTTTACTGTTCAGTGATTTAATCTCGACATTAATCTTCTTCTCTTTGTAGGTTACAACAGCCTTGCCATAACCCGTCATTGATTGTATCATATATGGATTCAGTATGTTAATACTTTGATTTTCAGCTGCAAAGTTACATTATTTTTATCAAACAATAAAACTTTAACGTAGATAAATTGCCGATGGCCCCCAGGGACCATGAACGGCAGTAAAGGGCATTTGCACGTTAATTTCTGATAAACATGCACGTATTGGCGGAAAAAAGACTATTTTTGCACCTTAATAATTAAAGGAACAGAAAGAACATGGCTTGCATACTGCATATTGAAACGAGTACGGATGTGTGCTCCGTGGCTGTCTCACAAGACGGTGCCGTCATCTTTGAAAAGGAAGACCACAGCGGGCCCAATCATGCCGTGAAGCTCGGGGTATTCGTCGACGAGGCCCTCTCGTTTTCCGACAGCCACTTTATTCCGCTCGATGCCGTTGCCGTGAGCTGCGGCCCCGGCTCGTATACGGGATTGCGCATCGGCGTGTCGATGGCAAAAGGCATCTGTTACGCCCGCGGCTTGAAGCTGCTCTCCGTGCCCACGCTCGAATTGCTCTCCGTGCCGGTGTTGCTGCATCACGGGGAAATCGAGGAGGATGCCCTGCTGTGCCCGATGCTCGATGCCCGCCGCATGGAGGTGTATGCCGGGGTATACGACCGCGCGTTGCACCCGGTGCGCCCCATTCAAGCCGACGTGGTGGACGGCGGCACCTACAAGCAATACTTGGACGGGCATCCGGTCTACTTCTTCGGGAACGGTGCGCAGAAGTGCATGGAGGCCGTCGCACACCCCAATGCCCGGATGATAAGCGGCATCGAGCCGCTGGCCAAATGGATGATGCCGCTCGCCGAGAAGCGCTTCCTGGACGGCCGGTTCGAGAGCGTAGCCTATTTCGTGCCGTTCTACCTGAAAGACTTCGTGGCCAAAATGCCGAAAAAAATATTATAACAAAACAATTATGGAGATAAAAGGATTGGACTATAACACCCAGCGCGAACCGCTGTTGATGCCGGAGTACGGCCGTGAGATACAAAAGATGGTCGACCACGCCGTTACGCTGCCCGATAGGGAAGAGCGCCAGCGTTGCGCCGAAACCATCGTGAGGCTGATGGAAACCAAGGTACCGCAAATCCGCGAGAACACCGGCTACAAGCAGACACTGTGGGACCACCTCTACCTGATGAGCCATAAGCAGCTGGATATCGACTGGCCCTATGACATGTCGGATGCCGAGAAGATTCTGAACAAGCCGGAACCGATGAAGGCACACAAGCGCGGCGAGCATGTGCGCCTGCGCCATTACGGCCATCTGATAGAAGAACTTTTCCTGAAACTGAAGGAGATGCCCGAAGGCGAGGAGCGCGACCAGCTGGTGCGCATCACGGCCAACCAGATGAAACGCGACCTGATGACTTGGGGCCACGGCTCCATGGACGATGAAAAGGTGGCCGACGACCTCGCCAGGTTCACCGACGGGAAAATACAAATCGACCTGAACACGTTCCGTTTTGACAACATCCATGTAAGCGACGGAGGGGAACCCCGCAAGAACAAAAGAAGAAAATAAAAGCCTATGGCATCATTCCTCATCGAAGGTGGTCATCCGCTCAGCGGCACCATCGTGCCGCAGGGAGCCAAGAACGAAGCGCTGCAGGTAATCTGCGCCACCCTGCTCACCAGCGAAGAAGTCGTAATCCGCAACATCCCCGACATCCTCGACGTGAACAACCTGATACAGTTGTTGCGCGACATCGGGGTGAAGGTGGAACGGCTGTCGCGCAACGACTATGCGTTCCGTGCCGACCGGCTGGACCTGCAATACTTGGAGAGCGACGAGTTCGTAAGGAAGTGTGCTGCCCTGCGCGGCTCCGTGCTCTTGATTGGCCCGTTGCTGGCCCGCATGGGAAAAGCCGTCATCACCCAGCCCGGAGGCGACAAAATCGGGCGGCGGCGCTTGGATACCCACTTCCTGGGATTCAAGTACCTCGGTGCTAAGTTCAAGCACATAGACGAACGCGGCGTGTACGAAATCGGCGCCAGGCAGCTCCGCGGCTGCGATATGCTGCTCGACGAGGCCAGCGTCACCGGTACGGCCAACATCATCATGGCGGCAGTATTCGCGAAGGGCACGACAACTATTTATAATGCAGCCTGCGAACCGTATCTCCAGCAGCTGTGCCACATGCTCAACAGCATGGGGGCCAGCATCAGCGGCATCGCCTCCAACCTGCTCACCATCAACGGCACCGGCAGGCTGCACGGCACCGAGCACCGCATCCTGCCCGACATGATAGAGGTGGGCTCGTTCATCGGCATGGCTGCCATGGCGGGCAACGGCATCCGCATCAAGGATGTCAGCCTGAAGAACCTCGGCATCATCCCCGACGCCTTCAGGCGGTTGGGTGTGAGAGTCACTGCCGAGGGCGACGACATTATTATCCCACAGCAAAAACATTATCAAATCGACTCTTTTATCGACGGTACCATCATGACGCTCTCCGACGCCCCTTGGCCGGGGCTCACGCCCGACCTGCTGTCGGTGCTCATCGTCGTGGCCACGCAGGCACGGGGCAGCGTGCTCTTCCACCAGAAAATGTTCGAGAGCCGTCTTTTCTTCGTTGATAAGCTGATCGACATGGGCGCGCAAATCATACTTTGCGATCCCCACCGTGCCGTTGTCGTGGGGCACGACCACAAGATACGGTTGCGCGGCGGGCGCATGGCCAGTCCCGACATACGTGCCGGCATCGCCCTGCTGATAGCGGCCATGAGTGCCAGTGGCAAGAGCCGCATTGACAACATAGAACAAATCGACCGCGGATACGAGGACATCGAGGCCCGCTTGAACGCCTTGGGCGCCAAGATCGAGCGCATTGCCTGACGCTCCTCCATCCCGCAAACACACCGCACCCCGCATGATAAAGCAAGAAGATGTCTACAGAATAGGCCGTTTGGGCAAGCCCCACGGCGTGAAAGGCGAAGTGTCGTTGCAGTTCAGCGACGACGTGTTCGACCGCGTGGAAGCCGAATACCTCGTATTGGAAACCGAGGGCATCCTCGTGCCTTTCTTCATGGAAGAGTACCGTTTTCGTTCCGCCGGGACCGCGCTCGTTAAATTCTGCGATGTCGATACGCAGGAGCAGGCAGCCCGGCTCACGGGCAGCAGCGTTTATTTCCCCCGCAGCTTGTCGGATGACGGCGGTGAGAACCTGTCGTGGGCCGGAATCGTGGGTTACAGCTTGGTCGACGCTGCCACAGGAGCCACTGTCGGACGCATCGCCGCTGTCGACGACACCACGGCCAATGTGCTTTTCGAACTCGAAGGCGGCAAACTGATACCCGCATCCGAAGAACTGATAACCACCGTAGACAAAGAAGGAAGAATCATAGAGATAGAGTTGCCCGAGGGCCTATTGGCCTTATAGGGCCTATACGAATATAAGTCCTATAAGCCCTATTAATTAAAGGAAAGAAAAAGCATGAACAAAAAACGACAAATAGCCCTGCTCGGCTCCACCGGTTCGATAGGCACGCAGGCCCTGCAGGTGATAGAGGAACACTCCGACCTGTACGAGGTGTACTGCCTTACGGCCAATAACCGCGTAGACCTGCTGGCCGAACAGGCCATCCGGTTCAAGCCCGCTGCGGTGGTCATCGCCAACGAGGCGCATTACGACCGGCTGAAGTCGTTGCTCAGCGGCGAACCCGACATAAAAGTGTATGCCGGGGCGCGTGCCATCGACGAAATAGTAGAGGCTGGCCCCATCGATGCCGTGCTTACGGCCATGGTGGGATTCGCCGGGCTCTCGCCCACCATCCATGCCATTAAGGCGAGGAAGACCATCTGTCTGGCCAACAAGGAAACGCTGGTGGTGGCCGGCGAACTGATACGCAACCTGGCGGCAGAATACCATACGCCCATCCTGCCCGTCGACAGCGAACACTCCGCCATCTTCCAATGCCTTGCCGGCGAGGGCGACAATCCCGTGGAGAAGATACTGCTCACGGCAAGCGGCGGCCCTTTCCGCCTGTTACCGTTGGAGCAGCTGGCCACGGTGACCAAGGCCGACGCCCTGCGCCATCCCACATGGAACATGGGTGCCAAGATTACCGTCGACAGTGCCACGATGATGAACAAGGGCTTCGAGGTGATTGAGGCCAAGTGGCTCTTCGGCGTGAAAGCCTCGCAGATACAGGTCCTGATACATCCGCAGAGCATCGTGCACAGTGCCGTGCAGTTCGAAGACGGCGCGGTGAAGGCGCAGCTGGGCGTGCCCGACATGCGCCTGCCGATACAGTATGCCTTCTCGTTCCCCGGGCGCCTGCATCTTACGGGCGACCGCCTCGACCTGGTAAAGCAGCCGCTCGAGTTCTTCGAGCCCGACCTTGATAAGTTCCGCTGCTTGGCACTGGCCTTCGAGGCCATCCGCAAGGGGGGTAACATGCCTTGTATTGTCAATGCGGCCAACGAAATCGTCAACCGCGCTTTCCTTGAAGACCGCTGCGGCTATCTGCAAATGGCCGACGTCATCGAACAGACGATGCACCGGTGCACCTTCTCGGCCTCGCCCGACTATGATACGTATGTGGCGACCGACGCCGAGGCCCGCCGCATAGCGTACGGCCTTATCCGGTAATGAGAAAAGAATTTTTTAACTAACGATAAAATTTAAGAACGTAAATGGAAATATTTTTGATTCGTGTCCTCCAGTTTATGCTGGCTATCTCTATCCTTGTGCTGCTGCATGAAGGCGGGCACTTCTTTTTCGCCCGGCTCTTCGGCGTGCGCGTAGAGAAGTTTTACCTCTTTTTCGACCCTTGGTTCCATATCTTCGAGTTTAAGCCGAAGAAAAGCGACACCACTTACGGTCTCGGATGGCTGCCGCTGGGCGGGTACTGCAAGATTTCGGGAATGATTGATGAGAGCTTCGATACCGAGCAGATGGCGCAGCCCGAACAGCCGTGGGAGTTCCGCTCCAAGCCGGCGTGGCAGCGGCTGCTGATTATGATTGGCGGTGTGCTTGTCAACTTCCTGCTCGCGCTCTTCATCTATTCCATGATTCTGTTCCACTGGGGCGACTCTTACATCCCCGTGAAGAACATGACCTACGGTATGAAGTTCAACACCGAGGCCAAGGCGCTCGGCTTTCAGGACGGCGACGTGCTGATAGGTACGGAGAAAGGCGAGTTTAAGGATTTCAGCGCCGACCTCTACCGCAGTCTCTCGTCTGCCAAGCGCGTCGACATCCTCCGCGGCGGCCGGCCGATGAGCCTCGCGCTGCCCGGCGACCTGAACCTGCTGGACATGATGAAGAACCAGCCGCCGTTCGTGCGCCCGCTCCATCCGGCCAATGTAACGGAGGTGCTGCCGAAGTCGGAAGCCGAGCGCATCGGTATACGCAAAGGCGATAAAATCATTGCCGTAGACAAGCAGAAGATAGGCTCGTTCAACGAGTTCATGGAAGAAATAGACAAGCGGAGCGATATGCTCGCCGTGGCTGCGACGCACAAGGACAGCATGCAGGCGCGCCAAATCACCGTCAGCTGGTTGCGTGCCGGCGGCGATACCCTGACCAAGGCTGCCACGCTGACAGCCGACCTGAAGCTGGGCATTTCCGTCTTTACCAATGAAGGGCTTTATAAACCGGTGACCATAGAGTACGGTTTCCTTGAGAGTTTCCCGGCCGGCGCGAAGTATGGCGTGCATGTGCTCGCCTCGTATGTCGACGACATGAAGTACGTCTTCACGGCCGACGGAGCCAAGTCGCTGGGCGGTTTCGGTGCCATAGGCAGCCTGTTCCCGCCCACGTGGGACTGGTACATGTTCTGGAAAATGACCGCTTTCCTCAGCATCATCCTCGCCTTTATGAACATCCTGCCCATCCCGGCTCTCGACGGCGGCCACGTGCTTTTCTTGGCTTACGAGATGATTACGCGCCGCAAGCCGAGCGAGGGATTCATGATCAAGGCCGAGTACCTGGGCTTCGGCATCCTCATCCTGCTGATGGTCGTCGCCAATATGAACGACATCCTCCGGTGGTTGGGATATATGTAGGCACGGATAGCGCCTGCCGGTATCTTCGCCGGGAGCGGCCTTATCAGGCATGGTTTATCGTCCGCTTGTAAAAGGCGGACAAGTAACCGGAATGATTTATTGCGCCAGTTCGGGATAAGAACACCGCCGTTCGCCCGACTGGCGCTTTTCTTTGCGCTGCACGGCATGGCCTGTGCAGCGCAAAGCATTTACCCCCATTTTGATTTCCGCCCATTTTTCGGCGCACCCGCATAACCCTGTGTTTGGAAAGCAGGGGCAAAGTGGTAACTAACGGATTAACGGATTAACGGATTAACGGATTAACAGGTTAACGGATTAACGGATAATAGATTGAAATCGTACAAGCATCTTGTAGCATGACTACAAGCACCTTGTAGCAAGAGTACAAGCACCTTGTAGCAGGACTACAAGATGCTTGTACGATTTGGATTAAATGCAAGTTCATGCCGTAGTTTTAATTTCCTGTTGCAAAGGTACGGCCTTTCCCCGGACAATAGGTAAACAAAAGCATGCGGCGGCATAATATTATAAGTTTTTTTTGTTGTTTTAATATCTTGGCAATCAAAGCATTGCGCGAGTGATACAAATTTTTGCGCAGGTGAGACATAGCTTAATCTTATTTAATTTAACTTTGCAAAACAAAAAATAAGATGGGTGCGGCAGGCATGTATGCAATGGCTTCCTGTTCCTCGCTTCTTTCTATGGATATTCTCATATTAACTATAAAGTATTCATTTTTTAAACTAACAAAATTATGGAAAAACAACGAAGACAGCAACGATGGTTGCACACCCTGTGGCTGTTGACCTTGTTCCTTGCAGTACCCTCGGGGGTCCTGGCCGACGTCAATAATGCCGGCAGTTATTTCAAGGTCATCAACACTGTTTTGTCTATTGAAAGACCGTACATCGAATTGGAATATGCCGATTACGATTTTAACAACAACGACGATGCGTTGAAAAACGCCAAGTTCTTCCTCTGTTTAAGTACGGGTACGGAGCTGGAGGTGGCCTCCATGAGCCGGTGTCATGACAATATGGTGCGCAACAACCCCCTTTACGGGCGTATGACAGTAGTGAAAACGTGGAATCGTGAACCGCGTATCGTGCAATTACGCTTTTATCCGTCGCAGCAGGCCATACTCCACGGCATTGCCGGGTTCCGCCACAAAGGCCGGTGGGACATCGATGATGACAATGGCGACGGTTACGACGTGAACGAATACCGCAGTTTTACGGCAGGTTATGAGTTCTCTGCCCCTTCGGCCACGTTCAAGCGCACCGCTCCCGGGAAGATACAAGCTTCCATGAGCGGGCTGCCGCAGTATACTGGCAGCGACAGCTACGAGAGCCGCTACTATTTCTCTTCCTCTTCGGGCTATTCTGCCAATGCCGATTACGGTAAGTTCACCACCAAAGCCTCCGCGGGCACCATGGAACTGACCCGGGCCGTCAGCAACCGCAATGCCGTGACCATCCATTATTATGGTGCGGCGGGGAAGGAATTCTCTATTCCCAAGAACAGTATAAATGCCGAGGAGAACGACGATAAGACCGTCGCTTCACAGTTTTACGGCCGCCAGTATACGGAGGTAATCCCCGGCTGTGCCTACCCGTCGGACGTGAAAACCACGGCCGACATGTGGACGAAGAAAGTGACGCTTTCATGGAAGGCTAATACCTCCGGGCTCAATACTTCAGGCAAATGGTACATCTACCGTTATGAAAAGTCGGCCGGGATCAGCTCGCGCCAGCAAATCGGCAGCGTGGCGGTATCCACCACCACCTACACCGACCCGAATGCTGTGCCCGACTACGATAAGGAATACATCTACGAGGTGTCTTTCGGCCTGACCGAATGGAACATTTCCGAACCGGTCGGCGACCTGACCGCTTCCGGTTCCGTCACCGTGAAGCGCGAATTCGCCATGGGGCTGTCGCTGAAACCCGAGACCGACCACATCGTGCTCAACTGGAACCACCAGGCCATTCCCGGCAACGGTGTCTTCACCTTCAAGGTGCTGTGCAGCGAGAACGGCGGCAGCTGGAAGGAGCTGGGGCAGGTACAGCGCAGCTCTACCGAGGCCACATCGCACTCGTATACCCACACCGGCCTCTCCAACGGCTGTACCACCTATAATTATAAAGTGCAAATCACGCTGATGGATAAAGACTTCTACTCCGATGAGAAGTCGGGCTCCATTACGGGCAGCAGCCACGTCACCGGGCTCACTGCCAGCAAGGGCACCTACGCGAACATGGTGAAACTGAGCTGGGTTGCAGAGCAGATAGGCACCTCCCCTACCAAGTATATCCTCTACCGCCGCATCTTAGGCTCCGGCAGCAGCTGGTCGAAGATTTACAATACATCGGGCACTTCCGACAACTATTACTTCGAGGACAACACCGCATCGCCCGGACAGTATTATGAGTACCAAGTGGCTTCGTCATACAATTGTGATGGCAAGGAGACTACCCCCATATACGTGTCGGACAATGGTTTCAGCCAAGCCACCGGCACGGTGTCGGGGCGCATCACCTACGGCTCGGGAACAGCTGTCGAGGGCGTGCGCGTTGTGCTGACCAAGAACAGCGACGACGAACAAAGCGCGGCACAGTTCCATGCACTGCGCGTTGACGGATTGGGCGGCGGCGTGAAGACCGCCCTTACAACCGATGAGGCTGCCGCACTCTACGGTGACGGCAAGCCCTTCAGCGTACAGCTGTGGGCCAACCTTGACGCCTCCGTCGTAGCTGATAACGGAGGGGTTGCACGCCCGATGATCATCGACGTGTTCAACGGCTTCTCACTCTTCGCCGAGCAAGCAGGTGCCGACAGGTACCAGGTAGTGTTGCGCATGCCTCAAGGCACCGCCGGCGGCACCGACCGCCGCACGGGCATCTACATGATACCGGGCCGCTACCACCACTTTACATTGACTTACGACGGCATGGGCAAATGGACGCTCTTCCATATCAAAGAAGACGGGAAGGCGGAACAGTTCTCGGCGAGCAGCACAGCTACCCTCAGCGTTAGCCAGAGAACTCCCGACATCTCGTTCGGTACCAACTTGGCAAATGCTGCCACATACACATTCAAGGGGTATGTGGACGAAATACGCCTTTGGGGAACGGAATTGGGAGAAGCGGACATCCTCAAGAACTACGACCGCCCGCTCACCGGAAGCGAGAAGGCACTGCGCCTCTACTGGCCGCTGGACGAGGGCATCCTCAACCAGCGCATAGCTTATGATTACAGCCAGACGGGCGGCGTGGCCAACGGCCTGCACGGGAACATCTGCGAAGGCAGCAAGAGCAGCGACGTGGTGCCTGACCCCGACCAGCTGTCGCTCTACGGCTTGACCGACGTGCAGGGCAACTACGTCATCCGCGGCGTGCCTTTCAGCGGGCGCGGCACCAATTATGTCATCACTCCCTCAATGGGCGTGCATGAGTTTTCACCGAAATACGTCACCCGGTATGTCAATGCTAACTCGCTTAACCACAGCGGTGTCGACCTGCAGGACGTGTCGAGTTTCGAGGTGAGCGGAACGGTGTACTACGAGAACACCACTTATCCCGTGGCCAACTGCAACTTCTATATTGACGGCAATATCTGCTACAAAGACGGCGAGCCCATCGTGACAGACAGCAAGGGCCAGTTTACCATCAATGTGCCCATCGGCGACCATTTCGTGGAAGTGCGCAAGCAAGGGCACAGCTTTGCTGCTGCCGGCCGTTACCCGGCCGACCCGAATGGCCTCGGGCTCAAGCAAACATTCGATAGGCCGGTGTCGGGCCTCTCGTTTACTGACGTAACCAAGGTAACCGTGGCCGGCCGCATTGTGGGCGGCACCGTGGAAGCCGGTAAGCCGCTGGGCTTCGGTAAGAGCACGGCCAATATCGGAAAGGCCATTGTGAAGTTGAAGACGGGTTACAAGATGAACATGAGGAAACAGACCGACGGCGGAGCCGTGGAAATGGTGGAAGGAACCACGCCGCTGGTCTACGCTGCCGGCACGGAGAACGTGAATAGCAAGGTATATGCCGGTGCAGGCGACGACGAGAGCGTGCGCACCATCACCGTGGAGACCGACCCGGCCACGGGCGAGTTTGCCGCACAACTCCCGCCGGTGGAATACCGTGTGGAGAAGGTGACCATCCCCTCTGCCCCGGAAATCGTTTTCGCCAACGAGAACATTCCGGCCATAAACGCTACCAACCCCCTGTACCAGTTGAAGGATTCTGCCGTGAACGAACAGGGCAAATGCGAGTATTTCAGCTATGCTGCAGCGCTCCGGCTTACCCACCGCGTAACGCCGTCGTTCAGCGTAAGCCACAACGATGATGGCAGCTTCGGCGAGAAGACATACGTTTATAAAGACCTGGAAAACCCACAGGGGACGGATGTCAGCCTGTACAGCATCGGCGACGATAAGCAGGTAAGCTACACATTCGGCTACCCCGTCTTCGTCCAATTCCATTCTTACGACTTCCGCTTGAAGGCTTACGAGGAATACGTCAATAAGGACGACCAGGCGCAGCCCGTCATCGACCGCGTACCGCTGTCGAAATCCGTAGTGACGATAACCAACCAGTTTGCCGCCGGGCAGAAAGTGTATGTGGAGGGAGCCAACGACGGGCAGTTCGTAGACAGCGAACTGGCCGAAAACCAGCTCACGCTCGACAGCCTCGGCACGGCTACTTACCGCTTCATCGCCGGTTATCCCAATATCCAGGAGCCTTATACGCTGGGGCTTAACATCAGGTATGAGGCCAACGGCGAAAACCTGGGATGGAGCGGAAATGGCACCTTCAAGGCCGTTGTATTGGGCGCACTGCCCTCGGGAAATAACTTCGTCACTTCGGGCCCCGACAAGGTGCTCATGGTATTGCGCGACCCTCCCGGCAGCAACTCGCAGGCTTTTTATGAGAAAGGCACCATGATATCGGAGACCAACAACGACGGCGGCTCGTTCATCACCAGCAACGAGATTACCACGCTTACCAAGCTCGGTGTGCAGTACGGAACCATCCAGGGAACACCCGGATTCGGCGTCATCACCGACCTGAAGGCCAATGTCGACCTCGAAGTGGGGCTGAATGTCAACGTAGAGTATTCGGGCTCCAAGGGATGGAGTACCACCACTACCACTACCGATAAGATTTATACATCCGACTCCCCCGACTACGTGGGTGCCATCGGCGACGTATTCGTCGGCTCGGCTACCAACTTGTTGTTCGGGAATGCCCGCAATGTCGACATCCGCAAGGAGGCCGGCGGCACCTTCGTCATCAACAAGAAAGATGCCATCACCACCTCGACGGAGTTCTCCACCGGATTCAAGTACACGCAGTTCTATGTGGAAAACACGCTGCTCCCGAACCTCCTCCTCAACCGCAATGCCTTGCTGCAGACGGTAGGTTCGGTCAACGTGGAAAACACCACCGACGAACCTATCTACGTCACCACGCTCCAACCCGGCGACGAACGCTTCGGGACGAACAACTTCGATGAAGTATGGGGGACCGACGCCGTACCGCGCAACAACCTGTCCGGGCCGTCGTACACGATGATCCTGCCGAAGAAAATGGATCCCGGGAAGATTTATTCCGACAAGATACGTTGGTACAATACGCAAATCGAGATGTGGAAGAAGACGTTGGCCGACAACGAGAAGTCAAAGGTGCAGGCCATTGAGGACAGGGAACGGTGGCTGGTGCAGAACCATTCGTTCGATGCAGGCACAGCCATAGAGTCGTCGACGCAGACCTGCCACACCGACTTTACAGAGCATCAGTATACGGTGGAGACCCTGGCCGTGTTCGGCCTCGCCTCCGGCACAACCATCAACGGCACCGGCGTGGCCGGCTCATTCAAGACGACGACGGGCGGGCGCTCCTTCGGCAGCCGTGAGGATTCCGAAGAGACTTGTAACACCATCGGATATACGCTGAAGGAATCGGGTATCAATGACGCTCTTACCGTCGATGTATTTACTGCCCCCGACGGATTCGGGCCCATCTTCCGCACCCGCGGCGGACAGACATCTGCCCCCTATGAAGGGCAGACCCTGACGGGCTATTACCGTCCGGGCACCGAAATATCGGCAGCCACCATGCAGGTGGAAATGCCACGCATTTCCGTGGTCAACGCTTATGCTACAGGCGTGCCGTCGGGCAAGGCAGCTTCTTATACACTGGAGCTGAAGAACCTCTCGGAAACCAACGACGATGTTTATTTCGACTTGGCACTCATCGACGAGAGCAATCCCCACGGGGCTAAGCTGAGCATCGACGGCGCCGTACTGACTGACGGACGCGCTATCCTCGTAAAAGCCGGCGAAACCCTGCATAAGACACTGCAGCTGACACAAACCGACCTTGGCGTGCTCGACTATGAGAACATCAAGCTCGTGTTGAAGTCGCAGGAACAGGGCGACCCGACAAGCAACTTCGGGGCCATAGCCGATACCGTGGATATCACAGCCAACTTCGTACCGGCGTGTTCCGACATCGCCATCCAGATGGAACAGCGCATCGTGAACACGCATACCGGCACCTTGCTGCCAATCGTCGTGAAGAACTACGACCGGAGCTACCGCAGCTTCAAGGGCGTCCGTCTGCAATACAAGGGCGAGGCTGATGCCGACTGGCAGCTGATAAAGGAGTATGTTGCAGACGAAAAGGATAAGAAAGAGACCAACGAGCTGCTCAAGGAAAGCAGTATCTCACACCTCTTCGACATGAGCAACAGTGCGTTGTATCCCGACCAGAATTACTTGTTCCGGGCCATTACGGTGTGCGACTTCGGCAGCGGGGAAGTGAACAACGAAAGCGAGGAGATTGCCGTAGTGAAGGATGTTAACATCCCGCAGGCATTGGGCAACCCTGTACCGGTGAACGGCATCCTCACGGCCGACGGCGAACTGTCGGTGACGTTCAATGAGAATATCAAGTCGGCTGAACTGACCGACGCCGGGAACTTCTCGGTGAAAGGGCAGCTCAACGGATACAAGGTGGGCCATGCCGTAGCCTTGAAGCTCAATGCGGGCAACAGTGCGGCTACCGAGGCCGAAATCGACTTGGCTAAACGGCCGTTTGCCGTGAACCTGTGGATGAAATACCAAACCCCCGGTACGGTCGTAGCACAGCGTTCGGCCGCAGGTGGATGGGCTGCTAAGATAGATGCCGGCGGACATCTGGTGATGACGGTGGGCAACAGCGAATATGTCTCCACCGAGACACTCCCGCGCGACAAGTGGCTCTTCCTCACGCTGGCTTACAGCTATCAGGAGGGCAATAGCACAATCAATGCCCATTATGCACAGGATGCCAACGAGGTGACGCTCTTCAACAACCAGAAAGTGGCCGACTATGCGGGCAAGGGGCGTATCGCCGTGGGCGGAACGACGTTCGAGGGTGCCGTACACGAACTGACCTTGTGGAACGAGGCACGCACCTTCGCCGAAGCACGGAGCGGAATGTACACGGCCAAGACGGCGACGACACCGGGCTTGATAGGCTATTGGAAAATGGACGAAGGCAACGGGGTAAAAGCCGCCGACGCGGCACGGAACCGCCATATCATGCTGCCGGCCGCTAACGACTGGTATTTCCAGACGCCTAATAAGGCTTTGGTACTTAACGGGGCGGAAGCCGTAGGGATAAACACCAGCGCCTGCACTACCGCAACCAACGAGAATTATTTGGTGGAATTGTGGTTCAAGGCCGGTAAACAGAATGCTGAGGCTGCACTGATGAGCGTGGACGACACCGTGCTCAACGTGCACTTCGATGCTGCCGGTGCGCTCTGCCTGCAGACAGGCAACACCGTCACACCACTGTCCGGCGGCGCGGCATGGGCCGACAACGCTTGGCACCACTTGGCCCTCAACGTAATCAAGGGCGGGTACACAACGGTGTACATCGACGGTACGGCAGCCGGGCAAATAGCTTCGGCGGGCGTCCCGGCATTGGCCTCCGACCGCATCATCCTCGGCGCAGCACGCTATAAGGCTGCCGGGACAACGGGCGAATATGCCTACAAGCACCACTTCAAGGGCGGCATAGACGAGTTCAGGCTGTGGCGGGCTTCGCGTACGGTCGAAATGATACGTGCACAGCGCTTCCAGCGTATGGAAGGCACCGAGAGTGGACTGGCGGCTTACTATCCGTTCGAGACCTCGCAGGTGGACCAGTTCAACCAGACTGTAGTGGTAGCCGATTATGCCGACCACAGCAGTGGGAAAGCCGGTCAGGCCGACCATGCAGCTGAAACGGCCATTGGCGACGATGCCCCGGGGCTGAAAGAGGCTCCGCTGATGGAGAATGTAAACTTCACCTATGTGGCGTCGGAGCGTAAGGTGGTAATCAGTATCAACGAACCGGCCAGCCGCATAGAAGGCTGTACCCTGCAATTCACGGTGAAGAACGTGCGCGACGCGAACAACAACCTCTCGCAGCCTGTAACATGGACGGCCTACGTCAGCCGCAACCAGCTGAACTGGGCTGAACAAAGCTTCAGCATGCGCAAGGAAGTGACCGAACCGGCCGTCTTCGAAGTGGAAATCGCCAACACCGGCGGTGATGTTCAAAACTGGGCTTTGGAAGGCATGCCATCGTGGCTGGCAGTAAGCAGCGCGAGCGGTACGTTGAAACCGTTGTCTTCAAAACGCCTTGTGTTCACCATCGGCAAAGACTTGCCTATCGGCCGCTACGAACAGACCGTTTACCTGACCGGGAACGATGAGATTGCCGAACCGATGGTGCTGAGCCTTGTCGTGACGGGCAACGAACCCGACTGGACCGTGAATCCCGAATACAGCGAGTGGTCGATGAACATCATGGGACAGCTGCGCATCGAGGGCGTGCTTTCCGAGAACCCCGACGACAAGGTGGCTGCCTTTATCGGGGAGCGGTGTGTCGGCGTGGCTTCACCCCGGTACAATGCCCGCTACGACAGCTATTTCACCATGCTCGATATTTACGGTAATGCCGACGACAAAGACAAGAACGTGGCGTTCAAGGTATGGGATGCCTCTACCGGTAGTGTCCGTCCTGCCGTGACTACGGATGCCGTTGTCAATTTTGCCAACGATGCGGTATTGGGCACTGCCGAGGCTCCGTTCAAATGGAATGCCGCTAACACCATCGAGCAAATCCTGCCGCTCAACGAGGGATGGAAATGGATTTCACTCTATGTAGAACCCGCCGACGCACAACTCGGACAGCTGCTTGAGACAGTTAAGCCGGTATCGGTTGTCATCAAGAACAAGGCTGCTTTCTCCGTTCCCGATGGAACGGGATGGAGCGGCAGCCTGCAGACCATGGCTGTCGGGGAAATGTACAAGATACGTTTGAAGGAGGCGGCTACGTTAGTGGTAAGCGGTGTACCGGTAGTGGCGGCAGAGAAAGAACTGACGGTGCGCCCCAACTGGAACTGGATGGGTGTGAATGCTGCTTACACAATGCCGTTGAAGGATGCTTTTGCCGGGATTTCCCCGGAGAAGAACGATGTGGTGAAGTGCCAAAGCGGATTCGCCATCTACAACGGCAGTGAATGGGTGGGCTCGCTCGAAGCCATAGTCCCGGGGAACGGCGTGATGTACCGGTCGAAGGCTGCAGGCGACAAGGTGTTCTGCTATCCGGCACTCTCGGCAGTGAAACGGATGCCGCGGAAAATTGCACGGAGAGCGCCTGGCTCTGCCTTCACTCCTGTGGACAACAATGCTTATCCCGGTAATATGACGTTCGTAGCCATGGTAAGGCAGGGCACCGAACCGGTCATCGACTGTGAGGTGGGCGTGTTCGCCGGCGAAGAGTGCAGGGGGGTTGCCCGTCCTGACTCCAGCGGACTGCTCTTCCTGATGGCCGCAGGCGAAGGTCATGGAACGCCGCTCACGTTTAAAGTGAGCACGCCCGGCGGTATCCAGGAGCTGAATACAGGCATGGTATACAGCGACGATGCTGCTTGGGGCTCGCTCAACGAACCCTATATCCTTCAGCTGGGTTCTGCTACCGGTATTGACGGCCTTGCCGGCGGATTAGAGGTATACCCATTGAAAGTGCGCGACGTGCTCCACGTAAATAGCGTTGCCGGGACTGTCAACCGCATCATCATCACCGACCTTAACGGCCGGAAGATGTACGACGATGCAGCGCCTCGTGAGCGTAACGAAATATCCTTTGCCGCACTTACGCAGGGACTTTACATCGTGACGGTACATACGGGCGACGGCCGGAAGTGTGTCTACCGCGTAACGAAGTAAAGCACGTATCTCCGCACAATAGCGGGATTCTTAACAGCAGAAGCCTGCGCCAGAATGGATTGGCGCAGGCTTTTGCTGTTTTTTAAAATCAAAACCGATAGTTGCCCGTTG
>DBRC01000010.1:0-16055 GCA_002305505.1 Prevotella sp. UBA1378 | reverse complement strand
CCGCTTGCCTTTAGGGCTGCAATCCCTTACCTGAATTCGGGATAAGGATATCACGTTAATCCGGACGGCGGTGCCCCCCTTTGCGCTGCAGCGGTACGGCCGTTGCAAGGCAGAGGATATACCCCTGTTTTGATTTTTGGCCATTT
Organism: Prevotella sp. UBA1378; assembly: GCA_002305505.1. GTDB lineage: Bacteria > Bacteroidota > Bacteroidia > Bacteroidales > Bacteroidaceae > Prevotella. The sequence goes on along the minus strand of DBRC01000010.1, from coordinate 15,909 downwards.
TTCTGAGATTTTTGGCCAAAAATCTCAGAAAAATGGCCAAAAATCAAAATGGCCGTCACACCTTGGGGCTGTGCTGTCTTTGCCGTTACAACAAAAAAGGGGTGTCAGTGCTCAGCTTGCATGTATGCCATAGCCGAAAAGGGCGAAGTCGGCGCGGAGCGGGTCGTCGGGGAATACCTCGGAGAGCGTGGCCGTGAGGCGGCGGGCAGCGGTCATGGTTGTTCCTTTGCCGCTGAGCAGGCCAAGGCGGACAGACTGGTTGACGACGTGCGTGTCGAGCGGCATGATGAGCGTGCGCCGGTCGATGAAGCCGGCCCATAAGCCTAAGTCGACGGGCGAACCGCTGCGTACCATCCACCGCAGGAACATGCACAGGCGCTTGCAGGCCGACTGCGTGTTCTTGGGGATGATGCCGCTGCTGCCGCTGGCGGCGAAGTAGCGGCAGATGGCCTCTACAGCCCCGGAACCGTCGCGGGCTTCTTTGCTAACGTACGCGCCGAGCGTTCCGTGCTCGATGAGCAGCTGCCGGTAAGCGCGGAGGAACAAGTGCATCTGGTGGCAGGTGAAGAGCCGGTAGAAACAGCTGTTGTCGCCGTAGGGCAGGTCGTGTTCAAACCTGCCGCTGCGCACCCACCCGTCGGCGTCGCCTCCGGCCCTGTCGAGCATCCATTCTATTTTGGGCATAAACTGGGGGCGGCTGCCGTAGCTGATACTCGATGCAAGGAAAGCCATTGCCTCGCGGTTGGCCCCGCCGCTCACCTGATGCATGAACCACGACGGGTCGCCGTCGATAAAGGCAGCGGTCTCGTACTGTGCAGCATAGCGTATGAGCAAATCCTTTGTTTCCTTATCAATCATTCCTTTCCGTGAGGTTCATACATGCCTGTCGGTTCCCACCCATTTGCGGATGCGGCGCCCGACGGCTTTAAAGATAATGCCTAAGTTGCCGTAACGCAGGTTCAGCACCAGTTCCTCCAGCGAGTTGGCCACCTTAATCCAAGGATGCCCCCACGCATGCCTTTTGTATAGGCGCTCCTTGTATTCCACGTCCTCGATGACGTAGCGCGGATGGCGCAGGGGGAAGTCCAGCTCGTGGCGCTGCATGGTGAAGATGCGGCGCAGGCGGTGGGGGGTGGTGTATACGGAGCCCGAGAAGTGGGTTGAGTCGGCTGTCAGCCCCATATTGTTGATGAGGTTTTTCGACGGCATAATAGCCAGTCCGCTGTTGAAAAGCATACTTGCCCAGAAGATGCTTTCATAGTACTCCTTGCCCGTGGCGCGGTGGTCGCGGAACATCGGGATGGCATCCTTGCGGTAGCGGCGCTGCTTTATGAGTTTTCCGAGCAGGCGCATGTTGTAGGCATCGTCAAGGAACGAGTACTTGCCGTCCCAGCGGTCGACCACGCGCCGCCAGGAGGCCCAGCCCCAGATGGAGAATACGGATGTGAAGAAATAGTCGTAAGGAATGCCCTCGGTCACCTCGTCGGTGTTGAAGCCTGCAATCATCGTGATACGCTCGTCGTGCTCGTAGCGGTCGAGCATCTCCTTGCAGAAGGGGAAGAACGACTGCGACGGCACATCGTCGTCTTCGAGCACGATGCACTTGTCGGCCAAGGAGAAAGCCCACTTCTGCGAGATGTATTCCGAGGGGTCGCAACCGTAGTTGCGCTCTTGGTACATCCGCTGCACGTCGCATTCCCAATCGATGGCCTCCACCACCTTGCGGCAGGCCCTGATGCCCTCCATGTCGTGCCCGCCGCGCGGCCCGTCTTGATAGAGGAACAGCCGCGTGGGGCGTGCCTTGCGCACCTCGTCGAACACTTTCTGCAGGTATTCCGGCCGGTTGAAGAAAAGGATGAGCACTGCCACATCCACTTTGGCCGGGTGTTTTATGTTGTTCTCCATCGCTCTCTTTGGTTTGATTTCTGCAAATATAAATATTTTTTCCGAGATTATAAGCGGTCGGGCAAAAAAATACCGGAAAATAAAAATGAGGTGGATTTCGCTTTGTCATCCACCCGATTTGCATTATCTTTGCATAAGCTAAGCTGAAAGGAACAAGATGGATAAAAAAACATTATTACTGGTGCCCTCGGGCGGACTGGCCAACAGGATGAGGGCGGTGGCCTCGGCTTGGCAGCTCTGCCGGCAGACGGGGGGCAGCTTGCAGGTGGTGTGGTTTAAGGATTGGGCACTGAGCGCCGCCTTCCACGATATCTTTGAGCCGGTAGACCCGCAGCTGCTTACTTTGCGTGAGGCCAATTGGTTCGACTGCTTGGTGTACGACCGCCCGCGGCGGCGCAACTTATGGCTGCCGCGCCTGCCGCAGAGGCTTATGTTCGACAGGATTATCGACGAACAGGAGGTGACGCCGCTCAAACGGGCCGGGTTCGACTTCGGGGCGTGGGCGCGGAATGGCCGTTGCTATATGAGCTGCTATCAGGTGTTCGGCAGTTTCCCCGCTTCTTCTTACAGGGAAATCTTCCGGCCGGTACCGGCTGTGATGGAGCGTGTGGAGGCCAACGCACGCTTGCTGGGCACCTATGCTGTGGGCATGCACATACGCCGGACGGACAATGCTGAGGCGATAGCAAAAAGCCCTACGCGGCTGTTCGTCGAGGCCGGGCTGCGCGAGATGGAAGCACACCCAAGGCTGCGGATTTACTTGGCTACGGACAATGAGGATGTAAAGAGCGAACTGCGCGCTGCTTTCGGCGACCGCATTGTAACGCCTTCAGAGACAGCAAGCCGCGACAGTGCCGGCGGTATCCGCGGCGGACTGGTTGATATGTGGACGCTGAGCCGCACGCACCATATCTATGGTTCGGCAGGCAGCAGTTTCTCGCCGATGGCGGCGAGCATCGGGGAGGTTCCGCTTACGGTATTGGCTACGGATGGTGACTGAAAACAAAAGGCAACGGTAATGAGGCATATATTCGGTATCCGGCGCGGCGAACGGTGGGTGTTCCTTGCAGGGTTGCTCATCGCCTTAGCCCTGAACGCCCTCATGGTGCAGTATAACTACGAACTGTTTACGCGGGGCGGGAAGCTGGGCTACTGGGGGCTGTTCTACAACCATTTCATGGTATCGGGCTACGACGTGCTCACCTATGTCACCCTTTCCAACTGGAACATTTTCTATACCCTCTACCGGCATCCGCTACTGACGTTGTTCATGTATCCCCTCTATTGGGTTAACCAGTGGCAGATGGGGTATACGGAGATGAATATGGCCGTGTTCATGGTGGCCGCGCTGCTGGTGGTATGCGGTGCTTATTCGTTCTTGTTCATGTACCGCATCTGCCGCGAGTTTGCCGTGCTGTGCAAGGCCGATGCTTGGCTGGTGTCGCTGCTGTTCTTCTCGTTCGGCCATATCATGGTGGCCGCTTTCGTGCCCGACCATTTCGGGCTGTCGATGTTCCTGCTGCTGCTCACGCTCTACGTGGCCGGGCGCAGCCTGCTGCTGCGCCGCCAACTGAAGGCACTGCCTGCCGCACTGCTTTATGTGCTGACGGCGGGCGTTACGCTGACCAACGGGGTGAAGGTGTTGCTGGCATTGCTTTTTACGGACGGGCGACGGCTGTTCGGGTTGCAGCGGCTGTTGCCGGTGGTGGTGCTGCCCACGCTGTTGCTGGCCGCAGCCTACTTCGTGCAGTACGAGACCATCGTGGCGCCCAATGAGGCGAAGCAGCAAGCCCGTCTGGAACAAAAGATGAAGGAGGATACGGTGCTTGCGCGGAAGATAAGGGAACACCGGGAGTGGGTGGATGCGCACAAGGGCGAACAGCTGTCGGAAAACACCTATTTCCAATGGACCGACATCTCTACCTCCCGGTGGAAAGCTGGGGTGGAGAACCTCTTCGGCGAGTCGATACAGCTGCACCGGCAGCATTTGCTGCAGGACACCAACCGCAACCGCCCCAACTATGTGGCTTACGACTGGGCATTGAGCTATGCCGTCGAGGCCGTCCTGGTGTTTCTTTTCGCCGTGGGTGCCTGGTGCGGCCGGCACAGCAGGTTCTTGCAGCTGTGCCTGTCGTGGTTCGCTTTCGATATGCTGTTGCACATGGTGCTCGGCTTCGGCATCCTCGAAGTGTATATCATGGCAGCCCATTGGCTGTTCGTGGTGCCGGTATGCATTGCTTTCCTTTTGAAAAACCTGCATCCGCGGTTACGTCGGGTGCTGCGGGTATTGCTCGTGGGCATCACGGCGTATTTGTGGGTGTACAACGGTACGCTCGTTACGCTGTACATGCTGCATCTGCCCGTTTAATCGCCGTCGATGGTGAGCGTCCCCACGTGGGGTTGCAGCGTGTCGATGTCGGGCATGCGCATGTAGTCGCCGTATTTCAGGGTCAGCGCCCTGTGGCAGTCTTTCGGTACGGGGAACAGGTGGCCTTCAAACTCGGCCTCGGTCAGCGGCAGCGTGTCTTCCATGTGGCGGGGGTCGTGGTAGGGAATGCCCAGGCCATACGTCTCGCGGGCATTCGACAGGTTGCATATACGGCGCAGCAAGGGGAACAGTATCTTATCGTTGAAGCGCGTAATCAGCCTTACCTTCCACATCTCGCTCAGGTCGCTGCCCATGCGGTTCATTATTTTGTATACGTGCCCCTGTGCTTTCTCCGACAGCAGGTGTATCCATAGCGGCTGCTTGTAGAACGGGAAGATGTCGATATAGATGCCTTGCTCTTTCCACACGCGGTCGTAGCGGTTGCCCTCTTCGAGGTGCGAGCGGCGGTCGCGCACTTTAGCGTAGAAGAAGTAGTAGTTGGGGTCGGTATCCGTGTTCTGCAGCGCCATTGTGTCGGGCAGTTCCTCCGGCAGCACCTTCATCAGCCGCTGGTAGTCGGGCCACAGCATCTCGATGTCGAGGTCGTCGTCCCACGGAATGAATCCCCTGTGGCGCACGGCACCTATCAGCGTGCCGCTGCTCAGCCAGTATTGTATGCCGTGCTTCTTGCAGATGCGGTCCACCTCTATTAATATGTCGAGCATGCGCATTTGCTGGCGGCGCAGTAGCGAGCCGTCGGGGTTGAACCGTGCGCGCAGTTCGGCGTGATTGATGTTTTGCATATCGTAGAGCGTTGTTTTATTTATATGAGTATCCGCCGTTCACCTCGATGATGCTGCCGTTGACAAAGGCGTTGTCGATGCAGAACTCGAAAGCCTTGACGGTTTCCTCTATGCTTGCGAAGCGGTGGATGGCCGTCTTCCGGTAGATGTTCTGCCTTATCTCCTCGGGCTTGTCCTTTTGCCATTCCGTTTCCACGAATCCCGGTGCAACGGCGTTTACCGTTGCCTGTTTAGGTTCGAGCACCTTCGTTAGGTTTTTTACCAGTGCATGAACGGCCGACTTGGCCACGCCGTAGCCCAATACGGTGGCGTGGGGGTATAGCCCCATGGCGGAGCCTGTGAACACTATGCGGCTTCCGGGCTGTATGAGGGCGTAAAGTTCGCGCAGCAGGATGAGGTGGGCGTTGACGGAGGTCTCCATCATCTGGTCCCAGTCGTCGTCGGTGGTTTGTTCGAATGACTTCCTTACGGTGATGCCTGCATTGCAGATGATGCAGTGTACGGCATCGGTGTGCTCCCTGATGTGCTCAATCATCCGGTAGGTTTGTCGGCGTATCGAGTGGTTGGCCTTGATGAATGTCACATCGGCTCCGCTGCCCATTTCCTGCATTGCCTGTTCGGCGGCTTCGGCATCGTGGCCGTAGGAGGCGAAGACGCGGTATCCGCGCCCTGCGAGCATTTTCACGATGCCCAGGCCGATGCCTTTTGTCCCGCCTGTTACGATGGCCGTTTTCTTCATTTGATGTCGGGGTTGGGCTGGTTGTCTATCTTTCCTTTTATCTCGTCGTAGCGTTCCACGATTTCCTTCTTGATGCTGGTGGTCGACAGGCCGTCGCCGTAGGGGAAGTAGAACACGGTGACGCCCAGTTCCTTCAGGTAGTCGTACTTGCCTGTCCAGTCGTCGCCCACTACGAACACGTCGATGTTCAGTTTCCTTACGATGTCGGTATGGTCGAGCGAGCGCTGCGGTATCACGATGTCGGGGCCTTTCAGCGCCTTGATGATGGAGATGCGCTCCTCGAAGGGGATGATGGGCGGCCGTTTGTAGCTGCATACCAGTTCGTCGGTACTTACGCCCACGATGAGCGTATCGCCCATTCCGCGGGCGTATTCAATCATCTTCAGATGGTTGCTGTGGAACATGTCGAATGTTCCCGATGTGTATACTACGACTCTGTTATTGTACATATTAATAATTAGGTGATTATGTACCGCAAAGGTAGCTTAATCTTGTTGAATGACCAAAAATCTGTGTAACAAATTAAGATTTTTCCGCCAGTGCAGCCCCATTCCCGCCCGTTTGCTGTGAAATGAAGGCTCTGCCCTTGTTTATTCGGTGGATTATTTGTATTTTTGTACGCTGCAAACCGTGATGTGATGATGGAGAATAAGCGCGTATCAATAGTGATGTGCACCTACAACGGTGCCAAGTATGTGGCCGGGCAACTGGAGTCGGTTCTGAATCAGACGTACAGTCCCTGCGAGGTGATTGTGCAGGACGACGGATCTACCGACGGCACAGTGGAGATTCTGCGGCAGTATGCCGCCCGTTACCCGGTGGTGCGCATCTACCAGAACGCCCGGCCGATGGGCGTGAACGGCAATTTCTACAGTGCCATGCGGCGGGCGGCGGGCGATTACATCGCGCTGAGCGACCAAGACGATCTCTGGGAGCCTGATAAGATTGCCGTGCAGATGGCGGCCATCGGCGATAAGATGATGTGTACCGGCCGCTCCGTTCCCTTTTCCGAGGACGGCACCCCCGTGAATTACGACAAGCGCCGCCCCAACTGCAACCTGATACGCCTGCTTTATTCGTCCATACCGGGGCACACTCTGCTTTTCCGCCGCGACATGCTGGAAAAGCTGCCGGCCGACAGCCCTGTCTATACAGCCTCTTATTATGATGTGGCGCTGGCCTTGCTGGCTGCCTCGTACGACAGTCTCGTGTATGTAGAGCATAAGCTGGTGAACCAGCGGCGTTACTCGTCTGCGGTTAGCATGGAGACTGTCGACAGGCACAGGCAGCGCTCGGCGTCCAACGCCTTCTATATCCTTTGTTGGTCGTTATGGCATTTCGGAAAGGTAAAGCCGCATACCATGCAGTTTTTCAAGCCGAGGCTCGACTTCCTCAGTAAGCTGGACGCTTCTACCTCCATCCACCGGGATGCTGTAGAGATCATGAAATGCCACACGAAATCGGGATTCCGGAACGGACTAAGGTTGATGAGACTCCTCTTCAAGCACCGCCACCGGCTGTTTTATACGTACGAGCGCGACCCCGCGGCGGCCGTCAGGGCTTTACTGTATCCGCTGATGCTTACCTACAATTACCGTTATTTGCTGCGCCCGCGCAAATAGCCGATACACTCGTCGAGCATTTTCACCCTGAACAGTTTCATCAGTGCGAAATAGCCGGCAGCGGCAATGACGATTCTCGCCGCCAGCAACAACCCCAACTGGCGTATAGGCAGCGTAGCCATGTAAGTGGCAGCCATCACTGCGGCCGCCGCCAGCATAAAGGGCAGGATGTCTTTCAGCACGTCGGCGAGCCTGATGCCGATGAGCCGGTGGGCGAAGTGTTGCCATACCAGCAGCCATGCGATGTTGATGGCGGTGTAGACGGTCACCATGGTTTGTATGCCGAGGCGGTGCAGGCTCACGATGACGGTCAGCTGCAACAGCGTTTGCGCCAGCGTGCACCACATGTAAATATCCGAGCGGCCCCTGCTGATAATCAGGTTCTGGTAGAGCGTGAACAGCGGGAAGAAGGCTCCGCTGATGCAGAGTATGCGCAGCAGTACGACGCTTTCGATCCATTTATCCGTGATGGTAATCAGTATAAACTCCTCGGCCACCAGTGCCAGGCCCAGTAGGGTGGGGAAGGAGAGGAAAGCCGTGAAGCGGAGCATCTTGCGGAACACGCGCACCTGCCTGCCATCGTCGGTGTTGATGGCGGCCAGCACGGGCTGCGCCACCTGTGCCAGTGTGCCCGAGACCATCGAATAGCCCATACTGTTCCATTTGTTGGCTTGGGTGAACACGCCCACGGCATGCGGCTGATAGAGCCGGCCGAAGATGAATGCGAGCATGTTGCTGCTTGCCGTGTTGACGATGGTGGTGAAAAGAATCTTGTTGCTGAAGGCGAACATCCTGCGCACCGGCCTGAAGTCGATTTCCCGGCTGGGCCGCCAGCGGCAGCAGTAGTAGCGCCCGATGCTGAGCACTATTACCTGTGCCAGTTGCTGCCATGCCAGGCTCCAGTAACCGTAGCCCTTGAACGCCAGCACGAGGGCGACGGTCATCGACACGGCCAGCGATACCAGTTGTATGGCGGCTTTCTCCCTGTTCATCAGGTGCTTCGTGAGGTAAGCGTTCTGGGCGGTGCCGAGGGCTAATATCACGAAGGTAAGGAACAGCAGTCGCGACAGCTCTGTCAAGCAGGGCTGACGGAAGAAGGCGGCTATGAGGGGGGCGCAGATAAAAAGGATGATGTACATGCAGCAGCTCACGATGACGTTGAACCAGAACACCGAGTTGTAGTCCTTGTCCCCGGGCTGCTTCAGGTTGATGAGGGCGGCGGTGAAGCCGCTGTCCTGTATGTTTCCGGCAAGGGCGGTGAAGATGGCCAGCATGCCCACGATGCCGTAGTCGGCAGGCGAAAGCAGGCGGGCGAGGAAGATGCCCACCACAAGGCTGAGAACCTGTGTTACACCGCTGTTCACGGCGCCCCACAGCAGTCCTTTGGCTGTTTTCTCCTTCAGTGTTTCCTCTCGTCCCACCTCTCGTTGTGCCCCAATGATTCTATTATAGCGGTTATCCCACTTGGCTGCCCGGTGCTACCTTGCCCAATAGCGAGGTTACTTTAAGCGCCCCGTCGGCATCCACGGCCGAGAGGATCATCCCCTGGCTCTCGATGCCCATCATCTGGCGCGGCGCGAAGTTGGCCACGAACAGCACTTGCTTGCCTGTCAGCTCTTCGGGCTCATAGTAGGCAGCGATGCCGCTCAGGATGGTACGGTCGGTACCGCTGCCGTCGTCGATGGTGAAGCGCAGCAGTTTCTTCGACTTCTTCACCCGTTCGCATTGCTTCACGAAGCCTACGCGGATATCGAGCTTCTCGAAGTCCTCAAAGCTCACGTTCTCCTTTACGGGAGCTGCTTTGTGTTCGGCCGCTTCGTTGGCTTTTTTCGTTTCCTCCAGCTTCTGCAGCTGCCGGTCGATTACTTCGTCTTCTATTTTCTCGTACAGCAGTTCGGGCTCTGCCAGTTGATGACCGGCTTTCAGTAGGTCGGTATTGCCCAGTTGGCTCCATTCAAACTCGGGCATGTTGATCATCCGGCGCAGCTTCTCCGACGAGAACGGCAGGAACGGTTCGAAGGCGATGGCGAGGTTGGCCACGAGCTGCAGCGAGATATACAGGATGGTCTCTACGCGCTTCGGGTCGGTTTTCCATACCTTCCACGGTTCGCATTCGGTGATGTATCTGTTACCGATGCGCGCCAGGTTCATGGCCTCCTTCTGCGCTTCGCGGAACTTGAATACGTCGAGGTACGCCTCTACCTTTTCCTTCACGTCCTTAAACTCGTCGAGCGTTGCCCGGTCTACGTCGGTAAGCGTGCCGCAGGCAGGCACCACGCCCTCCCAGTATTTCTTGGTGAGCTGCAGTGCGCGGTTCACGAAATTGCCGTAAACGGCCACGAGCTCCGAGTTGTTGCGTTCCTGGAAGTCTTTCCATGTAAAATTGTTGTCCTTCGTCTCCGGTGCATTGGCCGTCAGCACGTAGCGCAGCACATCTTGCTTGCCCGGCATTTCCTCGAGGTATTCGTGCAGCCACACGGCCCAGTTGCGCGAAGTGGAAATCTTGTCGTTCTCCAGATTAAGGAATTCGTTCGAGGGCACGTTGTCGGGCAGGATGTATCCGCCGTGAGCCTTCAGCATGGATGGGAATACGATGCAGTGGAACACGATGTTGTCCTTGCCGATGAAGTGTACCAGCCGGCTGTCCCCGTCTTTCCACCATTTCTCCCACGTACCCCATTTCTCCGGTTCCTTGTCGCATAGCTCCTTGGTATTTGATATATAGCCGATGGGGGCATCGAACCACACGTAGAGCACCTTGCCATCGGCTCCCGCGACGGGTACGGGGATGCCCCAGTCGAGGTCGCGCGTCATGGCGCGCGGCTGCAAGTCCATGTCGAGCCAGCTCTTGCATTGGCCGTACACGTTAGGCCTCCACTCCTTGTGCTCCTCCAGTATCCATTGTTCGAGCCACTTCTGATAGTCGTTCAGCGGCAAGTACCAGTTTTTCGTTTCCTTCAGTACGGGTGCCGAGCCGCTGATGGTAGAGTGGGGGTTGATGAGCTCGGTGGGCGACAGGTCGCGCCCGCATTTCTCGCACTGGTCGCCATAGGCGTGCTCGTTGTGGCAATGGGGGCATTCGCCCATGATATAGCGGTCGGCGAGGAACTGGTGTGCTTCTTCGTCGTAGAGTTGCTGTGATGTTTTCTCGGTCAGTTTCCCGTCGTCGTAAAGCTTTTTGAAGAAGTCGGCGGCAAACTGGTGGTGAATCTTCGAGGTAGTGCGGCTGTAGATGTCGAAGGAGATACCGAAGTCTGCGAACGACTTTTTAATCATCGCGTGGTAGCGGTCTACCACGTCCTGCGGCGTAATGCCTTCCTTCCGTGCGCGGATAGTGATGGGCACCCCGTGCTCGTCGCTTCCTCCGATGAAGATGACGTCCTGCTTTTTCAGTCTCAGATAGCGGACGTAGATGTCGGCCGGCACATATACTCCTGCCAGGTGGCCGATATGCACGCCGCCATTGGCATACGGCAATGCCGCTGTCACGGTCGTGCGCTTGAATTTCTTTTCTTCCATAGTCGTTTATTGATATTTTGCTGCAAAATTACGATAATTTGTGCGGAATACAAAATAAATGCCTTTTTTTATGCTGCGGGGTGTTTTGGATTAGGGATTAGGGATTACGGATTAGGGATTACAGATTAGGGATTACGGATTAGGGATTACAGATTAGGGATTACAGATTAGGGATTAATGGTTTTCTATATTCTTTATTCCCAGAACAATTAAACCTTAATCCCTAATCCTTAATCCTTAATCCAAGAAGAATTATCCTATCATCTGGCGGATGTCATCATCGACGGTGGTGATGGTGCCCAGTCCGAACTGTTCCTGCAGCACTTTCAGCACGTTGGGCGACACGAAGGCCGGCAGCGTGGGGCCGATGTGGATGTTCTTTACGCCGAGGCTCAGCAACGCCAGCAGCACGATGACCGCCTTTTGCTCGTACCAAGCGATGTTGAAGGCGATGGGCAGGTCGTTGATGTCGGCCGCGCCGAATATCTCCTTCAGCTTCAGTGCCACTACCGCCCATGAATAAGAGTCGTTGCACTGCCCTGCATCGAGCACGCGGGGGATACCGTTGATGTCGCCCAGTCCGAGCTTGTTGTATTTATACTTGGCGCAGCCCGAAGTGAGGATGACTGTGTCCGCGGGCAGCGCCTGCGCGAAGTCGGTATAGTAGTTGCGGCTCTTCATGCGGCCGTCGCAACCACTCATTACCACAAACTTCCTGATGGCACCGCTCTTTACGGCCTCTACCACCTTGTCGGCGAGGGCGAACACTTGGTTGTGGGCAAATCCTCCTACGATTTCGCCCTGTTCAATCTCCGTCGGTGCGGCACACGTCTTGGCCAGTGCTATCACCTCCGAGAAATCCTTGCGCCGGCCGGCGTCCTCCTTGATATGCTTCCATCCGGGGAATCCCGTGGCGTTGGTGGTGAACACGCGGTCTTTGTAGTTGGCGTTGGGCAGCGGTGGAACGATGCAGTTGGTAGTGAAGACGATGGGGCCGTTGAAGCTCGCGAACTCCTCCTTCTGCTTCCACCATGCGTTGCCGTAGTTGCCTGCCAGGTGCTTGTATTTCTTCAGTTCGGGGTAATAGTGTGCCGGCAGCATCTCGCTGTGCGTATATACGTCGACGCCCGTTCCCTCGGTCTGTTCGAGCAGTTGCTTTATGTCGTGCAGGTCGTGCCCGCTGATGAGGATGCCCGGGTTCTTCCTTACACCGATATTCACCCTCGTCACCTCCGGATGGCCGAAAGCCGAGGTGTTAGCCTTGTCGAGCAGTGCCATGACGTCGACGCCGTATTTGCCGGTAGACAGCACGGTAGGCAGCAGTTCGGCCTGTGTAGCCTCCGGATTGGTAATGGCCGCGAGCGCCGATGCCATGAAGTCGATGATTTCGCTGCTCCCGAACCCGAGCCGGCTGGCGTGCTCGTAATAGGCAGCCATGCCCTTCAGGCCGAGCACCACGAGCTCTTTAAGCGAGCGGATGTCGGGGTCGGCTGTGCGCAGGATGCTCTCGCGGGCCGCCTCCGCCTCGTAGTCGGCCGCCGCGCCCTCCCAGTTCACCTCGTGATACCCGGGGAGTGCCACGCCCTTCTGCCGTGCCTCCCCGATAAGTTTCGCCTTCAGTTCCACGCCCCGTCCCACTTTCTCCAGCAGGCTGTCGTCGTCGAAGTTGGCGTTGGTGATGGTCGAGAAGAGCGCCTCTACGATGAATCCGGCCACCTCGGGCGAGTGCTCGGCCTTTGCCCCGCGCAGTGCATGGTATACGGTTCCCACGCCCCTTACGACAGAGATAAGCAAGTCTTGATACTTGGCCGTCGCGGGTGTCTTGCCGCATACGCCTTTTAATACACACCCTGTGCCTTTAGCTGTTTCCTGACACTGGAAACAAAACATACTATTTTCCATAAATGTAATTGTTCAGTTATTCTGTTTTTATAACGCTAATCCGTTCATTACCCACTGCTGTTCGAGCTTTTCGAAGCCCGGGAATATCAGCTCGTTCTCGATGTGGATATGCTCCCTCAGGTCGTCGAAGAATTGCTGTAGCATGCTGTTGAGCTGCCTGTAGTCGTCGCTCGCGCCGTCCGGCGTGGCGTAGTAGTTGGTGAGCAAGGCTATGCGCACGTGGCGTTCCAATTCGCCCTGGTGGTCGTCCTTCATCACCCGTATCGGGTTGCTGATGGTGCCGCAGTGCATCTGTTCGAGGGAGTGTTTCTTTTGGGATGCTTCGAACAACTCGTAAAGATAAGGGAACAGCACGTTCTCTTCCTTCATGAGGTGTGTTTCGAGGTCGGCGAACGACTGTTCGAAGAGCTGTTCCACTTCTTCCAGCACGCTGTTCCCGGCCTTCACCTTCTTTAATAAGCCGAGTATTACGGGGCCGTTTTCGCGTATACGGCGGTGGTGTACTTTGAGGGCGTAGTCTATGAGTAGGTCTAACGGCCACTCCGGGAAATCAAATTTTGTCTTGTTCATCATCTTTTTACGGTTTTATTTTTCGGCAAAAGTACAGCTTTCCCCACCGTAAAAAGGTAACATTTGTGCCCTCGGCGGCGTAAAAAAAGTTAAAAAAACGGTTGCCGGCATTAAGCCACCGGCTTACCGGCTTGTATTTTTCAGGATGATTCCCCCGTTGGGTTGCATTACGATTTTAGCCTGCCCGTTCTTTCCTATCTTCAGCTGCTTCAGTACGGTTTGCCCCTTCTCGTCGGTATAATAGTCGACCGTCTGTCCGGCCAGCATCGGGAGCTGTAGCGTGAGCTTCAAGGGCTGTTCCCCTGCATTCATGCCTGTTACGAACCAGTTGTTACCCGTGCGCCGTGCCAGTACGGCGTAACGTCCCGGATAGCCGTCGATGTAGCGCGTCTCGTCCCACACGGTGGGCACCAGCTTCAGGAAGTCGAGCTCCGTTTGCGAGAGTTCGCTGAGGTTGTTCGGGCACATGGCAATACCTTGCATGCTCGTTTGGTTCATCAGTGCCGCGGTCATCTCGAACACATTGGTCGTCAGTCGCTGGTGCCGGCTCTTGTTGTCGCGGCTCATGTAGCGGTTCATCATCGTGCCGCCCCAGTCCATCGACGCCACGGTGTTGCGGCAGAAGGGGTGCATCGTCAGTTGGAACGCCTCGCGCTCGGCATGGTGCTTTGAGAAGTACACGTTCTCGCTGGCCAGTACGGCCTCGGAGGCGACGAAGTTGGGGTACATGCGCTCCCAGCCGCGTGGCAGGGTGCATCCGTGGAATATCACCTGTATGCCGTAGTCGTTGGCATCGCTCAGAATATCCTCGTAGAGCTGCATCGTATGCTGCTTGTCGCCGCCGAAGAAATCCACCTTAATGCCCTTTACGCCAATTTTCTTCATCCATGCCATCTCGCGCTTACGGGCCACCGCCGTGTTCATGCAGTTCTTCGGCCCCTGCGGCGCGTCGTTCTCGAACCCGTTCGAGTTGTACCACAGCAGCAGGCTCACGCCTTTCGAGCGGGCATAGCGGCTCAGTTCTTCGATTCTGGAGCGCCCTATCTGCTTGTCCCATAAGCCGTCGACGAGGCAGTACTCGTAGCCCATCTCGGCGGCGAGGTCGACGAACTTCACTTGGTCATCGTATACCGTGGCATTGTCTTGCCAGATAATCCAGCTCCATGTGTAGCGCCCCGGCTTATACTGCTGCGATGCCGGGTAGCGTTCCTCCACCACGTCGCAGGCCACGGTGGTCTCTACGATGGGCTTCAGCGTGGAGCCCACGGTGATGGTGCGCCACGGCGTTTCGCCCGGCAGCGCGAACCCGGCTGTCGTCGTGCCCCATCCGTCGGCCTCTCCCGGCATGGGGAAGGCTATCTGGTATCCACGGCTGGGCGAGTAGTCGCTCAGGTGGCAGCCAGCATAATTGCCACCGGTGCCCGTTTCGCTGATAAGTACCCAGCCGTCGTTTCCCACGCGGAACAGGCAGGGGAACGTGTAACCCTCGCCGTAGCGCGACTTGGCGTTGAGGGCGGCGTCGGGCGTATATTCTTCTTCATAACTTGGTTTTGTGCGCATCCAGCCTACCATTGCCTTCGACTGCGGGCAGATAAAGGTAGTGGTGTGGGCCGGTAGCTTGAACGAGGTGGCCTCGCCGTCGATAATCATGCACGCTCTTTCGCCCGTTTGGGGGAACGAGTAGCGGAAGGCGATGTCGTTGTCCGACACGCGGAATGTCACGGTCATCTGTTTTTTGTCGGCATTCACGCAGTTCAGATTCAGCTCGTTTGCCACATAGTGGATAGCCGATGCCTTAGCCGTGCGCAACTGGTAGTGCTGGTCTATTCGTTTCTCTTCGGCCGATGTCAGGGTCAGTCCTGTGGCAAAGTTGCCGGCATTGGCCGTCAGTCCGAGCTGCGACGGTTCGAGCATCTGTTTACCGGCATACTGTACCGCATAGGTAAGCAGTCCGCCCTCGTTGTTGATTGTTACGGTAAGCTGGCCGTTGGGTGATGCCACGCTTTTAGTTTCGGCAAAAACCACCCCTGCCGACAGGAGTAATGTAATAGTTAGCAAAATCTTTTTCATAAATTGTTTTAAGTTGGGGTTTCATGTTAAGAGGATTATGCAGATGGGCACAATAGGGGTTTGCCCTTAGAGGGCCCGGGTGCAACTTAGCCAATGCAAAGGTAATGAAAAATATGGTCATCTCCAATTATTCGGATATTTTTCTGTAGTTCAAAGGTGTTCCGGTTTTATTGCTAACGCCAGGAAATTCCCAGATTAGAGCAATATTTCTTTTTGGCGTTTTATCAGAAAGGAAAGTACTCCAACCGAGAATCGAACTCGGATCTACTCTTTAGGAGAGAGTTGTTCTATCCATTGAACTATTAGAGCCTTTGCTTTTGCGTTGCAAAGATACGGCAAAAAGGAGACAATACAAAATAAATGGGGATTTATTTTTCTTTGGCGGGCATCACTAGTGTCTCTTAAAATTAT
>DBRC01000017.1:15245-34036 GCA_002305505.1 Prevotella sp. UBA1378 | reverse complement strand
CTCCTGAGCAAAAGAATATACATTAACAGCTTTCAGTACTCCTGATAGTATAAAACATATCCCAAGCATGATTCGCAGCGTTTCAGCAATTCTTTCCCGTATATTTAATGTCTTCATCATATAACTAAAAGAGTATTTAAAATTTTACCACCAAACTTGTTTTCCCTTTTCATAAGTAAAAATTCTTTCTTCATTTCCTTTGGTACGGTCCTTAAGTAGGTAAAGCCCTCCACTTGGCAGGTTCTTAAAGACTAGTAAAGTGTGTCTTGCTCGTTTCCAACCTAATGTACGCCATTTTCCACGATCATACATCAACAGTTGATATTTATCACCAACCTCTACACAGTTGCCATCATTTCGTGGCATGTATCTAATCTTGGCTACGTCTGAAAGTTGAGGTAATTCAAGACCTACCCAATGTCCATCAGGACTGTTACCATTGAAACCTGTTAATACATCACCATCAAACACTGTTTCCTTAGTCTGTTTGTCTGTACCTTGGGTTCCGATAATCTTTCCTTTCAATTTTTGGTTTTTACTATTGTAGAACTCAATTTCATTCACATTGCAGAACGAATTCGTATGGCCAATATAACGCAGGTATTTATACTTCTGCTGTGAAGGCTTCAGCTTCCTCTCATACCAACATCCTTCTGTTATGCCTTCGTGCATATATAAGGTTGTTTTTTCAGTAAAGTCTTCCTTGTTACTTCCTTGGAACTGACCATAGCCCATGCGATTGTTGAACTGATCGAATTTACCGAAGAAAGGATATTTGCGGTTCAGAGTCATTGTCTGTCTCTTGGATCTGTCAGCAACAATTTCTCTTATTGAACCATCACCTTGAAGAATAAAAGGATTACCTACAGGCTGAATCTGGCCATTTTTCCAGAAGCCAACAGTATAGAGAACATTACGTCCCATTGAAGTAAATGTAACTCTACCAAAGTGAATCTTTCCATAATGTACCGGTATCCATTGCTCTCTTTCATTTACACAGATGTAGGCAATGTCATGATCACGATATTCTTTAGGGATTTCTCTTTTAACATCAGTTGTTTCACAGTATTCATCTGTTACATCTGTGAATGTTGGTTGCTTAAAGAGTTTTGGCACCTCAATCTCACCACTTAAATCGCTAACCATATCACGGTTCAATTCAAAACAGTATCTGAATATCTTTGGCTTTACGTAATTGTTGGTATATTGTGCTGTATCACCTGGAGCACGATTCATATAGAATGTAACTGATTTACCATTTGGCAAGACAAGCACACTCCACGTGTGATTGTTAGGACGATTTCCCCAATGAGGCGTAAAATCTATTGCTGTAGGAATGCCTAGGTATCTTGATAAAGAAACTGTAAAAGAACCTTCGTCCTGACATTTTCCAGTTCTATATTTGCATAACGCAGAAAGACTTGGAGGAATACTTCCTCTGTTAGGAATGTATTCAAACTGCGACATAGCATCTGTAACTCGAAGTCCATAGGAAATCATGCTACCTATTTTGTATAAAGACTGAGCATAAGGATTATCTCCCTTTTTAGTAATCTTCCACTTCTGAGTTGCCTTTCCAGAATATATATTCTGAACTATAATCTCCTTTCCTGTTTGCCAGTCGGTTCCTGATTCCCAGAATAAGCCGGAGAACTTGTTCATAATCTTGTACATACCATTGCCAACTGGAATAATCACCCATCTTTGATGATTGTTTCCCTGATTACTACTCATCCATTGATACTTACCCATTGCATTCAAGGTGTCAAGACTAACCCAACGATTCTCAATACATATATTGGTAGAATCCATTGGCATGATTCTCCAGCAAGGATAGCCCATGTAGTCCATTCGAAGATTTAAACTGCGATCGTTTGCTGAATATCTATGCAAGAAAACAGGTTTTTCCATCGTTTCCTTCAGGGTATCCAAAGAAACATAGTTTCCTGTACCTACATTCTGAATTTGGCAATAATTTGAAGAAAAGTCCTCTGTTTTCTCGTCATAATATGGTTCGAAAGCAGCTAATTCAATGTAGTCGAGTTCAAATGGCTTATTCACGTATTTAACACTCAATTTGTTCTCGCCTTTTCGCAATGGAAGGACCAAACCGGAACGGGTATTGCGGAATGAATAAATGCTATTAGTAGGTTCCAAATTTAGGGTACCAACTTTTTTACCATTTAGTTCTATTGCTGCTTTCGCATCTTTTGCTAGCGTATTATATCGATAATTTATTAGTTTTTTTACCGAAATAGGCGAGTTGATACTAAAAGTAACAGCAGAACCATCATTCGATAGTTGAACAGTTTGCCCTTTTAGAGAACTTGGAGAATTTACGGCTTTACAGTTTACTAATGTTGCCAAGGATGCAGGCATCTGCATTCCCTTAATACTATAAACAATAGGCTTATCCAAATAAGGAAATTCAGCTTTTATAGTCTTGCGCCAATCACTTAGTGATTCTTCAAATATACGATAAGGCAGTACATAGTTAAAGAAGAATGAGTCATCGTAATCCTTATTCCAATTCACTTTGTTCCATACATCACATGCATCGTTAATTGCTTTTATTAGATACTCGGCTTTCATCTGTTTGATGTCTGGAATCTTCTTAAACATCTTTTGGTCAAGTTTTTTTGTCTTTGCTGTAACAATGCTATCTCTAAATTCCTTAGCTTCTTTAGCCATTTCTATATATGCATTGTCATACTTATCCACATCCTTTCCATAATAAGAAGAATGGTATGGCATATTTTCGATTAAGAACTTAGCAGCTTCATATTTCAATGGATCTTTGTCGCTTTTGAAATGTTCTAAAACCTTTTCTATTTCGCTACGGTTTTCTCCTGCGAATTGCAAAGAGAAATCGAGTTCCATATCACATGAGCAAAAAAACAATATAAATATTGACAATAGAAAGATCTTTATCTTGACCATAATGTTAATAGTTAATGAGTTATTTTCCTAATTTTTCTTGAAGATACTTTCGAAGCATCTTTTCTATTTTAGGGTTAAAAAGTGGATTTCCTACTAGAATTACATTATTGTTTTCATCAAGGAGAAAAATATGAAATATTGATTCTTGTGGTAATTGAGGATTCGCTTTCGAGAACTCACTCTTTGAATCAATATACATAGGATGATTGAGCTCTGTCATATTGAATGACGAGGCCAGGTCTTTATCGTGCATACCTATTTTCGCTTGAAAGATATACACAATATTAAATTTATTGCTGTATTGCTTTTCAAGTTTAACGAAATCTTCCCACATATACATATTCTTAAAAGTACACTCTGAACACTTCGTAGAATCAGTATAAACGACTAATTTCATTTTCGCATTTTCCCAAGGACGTTTTGTCTGTATGGAATCATTTATCCAACACGACATCTTTGAATATGGGATCACAAACGGATCAGATTTCATCTCCTTTATATCGTCTTCGATTTTATCTTGATCTGATTTGCAACCAGTATATAAGAACATCGAGAAAGACAACAAAAATGGTATAATATAATTTTTCACTTTTATTTTAAACTAATATAGAATATTGCAGGCACTTTAATTTTTCCTTCAAAAATTGCTCTTACTTCTGGAGCAGATTTACTTAAATTGCTCTTAAATTCTGGATTATCAATAAATTCCTTCAGCTCATTGACTGTATTTTGATCAACAAGTGTTATGATTTGATTATCTCTAAGAAAATATTTTGAAAATGGGTAAACCCCATCAAACAAGCCTGTTGAAGTAATTGCCTTCTTAGTATGCTTATTATAAAGCCACCTTCTACCATTTGATTGGTATATATATTCTAGATAAGCTAAATCTTTAGTTTCTTGATATTCAAGGAGTGACCAAACTCCAGAATACTTACCAACGGCAGCTGCAGCTTCAAGACTAGTTAAATATTCTGGATGTTCCTTCTTTAAAAAATGACCACCAAAGTCGAAATGAACAACTTTTTCTAAAGAATCATTTTGAAATACCAGTACAGAATCAGACAAAATTGGAATATGAGAAAGTAGTTTCTCGTTAGAGAAGAACGTTCTGTCTGAAGGTCTGTAAACACAACTTTCATTCATAGGTAATACTTTCTTTGGATTCTCCGAATTCCAATCGCAGAACATCAAAGCAGGTTGCTTTCCATCTGTCGATTTATCGGATCTGCAATAAGCATATCTATTATCACTAGTCAATCCAAATGAATGAGGGAAATGTCCGCCAGTAACAACTACTCTAAAGACTTTTCCGTATTTATTGAAAGAGATTACCTTTTGACCAACCTGATCAAATACATGGATATTATTCATATTGTCCACAAAAAAATCAGTAGGGGCATTTGGATATTCATGTTTTGCACGACCCCTTTCACCGACTTTAAATAAATATTTTCCAGTATTATCAAATACAAATACTGTCCTATTTATTCTTGAATCCATAATATAGATTCTGTTGTTCTTGACTAATATTTTTGATATTTCAGGTTCATTTTTTGTTTGTGAAAATGAAAGTGAACATACAGAATCTACATTATATTCAGCAAGACTTAACGGATTTGATTGATGTGAAGGGTCAATTTTATAATAAACTGATTGATGTTCATCTAATGGGATGTCTTCAGCCTGGTTGCAAGAAGAAACTAAAGTTATAATAGTTGAACAGCAAAATATAATTGTAGTATTTAGCAATTTCGATTTCATGAGACTATATTTAAATATTTTTACAAAGCGGCAAGCATAGAATTAGGAATTATATCAAAATCCTACGCTTGCCAAAACATTATTTACATAGCGAATTATGTACGTACAGTATTGAAACTACCGAGTGTACATGTATTAGATCCCCAACCATCAACTGTACAACATTGGTAGGTGTATACATAATGTTCTTCCTTAATATGACCATTTGGATAATATGAACATTGTTTTTGTGAAGACTGAAGGACCCACTCTGTATGATTACCCCATATTGCATCAGCAATTTCATAACAGGTGTATGCAGCACCGATCCAACCACACCATTTGCTAGCACCTTTAACTATTGTGCCAAAAATAGCAGCGTCACCTTGGCTCAAAGCTTCAACATTTTCAGAAAGAAGATTAGAACCAACTAGATTGTTGTTGTAGTGATTGTAAGCGCTATAGCCTCCAACACAAGCAATAGTAACACACAAGCTGGCCAAAGCCATCTTTAATGATTTTTTCATATTTAAAATTTTTAGTTTAATTAAAGCCTACTCTTTAAAAACAGATTTTCGGCACTCTCTGCTTTGCATGCTACAAGTCTGCCAAACGCGTTTTGACATAATCATAGCTTTGATTAATCATTGCAAATTATTTAATAGACAGTCTATCTACACTAAGATTCTAAGTAATAAATATTAAAACTTAGAGCGTTTACATTTATTAGCATTTTTCCATTCATGATTTAAAATAGGTTTAGAATTATTATTAATAAATTTCGCAATAGTCCCGCGACCTGTAGGGACCGGTTAATAGTTTTTTAGAACGCCTAGATAATTTTGATACTAGATTCTGACTGCAAATTTACGTCCTATCAGCACTAAGTTCCAAGTAATTTTTCATGGAATTTTGGCGATGAAACACAATACAAATTTTTTGGTACAAATATAAAACAACTACGGAGCTAGTAGTATACAAAGTAAGCATTCGGTGTTCTCCCCGTTGTACCCCCAGAATCTTCTTTATACCTTTGTGGCCAAAACGTAAAATATGAAGAAGATGACAAAAGAACAGTTCCTCGTAATCTACGATCACTTAGGTTCAGTCAGGATCAAGCATCCGTGACTTCTGCCGGCATACGATCCCGATCAGCTGTCCCTCTTCGATGAGTAGTGTCCGAAGTTTACGGTTGAACTTGCATTGAATGCATTTAATCCAAATCGTACAAGCATCTTGTAGTCCTGCTACAAGGTGCTTGTACTCTTGCTACAAGGTGCTTGTAGCAGGACTACAAGATGCTTGTACGATTTCAATACGTTCGTTAACCTGTTAGTTACCGCTTTGTCAGGCTTTCCAAACACAAGGTTATGCAAGTGAGCCGAAATAGGCGCGTGGAAAGTAAGGCAGAAAGGCGTGGCGTGCTTATTTGCGGTTCACGAACACGAACCGCAGAATCAGGAAGTTAATCGGTACAGCGACAATCATCACCAGCACCGGCGCCAGCCACTCGCTCACCGAGAGCCAGACGAAAAGGTTGAGCAGCGCGATTTCCAAAAGGTAATTGAGCACATGCCGGCCTTGCGGAAGCCATCGACAAGATGCTCCAACTGGCCGATAACCCCGACAGCTACAGACTGCCACTGTAACTCTTTGTGCTGGAAAACCAAGGCTAATCAACATTGAGAAATCCGGTTGACTGATTGGGGTTTAAGTTTATTTCTTTATATATACAACATACTT
The DNA here is from genome assembly GCA_002305505.1 of Prevotella sp. UBA1378. Lineage (GTDB taxonomy): Bacteria > Bacteroidota > Bacteroidia > Bacteroidales > Bacteroidaceae > Prevotella. Next base: position 27,610 of record DBRC01000017.1, on the reverse strand, counting down.
ATATAACGTTTATAATAAGCATAACATCTCAATCACACATGACTTCCCTTTTTCTTTTACTGAAAATCAGTTTGCCAACACCAGCTTGTAGTCAAGGATGACATAAGTAAGTGTCGATTATGTGTAATATATCACTGTTTTAAATAATAAAAACGTGTAAAATATCACATATTTGGCATTTATCTTTATTTATTGGATAATTCTTTGTATATTTGCAGGCCATAACGTGTCGAGTTGTGGACGTATAGAGGGTGTGTCAAAAAGCTCACTTTTGACACACCCTCATCTAATCGAACCTCAGAAAAATATTACCAAACAAAATATACATCAGTTCTTCTTTTACAGTAAGCAACAGCCACATCGCGTGCCGCTTTAATTCTCGTCTTTTCAAGATCCGTCTCACGTTGTGCTTGTCTTTCAATGAGTTCAACAGCTCGCCGAGCTTCAGCATCTTTAGTTTGCTTAAGCTGTATGCAGAGTTGTTTGGCTTCGGCAGCACAAGAGCTTGTCATGTCAATTTGTTGTAGATATTCGGCTGCTGCATCATAATTTCCATTAGCGTATTCTGTCCGGGCTTTCTGAATGATATTACTGCATTCCTGAGTTTGGAATAGACGGTAAATTGTAGTTATCTCGTTATTGACTTTTGTGTAACCAGAGATTGTCGCAGGACAAGAAAACAACAGAGCCAATCCCTCGCCATATTGTTGAATATTGGCGAAAGTGCGAGCACGTGATATAACAGAATTAAGATTTCGCTGATAGTAGTCTATAATCTTATCTTTTGCCGTACGTATGAATGTTGCCAATCGCTTGTCCTCTGACGAAACCTTTGAAAGGGCATTCTTTATGGCATCATCATCGCTAAATCCTTCTCCTCGCACTGTGATGACGCAACTTGCAAAAGTTGTGCTTGTCACAAGATTGGTACAGACGAAGTTGAACTGTATGTCGCTTGTGTGTATGTTTCTCATACCACCCTCCACTACTTGTCGGTTGACAAAACTTATTTTTGGTTTTATGGCGATTGTGCTGATTTCTGCGGTTTCCACTCCGTTTTCTGTCATAGCAGGCAAAAATCTGTTTCTCAGCATTTTAGCTGTATTTGCACTAAGCTGGTCATTGCCTGAGGGAAGTGCGAAAGCTATTTCAATCCCTTGTGCAGAGATTACAGAGAAGCAACTCATCAGTATAGCCATTAGTAACAATGTCCTTTTCATAATCGATCCTCCTGTTATTTTATAGTGACAACCAACATGTTATTGCTTGTTGTCCTTTCTATCTTGATTCCAAGATTTCGGAAAAAAGTCAGCAACTTTAATCCGAACTTGTTGATATTATACGTTCTTCCGTTCTCGTCTTTTAGCGGTATGCGGATATCGTCGAAGAGCATCTGTTTGTCGGTAGTTCCCTGTATATGGTAATTGCCTTTATAAGCATTCTCTTCCACCCACATTTCCAAAGCATCGGACAAGGCGAGACCGTCACCTCCTACCTCTTGCGACATAGAGCGAGAGGATGCCTCGTCAATACCGACTGTCACAGCTATGGACTGTCCATTTTCAGTTATATCCATCAGTTTTTCCTGCATGGTGTTCAAGAATTTGTCCATCCCTGTCTCGACAGCTCTTGATGTCAGTTTGCCATAGTCATCAGTGTAAAACTTACCGCTCTCGCAAACTGCATTGGCAAGCGAATTTGCTGTAGAGGTTTCATAACCGGACAGGATTACTTTCATAGCATTGCCAGAAGGTGATTCCAATGTGGTTATTTCCGCTTCTACATAAACATCAGCACCAGATTGTTGTATAATCATTGTCTTGACATCCTGTTGTTGGGAATTTCCTAAGGCGGTGGCTTTTGACAAGGCTTTTACCTTGGCAAAGAAATCAACTGTGGTATAACCTCTTTGGTCAAATGCTTCTTTTATCTTTGTTAAGGCTATACGTTTATTCACATCATTTTCCAAAATGGTACGGATATCTTCGCCTTGCGTAGTATATGGTATGACCATAATTTTTGGACGTGCTGTAGGTAAAGGAGTAACTTGAGACTCTATGCTTTGTGCCCATGTGCAGCAGAACGCACACAGTCCCAATAGTATTGTTGCAATTCTTTTCATACTCATTTTTTGATAATTAAGTTACAACGAACTAAATTGTGAGAAGCTTTACTAGCTTCAATAGCGGTAATGACTTTGCTTGACACGCTGCATTCTGCAAATGATTCTCCTGATAGTTTTGTTACCTTGGCTTTCCCGAGTTCAGATGGGTAAGGTTTGCCGGCAAGCATTTCGACTGATTCTATCGTAAACGTATCACCAACCTTGATTCCTGCTTCCTTGCCGACATTGAGAAGTATCGTGCCTTTATCTATCGTTTTCAAAACTTTTCCCTTGACTGGGAAATTGATACGAAAATATTCATATATGTCAGATTGCAGGCTTTGCATGGCTGCTGTAACCGCACTTTCTGGCGACAGCATTTCCTTGCTACATTTCCCGTCAAAGCTCTGTGCCTCATTGCTTACGCCAGACTCTACGTCAACAACCTTCAACTGAAAAGCCACGCTCGCTTTATAGCCACGTGTGCTTCCGTCCCCATTCTTCATACGATATACAGGTATCTTTACGATGTGTCCTGTTACCAACTGTTCGGCTGCAACGGCTGCACCTTGTTCTGCAAGATTATGGCTGTCAAGGAAAGCCTCACTCTTCTGTAGCTCAAGTTCATCCATAACTTTGTCTCGGCTCGTTCTGTCAACCACAACAAAACGGTGAGTGTTAGTCAGCATTTCTACAACTTTCTCTGTTACAAGTCCTGTGTATGGACTCTCTTCATCGCAGGTGAACTGGGTTACGCCTACGACGGGGCGGTCATCGGTAGCTAAAGATTCTTGCGCATGCCCTAAGAGGACACACGCAAGAATGACCGCACATAAAATGCGTAACTTCCCCATTACAGATTCTTTGCAGTTTTTGCAGTTTCAATCATCTGCTTGATGGCAGCGACCTTCGCCTTTGATTCTTCAAGCAAGATAGGATAAGCATCTTTTGTAAAGGCGAGAGCAGATGCAATTTTGGCAGCTTTCATTGGATTCTTGTTGGTGGAGGAAGCCTTGGTCGCAGCTTCTGCACCTTTTCCAGCCTCGGCGATAGAAACACCTTCTGCCGTTAGAGTCGTGCCTAATGCAACAAGTTCCTCTACGGTAGGTTTCTTGATGTTTACGTCTGTAACACCATCCTTTGTCTCGCCAATCTGACGATAATAAAGGTCTTGGAGTAAAGCTGATGACACTGCAGAACTGATGGCTGCATTGTAAACTCCCTGTACATAGGTGTCAACATCTGGAACACCAGTTTCCTTCGGCTGCTTGGAACAGAGCTTTTCCAATTTTGCACAACGATCAACACTTGCCTTGATGTCCTCTTTTGTCTGACCGAAACAGAATGATACCGACATTGTGAGCAATGCTGCGGTAACGAATAAAAATTTCTTCATCTTGTACTATTTTTTTTAAGATGACTGCCCGGCTACCACAGCAGAGTTAACATTAAAGAGTGGATATACAAAACGAAAGAACGTGGAGCCAGTCTGTCACCCGTTCCACGATTCGTAGGCCTTCGCATTGCCCTGTCAGTCGAAACGAGCAACGCCGAAAGCCCCACGTATGTGTAAGTATATAAACACCCTTTCTTGACGACGAATGCGAAATGCAGCCGAAGCCAATGAGGGCTGTATACAATACACCCATGAGACGTTCCTTGTTGCTTTGTTCTTGACTGACAGATGAGTTTGCGAAGTTCACGAATCGTCAAAACCAAAGCGTCAGATACGCCTTTTATTATGTATATGTCTGCCCAACCTCTGCCCATCGGGGCTTCCGGTATGGGTATAGACGATACAAAGGTAACATTTTTACATTGAAAACCACTTTATCTCGCAGGAAAAACATGATTTTACGGGCTGATTTAACATTATTAAATATAAATATGTCAAAGAAATCCACTTTTGCGTTATTTTTCTTGCAAAAAAGTTTGTATTATCAATGATTATTCGTATCTTTGCAGCACGAGAACCCGCCAAGCCTCTCAACGATGCTCAAATGTGCGGGTCGTTTTTGTTTTTATAAGTATATGGCAACAAGAATTCCGTTTATAAAAACATATTCCACACCCCAAGAGTTAGTACAGCTACTCAAAACAAGAGGTATGGAGATAACCGATGAGGCAAAGGCTCAGCATTATCTTTCCCACATCGGTTACTATCGTTTGTCTGCCTATATGTACCCATTACTTTCTATTCCCAAGGAGCAACATCTATTCAAGCAAGGTGTAACTTTCAGCAAGGTTATGATGTTGTATCGCTTTGACAAGAAACTGCGCCTACTCTTGTTTAATGAGATAGAGAAGATTGAAGTCGCAGTACGTTGTGCTATCGTGAACTTTGGAACAGAAATGACAGGTAATCCATTTTGGATGACAGATGCCAATAATTTCTCAAATCCGTCCAAATTCAATCGCTCCATACACCTTGTTGAAGATGAATTGAACCATACCAAAGAGGATTTCATAAACCATTTTAAGGAGACATATATCAATCAGTATCCTCCTTCATGGATGCTGACCGAGATATTGCCTTTTGGCGTGATCACCAACATTTATTCCAACATCAAGAACAAGAAGATAAAGAAATGTATCGCCCAGTCGTTTGGCTTGCAGGTCGCACCTTTTGAATCTTGGCTTACCATTATCACGGTGACACGAAACTCTTGTTGTCATCATGCTCGTATATGGAATCGAGTATTCTCTATTCGTGCTACTATGCCGATTAGAATGTCACGTCCTTGGATTACCTTGCCGACTGATCCATTGAAAGTGTACTTTGATATGTGTATTATCAAATATTTCCTTGACATTATATCTCCAAACAACGATATGCTTGACAAGATGGACAAACTTTTTGCTACGTTTCCAGAAATAGATAAGACAGCACTTGGTTTTCCTGTTGGTTGGGAGAATGAACCTCTATGGCAGTAATAGATTGAAGTTTCCCACTTACCGATAATTTTTTCATAAATCATTGAAATAGAGTAAGAAAAAAGAAGAAATGTCGATTATTTTTTGTATGTTTGTAACGCTAAATATCTGACATATAAGATAATAACATTTCTCTCTATAAAAGGCTTATTCCAGACCCGGGTATAGCAGGGAAAACAAGTGCGTGGAAAGTAAGGCAGAAAGGCGCGGCGTGCTTATTTGCGGTTCACGAACACGAACCGCAGAATCAGGAAGTTGATCGGTACAGCGACAATCATCACCAGCACCGGCGCCAGCCACTCGCTCACCGAGAGCCAGACGAAGAGGTTGAGCAGCGCGATTTCCAAGAGGTAATTGAGCACATGGCTGCCGGCGAAGCCTGCCATGTTTTTCTTCGACGGATGCTGGCGGAAGGTGAAGAATGTGGTCATCACGTAGTTGAAAAGCAACCCTACGAGGTATCCCGCCGTATACGATATGTTGTAATTGAAATAGAGGAACATCAGGCAGTATACGCCGTAATGTATCAGCGACGACAGCGTGCCCGTGATACCGAACCGGAACAGCCGCCAGAAGTCGCTGCTCCACCGCTGCCATAACCGTGCTGCCGTTTCCCTCATCGCCTTCAGTCGAGTAGATCCTTTATGCTGTACAGCGGCCGGCGCTTCACCTCTTTATATATCTTGCCTATGTACACGCCCACCACGCCGATGCTTATCAGCACGAATCCGCCCACGAGCCAGATGCTCAGTATCAGCGACGACCATCCCGGCACCGCCGTGCCCGCAATCAGCGCATGCACCACATAGATGCCGATGCAGAAACCAATGAGAAAGAAGAACACGCCCATATAGATGATACCGTAAATGGGCTTTACGGAGAACGAGGTGATGCCGTCGAGCGCCAGTCCCAGCATCTTGGCCAGCGTGTACTTCGACGTGCCGGCCTCGCGCTCGCTGATAACGTCGTCGACCGTTGTCGACGGCAGTCCGATGGTGGGTATCAGTCCGCGCAGGTACAGGTTACGCTCCCCGTAGTTCGACAGCAAGTCGAGTGCCCGCTTGCTCATCAGCCTGAAGTCGGCATGATTGTACACGCTCTCCACCCCCATCTTTTCCTGCAAGCGGTAGAACGCCTGTGCCGAGAGGCGTTTCATCAGCGGGTCGGCCTTGCGCTGCACCTTCACGCCGTACACTATCTCGTAGCCCTGTTCAAAGTCGTCGAGCATCTTAGGAATCGCCTGCAAGTCGTCCTGCAGGTCGGCATCGATGGTTATCACGGCGTCGGCCCATTCCTTTGCCGTCATCATTCCCGCCATGATGGCCTGCTGATGGCCCACGTTCCGGGCCAAGTTAAGCCCTTTCACGTATTTGTTTTCGGCGTGCAGCCTTTCGATTAGCTCCCATGTGCTGTCCTTGCTCCCGTCGTTCACGAAGAGCACGAAGCTGTCGGCCGTTATTTTCTGCTGCTCCGCCAGTTGGCCGAACAGTTCGGTGAGCCTCTTCGCCGAGTGCTCGAGCACCTCTTCTTCGTTGTAACATGGCGAGACGATGGCCAGCTTTATCATAACTGTGCAGATTTAATATTAACGAACTCCGTAAACGTGAGGAACGGCTCTCCCTTCTCCTTCAGCATCTTGATAAGGCGGTCGAGGCGTGCGGTGAGCTGCTCGCCGCAGTGGTTGCGGATGATGAAGGGCATCTTGTATTCGGGATGCTCGTCGAGCGCATAAAACTCCCATGGATGGAAATAAGTAACGAAGTACCCGTCGTGTTTCAGCACGCGTCTTACCATCCAGTGGTAGATACACTCGGGCAGGTTGTGCAGCGACAGCCAGAACAGGGGGAAGCGCAGCCACGGCGTTACCGATGCAGGTATCTGCATCACGCCGCCGCGCATGAAGTAAGTACGCGGAGCCGTGAGGTGCATGTAGCGCCCGGGGATGAAGGCCGGGTTGAGCGACGAGTTGTATTTATACCCCATGCGTGCGATTTCGGCATCGCTCACGGGGAACATGCGCGGCTGGCGGTATCCGTTAGCCGCCCGCTTCGTTACGCGCTCGATGATATTCTTCGATTCCTCCACGTCGGAAGCCTGCGGCTTCCAGTGGTCTACGCCGTGGCAGGCCACCTCGTGCCCTTCGGCCATGATGCGCTCCATCACCTGCGGCGCATGCAGCGCGAAATTGCCCGTACAGAAGAAGGTGGCCTTTACGCCGTTTTCTTTCAGGCAGTCCAGGATGCGGTTGGTTCCGCACACCGACACCTCCATGCTTTCCTCTACCGTGAGGTCTACGCCATGCTCGCGGGGCACGTCAAATTCCTCTGTATCAAAACTTAATAATACCATGATGAGTGCTTATTTCGTTGCAAAGTTAACATAAACCGGCGGAAATACAAAAATAAATGGCGCTTTTTTCGTATTTGCGCGGAGGTGCGGGCCGTGCTTCCGGGGCGTTCCGGGAAGATATTATAACCGCCAGTGCAGCTGGAGGTCGGCGTCGGCCATCGACGAGGCGTTGATTTGCTGCAGGCCGCTGCCGATGACCGGGCGGTCGAAATAATCCGTTACGCCTACTTTTACCGAGAGCGACAAGCTGCGCCCCACGCCGGCACGCAGCATCAGCGAGTAGCGGATGCCCTCGCCGTAGAACGCAGGATAGGCCATGTCGTAGCGCATGCCGTACTCGTAGGTATACAGCCGGCTCTCGTATCCCGTGGTGCGGAAGTATCCGGCATGGGCATCGGCGTGCAGCCGGCTGAGGCTGCAGCCGGCACGGGCGCTGAGCATCAGCCCCCAGTCGCGCTGCAGGCTGGCGGCATAGGCTGCGTCGGCCTGCAGCGCGGCGTTCCACCCCTGTGCCTGTCCGTAGGCGGCCGACCACCTCATGCGGTGCGTGCTGTGCCATACGGTGCGGTCGCTCTGCCCGTCGTCTTTTTGCCGTATGCGCAACCGGTAGCGGGCCGATAGCTCCCAGTTGCCCGGTTGCCATGTGGCCTGTATCATGTTGTCGAACGCTTGCGAGGCCTGCGTTGCGTCGTAGGTGGCCCACGGGTGGTACACGAAGTCGGTGTAGAGCTTCAGCCGGAAGCGGCGTGTGGGCTGCCAGTCGGCTCCGGCATAGAGCCCGCTTTCGTTCTGCACGTGCCCCCCGTCGCTGTAGCTGTTGGCGTAGAGCGAGGTATAGCGCAGCGAATAGAAGCGGTGCACGGCCATCAGGCTGAGCGACCTGCATACGTTGATGCCGATGCTGTTCAGCGTGGCCAGCGCCCCGTTGCCGTCTACGGCGGCCTCGCCCGCAAAATTGAACAGCCGGTGGGTATATCCGTAGTTAGTGCCCAGATTCATGAAACGCGTTCCCGCCGCATGGAAGCGCCGGTATGGCTGTTTCCGGTTGGGGTTCAGTTGGCGGTCGAACTGCGTGTAGACGGCCGTCGCACCGATGTGCAGCCCGTGCGCCGCATAGCGCAGGTGTGCGCCTGCCGCCGTTGCCGCCATATTGTTTTTCTTTCCCATCTCGGCCGGTGTGCGGTGGTAGCCCGTCTTGAGGAGCGTTGCTGCCGTACCGTCCTCGTTCAGTGTGGCGTCGAGGCGGCGGTACGAGGCGAAGGCCGTGGCCGAGAGCCGTGGCAGCAGGCGGAACGTAGCGGCAGCCCCTTGCAGATAGTTGGCTGCCGATCGCGAGGAGTGTACGCGCACGTGGCAGGCATTGCGCCCCAGTCGGTCGAGCATGGCCAGCTTTCCGTAGCCCATGTCGTTGTTCATCACCAGTCCGGCCCCGAATGCCAGCCGGTATCTGCCTGCGGTAAGGTTTTCCAGCACACCGGTACGGCGCAGCTGCACGTAGAACGAATAATAATCGTATCCCCATCCGTTGCCTCCTCCGAAAAAGGGTTCTCCGGCATCCTGTGCTGCCGTGAACCCAGCCTTGAAAGCCTCGCCGCAGGCATACTGATAGCGCAGCCAGTGCTTGTACTTATAGCCCAGATACCCGTTGCGGCCGTCGTAACGGTCGCCTTTACGGTTGTAACATGGCACTTTGAGCGTTGCCGTCAAGTCGTGCCGGCCGTATTTCAGGACATCGCCCATTGCAGGTACGGATACCTTGTCACCCTCGCCCATGTAAACGAAGCATTCGAGCAGTTTCCGGCGCAGCGGGTCGAGCGAGGCAATCATCTGCAGCTCGCCCGGTGTCTTTATCGGTCCGTATCGGTAAAGATAGGCGCAGAGGTCTTCTATCTGCTGTTCCGTAAGGAAAGGCAGGCGCTCCAAGTCGTCGCGCGTGGCGGCGTTGATGTTTACCGGTTGGCTTTCCAGTTCGCCGAGCAAGTCGTACATCAGCTCTCCGCTGCCGGCATCCAGTTCCTCGGCCGTTACCAGCTCCTCGATATAGCGTTCCCAGCTGCGCTGCCCGTCTTGTGCTTTTGCCATAAGCGCAAATACCAGCAGCAACAGGCACGATATTCTTTTCATGTGCTTTTTGGTGCCTTTGTGGTTTTGTAATCCGTTCTATCCATGTGCGCACTATCTCAGCAGTTTGGCCCTTTGCAGGTCGTCCATTTCGTTCCAGAACCGTTCGTGGTCGCCATCATTGAAGCCGTCGGCAGCCAGTTCGCGCAGGCAGAGCACCGCCACATCGGTCATACTCTGTCCGCTCAGCACGTTGGGTGCCACTGATACCTGTCGGCCGAGTACATCGCTGAGCGAGCCGAGATGGGCGTTGGCCACCACTGTCAGGCCCCTGCTGTCTTTCTTCACCTCCAGTTTCATATCTGGTAATCCGTAGGTTGGCCGCATGTTCAGCATCTGGTTGTAAAATGTGCGCAGTTCTGCGGGTATTGCATCGAGAGGGGTTTGCTGTAATAATGATTTTAATGTCATTGCTTTGTGGATTATAACCGGCGTTGTTAGTAAGGCATGCGGGTTAATGTGAGGTTATGCGTTTCTTTTTTGTAGCCTTTGGCCAAATCGGTCTTTCCGTAGTTATTTCTTTCGTCGGCTGTTATGAAGAAATCAGCAGCAGACTTTAGCGGTTTTTTTCATCAGGTGATTATTGATTATTATGTTATTCATTAAATAAGAACATCCCCCATCCGTAAAGACAAAGCCTTCCAGGATGGGGGAGTTTCCCTTAAAATAGTATTTCTTACAGTTTCGGTCCGGCAGCTACCAGCGCCTTTCCAGCTTCATTGCCTTCGTACTTGGCGAAGTTCTTGATGAAGCGTCCGGCGAGGTCTTCGGCCTTCTTCTGCCACTCGCTGGCGTCAGCGTAAGTGTTGCGCGGGTCGAGGATGTTGGTATCAACACCGGGCAGCGCTGTCGGTACGGCAAAGTCGAACAAGGGAATCTGCTTCGTTTCAGCCTTGTTGATGCTGCCGTCGAGGATGGCGTCGATGATACCGCGGGTATCCTTGATGGAGATACGCTTTCCGGTACCGTTCCAGCCCGTGTTCACGAGGTAAGCCTTGGCTCCGCTCTTCTCCATCTTCTTCACCAGCTCTTCGGCATACTTGGTGGGGTGCAGCTCGAGGAAAGCCTGTCCGAAGCAAGCAGAGAAGGTAGGTGTAGGCTCGGTGATACCGCGCTCTGTACCGGCCAGCTTAGCTGTGAAACCGGAGAGGAAGTAGTATTTTGTCTGCTCCGGGGTAAGGATGGATACCGGGGGCAGCACGCCGAATGCGTCGGCCGACAGGAAGATAACCTGCTTAGCAGCCGGGCCGCTCGATACCGGGCGGACGATGTTGTCAATGTGGTTGATGGGATACGAAACGCGGGTGTTCTCGGTAGTGCTCTTATCGGTGAAGTCGATTTTGCCGTTGGCGTCTACCGTTACGTTCTCGAGCAGGGCATCGCGGCGGATAGCCTTGTAGATGTCGGGCTCGCTCTCCTTGTCGAGGTTGATTACCTTTGCATAGCAACCGCCTTCGAAGTTGAATACGCCGTTGTCATCCCATCCGTGCTCGTCGTCGCCGATGAGGAGGCGCTTCGGGTCGGTAGACAATGTCGTCTTACCTGTGCCTGAGAGGCCGAAGAAGATGGCGGTGTTCTCGCCGTTCATATCGGTATTGGCAGAGCAGTGCATGCTGGCGATGCCCTTCAACGGGAGGAAGTAGTTCATCATAGAGAACATACCTTTCTTCATCTCGCCGCCGTACCATGTGTTCAGGATAACCTGCTCCTTGGTGGTAACGTTGAAGACAACGGCAGTCTCCGAGTTCAATCCCAGCTCCTTGTAGTTGTCTACCTTGGCCTTAGATGCATTGTAAACGATGAAGTCGGGTTCCTGCTCGAGTTCTTCCTCGTTAGCCGGCTTGATAAACATGTTCGTAACGAAGTGGGCCTGCCAAGCTACTTCTACGATGAAGCGGATTTTCATGCGGGTGTCCTTGTTGGCGCCGCAGAAACCGTCGACAACGAACAGGCGCTTGTTGGAAAGCTCCTTCTTGGCAATCTCCTTGACGGTATCCCAAGCTTCCTTGCTGGCACGGTGATTGTCGTTCTTGTATTCGTCGGATGTCCACCATACTGTGTCGTGAGAGTTTTCATCGTCTACGATGAATTTATCCTTAGGAGAACGGCCGGTGTAGATACCGGTCATTACGTTGACCGCACCTAATTCTGTTTCCTGACCTTTGTCGAAACCAGTGAGACTTTCTTTTGTCTCTTCTTCGAACAATACTTCATAAGAAGGATTATAAACCACTTCGGTAGTACCGGTGATTCCGTACTTCTCCAAAACTGACTTATCAAACTTTGCCATGTTGTTTTGTATTTATTAATGTGAATATGAATCCTATTGATTACACTTTGTACCTTAAATCGGACGCAAAGTTAACAAAAAATGTGCTTTCGGCAAAAGTTTGCGCACACAAAAACCGTATAAGTAAGTGTTTTTAGGTTAAAGTATCGAAAAATTCGCATCGCCGTAACCTTTTTGCAATTCAGACTTTACAAAAAATCGGGGAATTAAACCGCTTCTATAATTCAGGATGCCTGTAGGTTGTAATAGCCCGGCGCCCGAGGGGGCCTTACGCCTTGCGGTTCTTTGTTTAGGCTCCGGGATAAACCGGCTTGTGCGGGCGTGTCTGCATAACCCTGTGTTTGGAAAGCCTGGCAAAGTGGTAACCCGAGTCCGGGAATAAACAATTTCTGCCTTTACAGTAAAAAAGAAAGGGCGCGGATTCAACAAGCAAGTGCATATTCAGCTTATTTTCTGTATAAAGCATTCTTTTTACGGTTGAACTTGCATTTAAACGCCAGTTCGGGATAAGGAACCCGCGCTAATCCGGCGGCATATAAGGAAAGCGGCCCGGATGATTTTTGGCCA
>DBRC01000017.1:0-15204 GCA_002305505.1 Prevotella sp. UBA1378 | reverse complement strand
ATCCTTATCCCGAACTCAGGTATTTAATCCAAATCATACAAGCATCTTGTACTCCTGCTACAAGGTGCTTGTAGTCCTGCTACAAGATGCTTGTACGATTTCAATCCGTTAGTTACCACTTTGCCAGGCTTTCCAAACACAGGCTTGTGCGGGTGCGCCCTTGTGCGGGTGTTTTTGGCGGCTTTTTCCCGGAAATACGAGAAACACCCTTTTTTGTACGAAAAACACCCCCTTCCATTGTGGGAGAAAGCGATAATTTTGCAGTGTACAACAGCGCGGCCAACAAAGATTTTTACCGGAATAATATTATTAACTAAAAAAACAGGACTCAGATGAAAAATGTGAAGCAATTATCATCGAAGCAATTAGTGCTTTCGTCGTTCCTTGTCTCTGCCATGGTGCTCGGATGTCCGGCGGTGATACAGGCTGCCGGCAGCGGCAAGGCGCAGGCCGTACAGCAGGGCGGTGTGGTGCAAGGCACGGTGACCGACACGCACGGCGAACCCATCATCGGCGCCACAATCCGTGTAAGCGGTACCGGAACGGGTACCGTGAGCGACATCAACGGCCGTTTCACGCTCGGCAACGTAAGCCGGGGGAAGCTGACCGTCAGCTCGGTGGGGTATATAACGGAAGAGGTGGCTTTCGCTGCCGGGCAGACGCTTAACGTGAGCTTGAAGGAAGACGCAAAGGCCTTGGACGAGGTGGTGGTCGTGGGATACGGCACGCAGAAGAAGGCCAACCTTACCGGTTCGGTAGCCTCCGTTAGGTTCGACGATGTGTCGGGCATTCCCGTAGCCAACACCTCTTCTCTGTTGCAGGGGCGGCTTCCGGGCGTTGTCCTCCAGACCAACGGTGCGCAGGCCGGGCACGACGACCCCGAAATCCGCATCCGCGGTGTGGGTACGCTGGGCGATGCTTCGAAGAACAACCCGATGGTGCTCATCGACGGGATAGAAAGCTCCATCAGTCAGATGTCGTCGCTGCCGGCAGAGGATATCGAGAGCGTCTCGGTACTGAAGGATGCCGCGTCGGCCGCCATTTACGGTGTGCGGGCTGCCAACGGCGTTATCCTGGTGACCACGAAGCGGGGCGGCGAGCAGCGGCCGGTGATAACCTATACCGGCAGCATTGCCCTGCAGGAGGCTACGGTGCTCCCTGATTTCGTCAATTCGTACGAGTGGGCGAGGATGTACAACGAGTGCCAGCCAGGCAAGGCGTATACCGGCGAGATGTTGCAAAAACTGGCCGACGGCAGCGACCCCGACCATTTTGCCGATACCGACTGGGCCGGCGAGATGTTCCGTCCGGCCTTGATGCACCAGCACCACCTGTCCGTTTCGGGCGGCAGCGCTACCACCCATTACATGCTGTCGGTGCAGTACATGAACCAAGAGGGCATCTTGCGGAACACCGGCAATACCCGCTACAATTTCCGTTCGAACATCGACACGCAGCTGGGCATCGTGAAAATAGGCCTGAACCTGTCTGGCGGGAAACAGGAGGTACAGGAGCCCGTGAACAGCGTTACGGGCGAGGGGCTGATGCGCACGCTCACCTGGTTTACGCGGCCTACCGTGCCCGTGAGGTTCTCGAACGGCCATTACGCTTATACGGACGGCAACCCGAATATTTCGTCGACGGTGTTCAAAAACCCCATCTACAACCTGTATTACGGCAACAAGTCGAACGACCACTACCGTTTCGACGGTAAGGTGTTCGGAGAGGCCGACCTCTACAAGGGGCTGAAGTTCCGCACGAGCCTTGCCTATAAGTACTATGCCAACGAAACCTCCGCCTACAGCCCGCGGGGCTCCGCCGTCTACAATGCCGAAGGCGAAGAGATAGCCCCTGCCGGCACGCAGAACACGCTGGAAGACTACCGGTGGCTGGAGACCGGATACATCAACGAGAACATCATCACCTATAACAATAAGTTCGGCGAGCATACGGTGGGCGTGCTGCTGGGCCACTCCGTGCAGCAAAGCCGATGGGACAAGAACACCGCCAGCAGGCAGGGATTCCCCACCGACAATATCTATGAGCTCGACGGCGGCTCGCAGAACGACAAGGTGGGCGGCTCGGCAGAGGAAACCAAGTTGCAGTCGTTCTTCGGCCGGCTGAATTACAACTATGCCGACCGCTACCTGTTCGAGCTGAACATACGCCGCGACGGTTCGTCGCGCCTGCCGGGCAAGAACCGCTACGCCACGTTCCCGTCGCTCTCGGGAGCATGGGTGGTGTCGAACGAGGCCTTCATGCAAGGCATCAAGTGGCTCAATGCGTTGAAGCTGCGCGCCAGCTGGGGTAAGCTGGGGAATCAGGAGATTGGCAATTACGCCTACACCGAGACCCTCTCCGCGCAAGGCAGCTATTACTTCGGCGACACCAAGACCATCGGCATGCGGACATCGAAAATCGCTAACGAGAACATCAAATGGGAAACCACTACCATTACCGACCTCGGCTTAGACGCTTCGTTCTGGGGCGGGCGCATCAGCATGGTGTTCGACTGGTACAACAAGGTTACCTCCGACATTCTGCTGCAATTGCCGATGCCGGCCATCTTCCTCGGCTCGCTCCCCGCGCCTTACCAGAATGCCGGGAAGGTGAGGAACCGCGGCTGGGAACTGTCGGCCGGCTACAACGACCGCAGCGGAGACTGGACATGGCAGGCCGGATTCTCGCTGGCCGGAGTAAGCAACAAAATCGTCGACATGAACGGGCAGGAGTATATCTCGAACAATACCATCAATAAGGAGGGCGAGGCCATCGGCTCCTACTACGGACTGAAAGCCGTCGGACTATACCGCACGGCAGCCGACCTTCAGCGCACCAACTCGGAAGGTGTGGTTATCAAGCAGAACGGGCAGGAACCGCAGCTGGGCGACATCATGTACGAAGACCTTAACGACGACGGAAACATTACCGATGCCGACCGCCAGATTATAGGCAACCCGTTCCCTAAGCTGCAGTATTCGTTCACGCTGGGTGGCACATGGAAAAACTTCGACCTTACCACTTTCTGGCAGGGCGTGTCGGGGCTCGACCGCTTCAACTGGGACGAGACAACCATCTCTAATGGCGGAAACAAAACCTCGCGCTGGCTCGACCGCTGGTCGGCCGAGAACACGGATGCCTCAATGCCCCGCATGGGCGGCGAAATCAACAACCGCTACTCGTCGTTCTGGCTCACCAGCGGCGATTATCTGCGCCTTAAGAGCTTAGAACTGGGCTATACATTCAGAAATTATCCGCTCTTGGCCAAGGCCGGTATCAGCAGCCTGCGTCTCTACTTCGCGGGGTCGAACCTGATAACTTTCACATCGCTCGACGATTACGACCCGGAGAAACTGAGCGGCGATATGCGCAACGATGTTCACCCCAACGTAAAAGCCTATTCTTTCGGACTCATTGTTAAATTCTAAAAATATTGTTCACCATGATACATTCAAATAAATACATCGGAATGATGCTAATGGCAGCTGGGCTTGCGCTTACAGCTTGCTCGGACAGCTTCCTGCAAGAAGACTCCATGACGGAATCATCGTCGGCCACTTTCTGGAAAACCGCCGCCGATGCCAAGATGGCACTGGCAGCCTGTTACGACGGATTGCAGAGCAGTCAGCTCTATAACGGAGGTCCGTGGAATTTCGGACCGCTCAACATGGATTGCATGACCGACAACGGCGGCCACTTCAACTGGAGCGGATGGATGGAGGGCTACGACATCGCCAACGGTACGCATAGCCCCAGTTCGTGGGCTGTAGGCTCTTACTGGGCCGACAATTACGAGGTGATAAAGCGGTGCAACAACGTGCTCGCAAATATCGACCGCGTGAGCATATCCGATGCCGACCGTGCACGCTATAAGGCCGAGGCGGTAACGCTCCGTGCGCTTATCTATACCAATCTGACGATGACTTATAACGATGTGCCTTACCTTACGGAGCCGCTTTCCATCAGCAGCGCCGAATGCGGCAGCACAAAGCGCGCAGAGATTGTGGAAAGCGAAATAGCCCTGCTGCAACACTGCTATAACGACTTGCCCGAAAAAGCCGAACTGGGGCGCGTAACCAAAGGGGCCTGCCTCGCCGTCCTCGGTCGCATGGCCTTGTACAACGAGAAGTGGGATGTGGCCGTGGATGCTTACCAAGAGGTGCTCAAGCTGGGTTATTCGCTCGAAGACGACTATGCCAAGCTGTTCACGCTTGCAGGGCAGACATCGCCCGAAATCATTTTCTCGGTACGTTTCGAGGGGCCTGGTCTGGGCGAAGGATGCGGGTTTAATGCGCACTGGAATACCCCGCTGGAAGCAATGAACGGAACGCTGAATCTGGCCGACGACTATTATAAGACCGACGGGATCAAGGTGGCCGACACCGATTACGGCGAGATGGAGGGCGGCAAGCTGAACGTGAGCAAGCCCAATGCCGCCCACTGGCAAAACCGCGACCCCCGCTTGTATGCCACCCTCTTCGTGCCCGGCATGACGTGGAATGGAAAGGGCGGAAGCGGGGCATGGTACGGCGGGGCGGCGGCATCGTTCTCCACGGTCTATGTCATGAAGTATTTCGACCCGTCGGACACCGGCAACTCGTGGGACAACGGGCAGGACTTCTACGTGGTGCGCTATGCGGAGGTGCTGCTGTCGCTGGCCGAGGCCATGGTGCAGCGGGGCAGCTACGACGAGAAAACCGTCGTGGAACTGGTGAACCGCGTGCGCAGCCGGGCACACATGCCCGAAGTGGAAAAGGTGGAGGGCAGCGGGCTGTCGAAGGATGCCCTGCTTGATATCATCAAGCACGAACGCCGGGTAGAGCTTGCTTTCGAGGGCTTGCGCCTGTTCGACATCTACCGCTGGCGCCAGCTCGACAAGGCCGTGGCTGCTGTCGAGGCCGAGCGTACGGCTTATAACCTCGCTTACGAAAAGCGTATCTATAACGGCGAGCGCGACTACGTATGGCCAATTCCTACCGGTGAGCTCGACAGCAATAAGCAGTTAGAGCAGCATGTTCTTTGGAAGTAAAGGCAAGAGAAGGCAGTCATGGAAACGAAAACATTCATATTCATCTCATTGCTGTTGGCATCGTGCTCATCGGCAGTGTCGGGCGAACCGTCCACACTGCCGGTAGCACCGCCGCCGGTAGCAACCACTTATTACATCGACGCTGCCGCCGGCAACGATGCTAACAGTGGACTTGCCGAGGCTCGGGCGTGGAGAACGCTAAGTCATCAGCAGTTGCGCCACCTGAAAGCGGGCGACAGGGTGTTGCTCAAACGGGGAGGCACGTATTACGGCCAGCTGGAGCTTTCGGGTAAAGGTACAGCCTCGCAGCCGGTAAGCATCGGGAGTTATGGCACGGGTGACCTGCCCTCTGTGGTCGGTACCGACACATCAATGTATGCCGTAAGGGTTTATAATTCCGACTACCTTACGCTCAGCGATATCGAGATTGTTAACTACGGGAGCCGCCGACAGGCCGGACGCACCGGTCTGAAGATACAGTGCAGCAACTACGGCTTGTCGCGCAACATCCGGATAAAAGGCGTTACCGTGCGCGATGTCAACGGTTCGCTGGTGAAGGAGCAAGGTGGCGGTTCGGGCATCCTGATTGTCAATGAAGGACAGTCTGTAGGCTCGCGCTTCGACAGTCTGCTTATCGATAGTTGCCATATCCTGCGCTGCGCACGCAACGCCATCATCTGGAGCGGCTATTACAGCCGCCACAACTGGCTGCCCAATACGAATACCGTGATACGTAACAATCTTATAGAGGAAGTGCCCGGCGACGGTATCGTACCGATAGGCTGCGAAAATACGCTTATCGAGTACAATGTCATGCGCAACTGCCCCGACATTCTCCCCCCGACGGAGGCTGCCGCCGGCATCTGGCCGTGGAGCTGCGATGATACCGTCATCCAGTTTAATGAGGTATCGGACCATAAAGCCCCTTGGGACGCCCAAGGCTACGACTGCGACTACAACTGCCGGAACACGGTGATACAGTACAACTACAGCCACGACAACTACGGGGGGATGGTACTGATTTGCGATAACGGCAAAGAGCGCGGTTACAGCATAGGTAACCAGAATAGCACGGTGCGTTACAATGTGAGCATCGGCGACGGTATACGCCCGAAGCCAACGCGGCAAGGCATGTTCTCGCCGCAGATTCATATCGCCGGAAGGGTGGAGCAGGCGCTGGTGGAATACAATATCGTGCACTCGAACCCCAAACCGGCCGACAGTATCGACCGCACGATGATTTGCTCGGACAACTGGGGCGGGTATGCCGACGGCACCACGATACGGCGCAACGTCTTCTACACGGCAGAACCAAGCCGCTTCGACATGACGCAATCTACACGCAACCGCTTCGAGCACAACTGGTACTTGGGGGATTACACCCAGCTGCCCGACGATGCCGAGCGGCAGACAGAGAGCAGTGTATACAGCCGGAAAGTGCTGGCCGCCGACGCTGCCGGGTATCGTCCGCTCCGGCTCCTGATGAAGCCCCGCATGCTATACGGCCGACAGGTATATGCCGTCGATGAGCATAGCATCCGCAAATTTTTCTCGGATATGGAGCGATAGTCTGCTGACAGCTATCGGAAAGGCAGGGCCGGCACAGCAAAAATTACACATCCTTACCCCGTACAGGCGTCGTTGTGGTAAAGATTTTGTATCTTTGCATAGACATAAGATTGTGAGAACCAAATGAATAAAACGGCAGTTTTAAAGATAGCTTTTTTGTTTGCACTATTGCTCCTCGTGCCAGACGTCGCGCGGGGGCAAAAGTATTTCAAGTCGTTCAACAACACCGTAGGACTGGCCGACAACACCGTATGCTGCATCCATCAGGATGCCCGCGGATTCATGTGGCTGGGCACATTCAACGGCCTCTGCCGGTTCGACGGGCAGCAGTTTACCACATTCAGAAACCAAGAGGCCGATACGACCTCGATAGCCAGTAATATCATCCGTGGCCTGCAGTCCGACGGTGGCGGTCTGTGGATAGCCACGGAGAACGGGGTAGACTATTATTCGTTCGGCGACGGGAAGTTTCATCACTGCAAGTTCGAGGGAAGAAAGGCGACGAAAGAAAGCGTGTTCCGCGTAAACCGTTTCGTAATGACGCCCAAGCGCCTGTTTGCTATCGACAACAGCGGTCGGGTATATGTGCACCGCGGCAACTTTGTTTTTACGCCCATCCCGCAGAACGGTGTGCAGTACAATGCTATAACGCCTTACCTTGGCGGCCTGCTGCTGGCAGCCGGTCCGCAGGGTATCTATCTGCTCTCGGAAGACGGTAACACCGTGCTCGACCACTATGCCTTGGCTATACCGATTACAGTCTTGGCCAACCTTTATTACAGCCGTAACAGCGGGCTGGTTTACTTTGGCAATGGCATTGGCTATCAAAGCCGGGCGTTCAGCATACGTTATAATCGCATCTACCCGAGCAGCGAACAGGTGCCGGCCTCGCTCATGGCCACGGTCGACTATCGGGATAAGACCGTCTTCGGTATCGACGGTGGCGGTATTATCATGCGCGGAAAGGCCGGTGAGACAGAGTATGTGCCCGGCAACAGCAATATCAGCGGCGATGCCGTTTATTCGCTTTTCGTAGACAGGGACAACGACCTGTGGATAGGTACCTACCGGAACGGGCTGAACTTGTATACCGAGCGCTTCGAGTGGTTTAACGTCATCAGTAAGGCCGGCAAGCAGCTTTCGTACGACATCGTTACGTCGGTAGTGCCCCACGGCGACCTGCTTTATATTGGATTAGACGGTGGCGGGCTGGATATATACGACACGAAAACGCGGGAAAGGACAACCCTGAATACAGCCAACAGTAACCTGCCCGACAATCATGTGGTGTCGATGACGAAGGACACGACCTATCTGTGGATGGCCGTATATACGAAGGGACTGGTGCGCTGCTCGCTGCGCGACAAGCAGTTTGCCACTTACCGTATGCCGGCTGTTGAGACCGACGACGACAATACATGGGTGGTTTGCGACGACGGCTTAGGCAATATATGGGTGGGCGGGCCCGATGTCTTCGTCTTCCGGAAGTCTGCAGAGACCGCCAGCCATTATTCGCCCATCGGGCGTGCCGATTGCACAGCCTTGATGCGCAGCGGCGACGATATATGGATAGCCTGCCGCTATAAAGGCATCTATAGGGTGAACCGGCATACGCGAAGGGTGGTGAAGCATTATACGGAGACATCGGCAGGGAGCCCTTTGCCGAGCAACAACATACGCTATGTTTACGCCGACTCGAAGGGCAAGCTGTGGATAACCACCGAGTTCGACGGCTTCTATTGCCTTGAGCTGGCCACAGGGAAGTTGAAGCGCTACGACGAGCGGCAGGGACTGCTCGACCAGAACATTACTTCTATCAGCGAGGACGAAGAGGGCAACTTGTGGATGGGGTCGTACAACGGGCTGTACAGGTATAGTGCCCGTTCGGGCGGATTCGTGAAGCAGGATGTAGACCAATCCGTGTCCGAATATACTTTCGGGGGTAGCTGCTTCGACGGGCAGCGCATGTATTTCAGTACTACGAAAGGCTTAGTGTCGTTTGCCCCGCGGCAAATCAGCATCCCGCCGCTGTGCACGGAAGTGGCATTCCTGTCGCTCAGCCTTATCAGCAGCGACCACACCGTGTTCGATCTCTTTACCGACAAGGACCAAAGGATAAAGCTGGCATACAATCAGAACTTCTTTACCGTGAAGTATGCCGTTCCCGAGCTTATTTCGCCTCACCGTATGCACTTTTCATGCAAGATGAAGGGGCTGGAGCGCGAGTGGCGCGAATTGGGTGCTGCCCGCGAAGTGTCTTATACAAATATTCCGCCCGGCAGCTATGAGTTGCACGTGCGCTGTATCGACGAGAACGGCCGCTGGGCTAAGCCTTCCGTGCTGTATATCACCGTTACGCCGCCATGGTATCTGGCGCTGTGGGCAAAACTGCTGTGGGGCGCATTGGCGCTTATGGCCGTTTACGCCTCGGTGAGGGTTTATCTGCACAATCTCAACATCAGGCACCGCATAGAGCTGGCCGAAGTGGAGAAAGCATCCGAACACAGGCTGAACGATGCAAAGATGAACTTCTATACCAGTATCACGCACGAGCTGCGCACCCCGGTGTTCCTCATCGCGGCGCAGCTGGAAGGATTGCTCAACGAGCGCAAGTCTATCCTGCAAGTGCCCATCACGTATATCGACGCCATCCACCGCAATGCGTTGAGGCTGAACGACCTGATAAGCCGCGTCATCGATTTCAGGAAGATAGGGGCCGAGAACCTCAGCCTGAAGCTGGAACGTTCGGATGTGGTTGCTTTCTGCCAGAACCTGACGGAGGCGTATACGGAGATGTTCAGGCAGAAGCACATTACCTACGAACTGGTAAGCTCGGCACCGCAAATCATGCTCGACTTTGATACGTTAAAGCTGGAAATGATTATCTCAAACCTCATATCTAACGCATTCAAATATACGGAAGAAGGCGGGCGCGTGCTGCTTACGCTGGCCGAAGACGCCGGGAGAGTGATATTCGCCGTGAGCGACAACGGCATCGGCATCGATGAGAAAGTGCGCGATACCATCTTCGAGAGTTTCTTCCGCTCACCGCGCGGTCGCAGACAGAGCAGCGGCGACGGTTTGGGGCTGTCGTACGTAAAGCAGCTGGTGGCGCTTCATGGCGGTGACATCAGCGTGGAGAGCGAGATGGGTAAATACTCCGTCTTCACCTTTTATATCCCCAAGCGCGATGTAACGGAAGAGGATGCCGGCGATGTGGCCGTCGCGCGGCCCCAGAACCCTACGGCCACCCATACGCTGCTTGTCATCGACGACAAGCAGGAGAGCGTCGACGTCATCGCGCGCTATTTGGAGAACGACTTCAAGGTGTTGAAGGCATACGACGGGGAGGAAGGGCTGAAGCTGGCAGCCGGCTGCCTGCCCGACCTGATTATCACGGACATCATGATGCCCGGGATGGGCGGCATCGAACTGCTGAGGGAGCTGAAGGGCGACAAACGGCTGCAGCATATCCCCGTCATTATCTTTACTGCATGCACGTCGGAAGACGAGATGCTCGAAACGCTCGATTACGGGGTGGATGCCTATCTTACCAAGCCGGCCTCGCTCAGGCTGTTGCGCAAGCGTATCGACAAGTTGCTTGAGCACCCCGGGCAGCAGGGCGCCGTGCCGGCAGGGCTGGATGCCAGGCCGGCTCCGGTGCAATCGTACACAAAGGAGGAACAGCGCTTTTTACTCCGTTGCCGCGAGATAATTGATGATAACATCAGGAATGCGGAGTTCGGCATCGACAGCCTTGCCGACGCAATGGCCATGAGCCATTCGGCGCTCTATAAGAAGATAAAGCAGATGACGGGCATGTCGCTGATAGAGTTTGTAAACGACTATAAAATGTACAAAGCCGTACAGCTGTTCAATCAAGGCACGACCAACATTGAGGCCGTCAGCGAGGCATGCGGCTTTAACGACGTGAAGAATTTCCGCTTGATGTTCAAACGTAAGACGGGGCTTACACCCAAGCAATATGTGATGAGGCTGTAAGGAAAAAATACATGTTTTATTTTGAAGTTTCGCTTTTCCTTTGTACTTTTGCACGCGTTAAGCATTCCTGTATAAAAACCGTATTATAATATGCAAGTAATCAACATCAGCGAACAGAACTCGGTAATTAACCGGTATATGGCCGAAATCCGCGACGTGGAATACCAAAAGAACCGCCTGCTCTTCCGCAATAATATCATGCGCATAGGGGAGATGATGGCGTTTGAAATATCGAAAACGCTCGACTACCGTTCGAAGAACATCGTCACGCCGCTGGGCACGGCCGAGATTCAGCTGCCCGAGGATGATATGCTCGTAGCCACCGTGCTGCGCGCAGGGCTGCCGTTCCATCAGGGCTTCCTCAACGTGTTCGACCATGCTGCCAATGCCTTCGTAAGCGCCTACCGCATGTATACCAACCGCGAGCATACCGAGGTGGGCGTGCATACCGAGTATATGGCCTCGCCCAGCGTGGAGGGGAAGACGCTCATCATTGCCGACCCGATGCTGGCCACGGGCGGCTCGATGGCTGCCAGCTACGAGGCGCTGCTGAAGACGGGCACCCCCAAAGCCCTGCACATCGCCTGCATCATCGCCACGCAGGAGGGCATCGGCGTCGTGGAGCAGGCCGTCCCGGACGGTGCGATGCTTTGGGCCGCCGCCATCGACCCGGGCATGAACGGGCACAAATACATCGTGCCCGGATTCGGCGATGCCGGCGACCTGTGTTACGGGGAAAAACTTTAGCGGTTTCCTTGGGGGCTGTCTCCGTATTAACTTTTCAAGGCTCTCTTCTTTTCTTGTGTTTAATAATATCGTCGAGAATCCAGTTGGCCAACCGCAATATTAGATACAAGAGGATGGCGGGGCAGACGAAGTAGAGCACCATCCCCCTGAAGTCGATGTTGTCGCGCCCGGCATAGCAGGCGGCCACTGCTGTTGCCGCGCATGTCCATGTTGCCGCTTTCCATGCAAAGCTCTGTGTCATTGCTTTTCCGCGCCGAATCAATTCCATTAAATCCATAGTTTTTTTATTCTATATGAAAAACAATTACATTCAAGATAATTATGATCAATGCTATCAACGTTCCTCCAATCATTAGCCACCAAAAGGGGTCGTATAAAGCATGCATACATGTGGGCAATTAAAAACCAAATACCGGGGGCAATGATAATGGCCCCGGTATTTGGTTTATACCGTTTTGTGTGTTATTTCACTTCCCAGATATCGTTCGTCTCGAGCAGTTCCATGAAGTTGTGATACGGCTTTTTGGCCTTTATCTCCTCTATCTGCCCTGCTACGGCATCGTCGTAGGTGGGAGCCTCCACGTCGCGGATTACGCCGAGAGCCACGGGGAAACCGTCTTCGGGCTCCATCATGGCCAGCTTCAGCTGCAGCGTGTTGTCCTCGCAATGGGCATCGTGCACCAGTATGTCGTCGAGCGTGTAGCCGTCTTTCCCTATTTCCACAACCTTCAGTCCGAAGCCCTGCTGCACAAGCCCGAACTCGTTGTTCTCGCCGAATACGAGCTTCTCGCCGTGGCGCACGTAGATGGCGTTCTTCTTACGCCCGTCCTTCGTGTAGACCGAGTCGAAGCAGCCGTTGTTGAAGATGACGCAGTTCTGCAGCACCTCGCATACGGCAGCACCCTTGTGGCGGTAGGCAGCCTTCAGCACGTCGATGGTGGCCGGACTGTCGGTGGCTACCGAGCGGGCGAAGAAGTGTCCGCGCGCACCGAAGCACAGTTCCGCCGGGCGGAACGGGTCTTCCACCGTGCCGTATGGGCTCGACTTCGACACGTACCCGCGCGGCGACGTGGGCGAATACTGCCCTTTGGTGAGGCCGTAGATGCGGTTGTTCAGTAGAATCATGTTCAGGTCGACGTTGCGGCGCATGGCGTGGATAAAGTGGTTGCCGCCGATAGCCAGTCCGTCGCCGTCGCCGCTCACCTGCCATACGCAGAGCTCCGGGTTGGTTACCTTTGTGCCCGTGGCAATGGCTGCTGCGCGGCCGTGTATGGTCTGCATGGCGTAGGTATTGACATAATAGGGCAGGCGGCTCGAACATCCGATACCCGAAATCACCGCCATGTTGTGCGGGGCGACGCCCACTTCGGCCATGGCCTTGTGTAGGGAGGCCAAGAAGAAATGGTCTCCGCACCCGGGACACCATCTCGGTTGCCCCTTCTTATAATCTAATGCTGTATATTCCATCGTAATCTTTCATTCTACGGACTGCGCTGTCGGTTGCCGGTCCGTAATCGTTAATCCGTATATCGTTAATCCAGAATCATTGCTTCGAAGGCTTCCGTCAGTTCGGCCACGGCGAACGGCTGGCCTTTCACCTGGTTGAACTGCAGGGGCACGAAGCCGTCGACCTTCGAGCGCAGATAAGCGGCAAACTGCCCGAGGTTCTGCTCGGCCACCACCACTTTCTTGTATTTCGAGAGCACCTCTGCCGTGTTGGCCGGCAGTGGGTTTACGTACTTAAACTGTGCCTGAGCCACCTTGTGACCTTTCTTCCGAAGCTCCTCCATGGCACTATAGAGATGGCCGTAGGTAGAACCGAAGCCCACGATGAGCAGCTCGGCATCCTCGTCGCCGGCCACCTCCACGTCGGGCACCTGTATCTTGGCCACTTTCTCAGCACGAAGGCGGCACATCAGGTCATGGTTCTCGGGGTCGGTAGAGATGGCGCCGGTCTTGCCGTCCTTCTCCAGTCCGCCGAGTATGTGCACGTAGCCTTCCTGTCCCGGCACGGCCCAATAGCGCACCTTGCTTTCCTCGTCGCGGAAGTAGGGTGTATAGCTGCCTTTCATTTCGGCCGTGGCATAGTGGGGGCGTATCTCGGGCAGCTCGTCCATTGATGGCAGTTTCCATGCCGAGGAGCCGTTGCCGATGAACCCGTCGGTAAGCAGGATGACCGGCGTGAGGTGTTCGAGCGCGATTTTAGATGCCTGATAAACGGCGTCGAAGCAGTCGGTGGGGCTCAGGGCGGCGATGACCGGCAGCGGGCTTTCGCCGTTACGGCCGTAGAGCGCCTGCAGCAGGTCGGCCTGCTCGCTCTTGGTGGGCAGCCCCGTCGAAGGCCCGCCGCGCTGCACGTCGATGATGACGAGCGGGAGCTCGTCGATGACGGCCAGGTTGATGGCCTCGCTCTTCAGGCAGATGCCCGGGCCCGAGGTGGATGTGGCCGCCAGTGCACCGGCGAACGCTGCGCCCACCGAGCTGGCGCAGCCGCTGATTTCGTCTTCGCACTGCACGGTGATGACACCGCACGACTTGTGCTTCGACAGTTCGTGCAGGATGTCCGTGGCCGGCGTGATGGGGTAGGAGCCGAGGAAGAGCTTCAGTCCAGCCTTCTCGGCTGCGGCTATCAGGCCGTAGGCCGTCGCCTTGTTGCCCGTGATGTCCATGTAGCGGCCCGCCGCCTTCTGTTTCGATTCGATGCGGTACGTAGCCGGCACGCTGGCGTGCGTGTTATGTCCGTAGTCGTAGCCAGCTTCCACCACTTTTATGTTGTTTTCGGCTATCTGTGGCTTCTTGGCGAATTTCTCGCGCAGGAAGTTGGCCACCAGTCCGAGGTCGCGGTTGAAGAGCCAGCATACCAGTCCCAGTGCAAACATGTTGCGGCACTTGAGCACCGCCTTGTTGTCCATGCCCGAGCCGGCCAGGCAGTCTTTCACCATCGTTGTCAGCGGGCAGGCCACCACGCGGTCGGGGTCGATGCCCATCTCGCCGAGGTAGTCTTCCGACTTAAACTGCGCCTTTTCGAGGTCTTTCGGCCCGAACGAGTCGGTGTCGATGATAATCGTGGCCTGCGGCTTGGAGTACTTGTACTGTGTTTTCAGCGCCGCCGCATTCATCGCCACCAGCACGTCGCACTTGTCGCCCGGGGTGTATACCTTGCCTGCGCCGATGTGTACCTGAAAGCCCGATACGCCCGTGAGCGACCCTTGCGGGGCGCGGATGTCCGCGGGGAAATCGGGGAATGTTGAGATGCCGTTACCTACAGTTGCAGAAACCGTAGAGAAAATGCTTCCGGCCAACTGCATTCCGTCGCCGGAGTCGCCGGAGAACCGGACAACGACTTGTTCCAGTTCTTTTACTTCTAAATGTTCTGCCATATTTTTTATTGTAATGATTGAAATTCTGTTTGCAAATTTCGGAAACTTTAACGAGATAACAAAACATTTCGGTATAAAATTGCATTTTTTGACGGTAATTTACCGATATAGCGTAAAATAATTGCATTTTTACATAAAAACTAATACTATTTTCAACAAATTGATATGAAAACCAACCGTTGCTCTGTCATTTTGTAATGCGCATGTCTGTCATAAAGTGGTGTCAGCAGGGCTTGAGGCGTTAGTCTGGCAAAGTGGTAACCCGGGTCCGGGATAAGCAATCCCTGTCTTTACAGTAAAAGAACGGGCGCGGATTCAACAAGCAAGTGCATATTTAGCTTATTTCCTGTAAAAGGCACTCTTTTTACGGTTGAGCTTGTGTTTACGGTTGAGCTTGCATTTAATCCAAATCGTACAAGCATCTTGTAGTCCTGCTACAAGGTGCTTGTACTCTTGCTACAAGGTGCTTGTAGCAGG
>DBRC01000008.1 GCA_002305505.1 Prevotella sp. UBA1378 | reverse complement strand
GGATGCAAAGGTAATCATTTTTTTTCGGATTAACAAATTTGTTAATCTTTCAATATCTTCTTCCCATTTATGATATAGATGCTTCCGCGACGCTGGTTTGCTCCGCTTGAGAGCTTCATCCCGCCTATGGTATAGACGCTTTGCTCCCCGCTCCGGGTGCGCCCGGTGCCCGTTATCTGTATGCCTACATCGTCTCCGCTGCCGGCATAGTCGGCCAGTTCATTGGTTAGGTGCATCCATTGCTGTGTATGCCATCCGCGTGCCAGGGCATTGGCCACCTGCCTACGGGTGCATACGTTTTGCTCGCCTTCGGCATCGCTATAAACAGCAAACAATCCCGCTTGGAGCGCGCTGCGGTCAGCCAGCGAAGCGATGAGCTTGTCCATCTCTTCCTCCTTTATTTGGTTCTCGTAGCAATATAGCTTTTCCAAACCAGAACTATTAGACACGTCCAGGGCAGTGAGCTGATTGCCGGAACAGTTCAAGGATTTCAGTGCGGTACACTGCGATACGTCCAAGGCGGTGATCTGGTTATCACGGCAATCCAAAGACTTCAGCGAGGTACACTGCGATACGTTCAGGGAGGCAATCTGTTTACCCGAACAATCCAAACCGGTCAGCGAGGTGCACTGCGACAGGTCCAAGGAGGTTAGCGGGTTTCCGCCAAAGTTCAAAGAGGTCAGCGCAGAACACTGCGACGCATTCAAGGTGGCAAGCTGGTTCTCACGGCAATCCAAAGATTCCAGCGCGGTACGCTGCGACACGTCCAGGGCGGCAAGCTGGTTGCCGGAACAATTCAAAGAGGCCAGGTCGGGGCACTGTGTCACATCCAGGGCGTCAAGCTGGTTGGAGTGACAATTCAAAGATTTCAGCTTGGGACACTGCGTCACGTCAAGGGCAGTGAGCTTATTGGAATAACAGCTCAAAGAGGTCAGCTTGGGGCACTGCGTCACGTCCAAGGCGGCAAGCTGGTTGCCGGAACAACTCAACGATTTCAGCGCGGTACACTGCGATGCGTTCAATGATGTAAGCTGGTTGTCGGGACAATGCAAATCGGTTAGCTTGGTGCACTGCGATACGTTCAAGGAGGTAATCTGTTTACCCGAACAATCCAAAGAGGTCAGCGCGGTGCACTGCGACAGGTCCAAGGAGATTGGCGGGTTCCCGCCAAAGTTCAAGGAAGCCAGCGCGGTGCACTGCGACAGGTCCAAGGAGATTGGCGGGTTCCCGTAAGTCCTCAACTCGGTCAGCGCAGGACACTGCGACGCATTCAGGTCTGTGAGCTGGTTGTAGGAACAATCCAAAGATTTCAGTACGGGATGCTGCGACACATCCAAAGAGGTGAGCTCATTGGAGGAACAATCCAAAGAGGTCAGCTCGGGGCTATGCGACACGTCCAAGGCTGTGAGCTGGTTACTGGAACAACCCAAAGCGGTAACGTTACCTTTGATGGTAACGGTCTGATCGGTCAGTGTAAGAATGCCTCCCACTTCTTGCGCACCGATGATCTCATATTCACCATCTGCCTCGATGCTCAGATTAATAGACTCTCCCACGGCTTTGCTCGTTGTCACCGTGATGTAGTTTCCGGTAAGTCCTCCAGGTTCGCCACCGTCAGCGCGAGCAATAACGGCAATAAGGGCTAGGAAGACAATTGAAGTAATTTTTCTCATATATTTAAAATTTGCGCCGGCACATACATGCGCGGCAGGTTAATAAATCTTCATAAAGATAAACATTATATAACTTGGTCCGTTCGTTTTTCTCTTAAAAATTAATGATATTTAATTAAATATATGCGACCGTTATTACAAATTAACAGGTTGCGTTAAAAAACGATTAAATGTATAATCAGCTATGTATTTTTCAAGTGTAAGCCAGCACTAACCTTATGGGCATAAAGAAAGCGCACGCTCCAAGTGTTGAATAGTCTTGCCCTTGTAATCCCCCCTCGAGGTAGCTAAAAGCAAGGCCATATTTTAGTATGGCTTCTGGGGTGTTTGACAAAAACATTATTGCGTTACCCATACAGTAAGTTATTATAATCTGCCGTACAACGTTAAATCTGCCTGTGTTCGGCAGAATAAAATATGTTATATTTTGCCTAAACAAAGTTTTTCAACCGTACAGGTCGAAATAATTCCGAAATATCAAGGACATAAAAAGGCAGCCAAGCGGGCTGCCCGTTGCATTTATAAAATAGTACGACGCTCACGCGCCCTTCAGAGTGAACCCTTGGAGTTCGGCTGCAAAGGTACGCAATTTTTCGTTAATACGTGCAATGTTTTGCGGACTAATTTTCTTGATGCCTGCTTTATACTGCAACATCTGGCTCTCGCTCATGCCCACGATGCGGGCCAATGCGCGAGCCGATATATATGGCGAGAGTACTTCCAGTAACTCACCTATTGTTTCAAAATCCCGATGCAGCATAATTCTTACTCTAAAAGTTTACCCACATTGTTTTCCGGGAACTGGTTCCTAAATCTTTGTTCCATATCGTTTTTGTCAAAGGTTTCCATTTGTGCCTTGGCCATTCTGAAAAGAATCCTAATTCTTTCTTGCTTTGCTATATTTCTACGAATTAGGTCTGAATTCATCGCTTCTAAATTGGCAAGAATCAACAGCTGCCCTATCGAAGCCGTGTCTCTTATATTCAGGTTCTTTTTAGCCAGTTCCGGGTTCACACGTTCCCATTCCTTTGCCGTACACCCGAAAATAATAATATTCAACATATCTGCCTCTTGTGCATATATCAAGATTTGTTTTGCACGACTATACCCAAGATTGGAGAGTTTCTCTTTGATTGCATCAGTGTGAACTGTATAATTGGCTTTAGAAAGAAACCGCCTTGCAGACCATTGGAGTGATAAAGGATTGCTTTCTGCTTCCACAAGCCGTTGGTATTCCTTTACGACATACAATTGGAATGTCGGACTTAGCCACATACCAAAATTGAAGGCAATATCCTTATGAGCGTATGTGCCACCATTTCTTCCCGATTTTGAATAGATACCTATCGCATTTGTCGCTTCAATCCACTTCTTTGGCGACATCGTGAAAGAGTTTGAACCTGATTCAGACAAAAACCTACCGAAATCGGTGGGTTTAAAATTTGGGTTGTGCAAGGTTTCCCAGGTTCCCATATACTCAATGGTGTTCCTTAGCCTTAACCAATGACCGATAATAAAGGCAGGGTCATTATCCTTGTATCTTGCCATGTCCGTAAGACAGATGAAATCATCTGTGCCATGCTGAAGAACAATGGAAATTTCTGTATTCTCCACTGTTATTTTCCTTGTCTTGCTCATAATAAGTATGATATATTTGTTTATGCTACTTTTCTATATGCCTTGTGTTCTAAGTCTGTGCGGTAAGACTAAGACGATGCTATCAGCAACAGTCGCTCAAACAAGCCCTCGCCGAGATAGCGGCGGTTGAACTTGTAGCAGAACTCGTTTAGGTACTCTTGCAGAAACTCTGGCTTTATGCCATGGTGCATGCCGGCCAACTGCGTCTTGGCGTTGCTGATTGCGGTATGTACCCAGGGAAGCACTTTGCCAATATCTTTAGGATCTATCATCTGCGACAAGTCGCTTCATCAGGGAAATACTTGTTAAATCCAAAGACTTTCATATTACTACTATTTTATAAATGCGCTCCAAAGGTAGTCGTTTTGATTATAATCACCAAATATTTTGCCGATTATTTTTAGATTTTCATTAAAAAAATCGGGCAACCTCGTAAGGTTACCCGAAATTTGGTGGTACGGTTGCGGATAATCATTAAATGAAATAATAATATGCCTTTCTTTAAATTTATCTGATAAGAAAAGATTCGAATTGGCCAATCAATTAAATAACCCAATAAAAACGTTTGATAACCTGTATGATTCGGGTGTGGTATAATCCGTACAAGATGCTTGTACGCGTGCTACAAGGTGCTTGTAGCCTCCGTACAAGATGCTTGTAGCACGAGTACAAAGGCCTTGTACGGATTAGCGGGCTGGCTGGTTGGCATATCAACGTGCCCATCCCTGATTCGGGTTACAAAGAAAGAGGCAGGTTGTAGTTATATAAAGGCTGTCCGGATTTGATGTTCGGACAGGAGGACGCTGTGCACATAAAACGGCAAGGAACAAGCGGGCGAAATGTGAATTTTACCGCCTTAATGGTTAAATAATGTTTTATTACTAATTATTTCCATTGGAAAATTTGTCTGATAACAATGTATTATTTACCTTTGCACAAATTTCCAACGGAAAATAAATTAATATACTGTATGAAGCAAATGGATTACAAGAAAAAGAGCGTGCTGCTGGTTGTCGTCATGGCATTGGCAGCAGGAGCGTTTGCCGCTATTATTTATGGTAAGGGCGACGCCCCGTCAACAAAAGTAGTAGAAAACAATAAAAATGGAAGTAATATGAAAACAATCCAACTGACAAAAAGCGAGTTCATGAAAAGAGTGGCCAATCTGGAAAACAATCCCACGGAGTGGAAGTATCTGGGCGACCGCCCGGCCATCATCGACTTCTACGCCACATGGTGCGGCCCGTGCAAGGTGATGAGCCCTGTGCTCGAAGAAATTGCCGGGGAATACGACGGCAAGGTGTATGTGTATAAGGTAGATGTTGACAGCGAGAGAGAGCTTGCTGCCATGTTCGGTATCCGCTCCATCCCCACGCTGTTGTTCATCCCCATGGACGAACAGCCTCAAAGGGTATCGGGAGCGCTGCCCAAGAGTGAACTGAAGCAAATCATCGGAGAGGTGTTACACCGTTAACTCATCGTCTTGGATATATGACCCGTATTAGTGCTTTACCGGTATTCGCGCTCGGCCTGCTGCTGTCGGCCCAAGTGGGTGTACAGGCCCAGGATTACATGTCGCTGCCTGCCGCACTCAACCAGCTGGCAGCCGGCAACAGGCAGATGCGGATAGCTGAGTTTGAAAGGAAAAAGGCACAGGCCGACATGCACCAGACCGATGCGCTCTTCCTGCCCCAAGTGTCGGCGGCATACCAGGGCTTAGTGACCGACAACCCGCTGAACGCCTTCGGGTTCCTGCTGCAACAGGGTGGGGTAACGCAGCAGAGTTTCGACCCTGCACGGCTGAACTCACCCGGCATCACGAGGAACTACGCCGGGGGCGTGGAAGTGAAGATGCCGATTGTGAACATGGATCTCTACTATGCGCGCAAAGGGGCGAAACAGGCCGAACAAGCCTATAGGCACAAGGCAAGTTACACGGCCGCGCGCATGGCCTTCGAAGTGAAGCGTGCCTACACCGCCCTGCAATTTGCCTATCTGTCGAAAGCCATTATCGACTCAACGCTCACCGACGTCAGGCAGATTTGCCAAGACGTAAAGAACTTCCGTGCGCAAGGCTTGGTACAGCTGTCGGACGTGATGAACGCCGAAGTGCAGGTGAACATCGTGGAGAGTGCCCTTGCGAAAGCCGAAAACGGCATCGCCGACGCCTCCGACGGGCTGCGCATCCTGCTGGGTACGTACGGCGGGAAGGCAGCACCCTATACCGTCGACCCGCTCACCGCGGCCGCCTATGCCGGGCACACCCCGGACAATCTCGCCGACCGCAGCGATATAAAGGCCATGCAGGCGGGGGCCGAGGCTGCGAAGATGATGGAAAAGTCGTCGAAGATGGGGCTCCTACCGCGGCTCAACGCGTTTGGTTCTTATATGTTCAACGACCGTTCGCTCTTCGGTTTCCACAAGGGGAGCTACTTGGCAGGCATCAGTCTCGACTGGAACCTGTTCGACGGCAACCGGCAGCGCAGCAAGCTCCAATCGGCAAAGTTCGAGCAGCGCAGGCAGGAGGAGAACCTTAGGGCGTACGTGGAGCAAAGCCTCTCGGAAATCGACCGCAATGAGCGCGAGCTGAAACAGCTCTCATCGGAAATCAGAAAGCAGGAAGCCTCTGTTTCGCAAGCGGGCGAGGCGCTGCGGGTGATAACGGACAGGCACAGGGAGGGGCTGGCCAGCACCACCGATCTGCTGATGTCGCAGTCGCAGCATTCGCGCCACCGCCTGGAACTGGCCGAGGCAGTGATGAAGTACAACATTGCCGTTTACTATAACGAATTGATAACGAATAAATAGTCAGACAATATGATGCAGACAATAAATAAATTACTGGTGGCCGCATTGGCCGCGGCAGCCTTATC
Source organism: Prevotella sp. UBA1378 (assembly GCA_002305505.1). Taxonomy (GTDB): domain Bacteria; phylum Bacteroidota; class Bacteroidia; order Bacteroidales; family Bacteroidaceae; genus Prevotella. The sequence continues at coordinate 64,770 of DBRC01000008.1, read as the reverse complement.
CGCCTGCACCGGCAATGCACCCGCAGGCCAAGAGGCTAAGGCCGTGAAGGTGAAAACCTACCGCCCGGGCACCGGCAGCCAACCCTATTTTTCGGTGAGCGGGATTGTCACGGCTGGGAATACCGCCGTTGTCAGCACGCGCATCATGGGGTACGTGGAGAAGGTGTACGTGAAGCCCGGCGACAAAGTCGGCAAGGGGCAGCTGTTGGTTACGATAAGCAATACGGACATAATGGCCCGCAAGTCGCAGGCGCAGGCCGCACTTGTGGAGGCACAGGCCGCTGCCGCCAATGCCGAGCGCGACTACGAACGCTACAGCCGGCTGTACAGCCAGAACAGCGTGTCGAAGAAAGAGCTTGAGAACATGGAACTGCACCGGACGAGCATACGGTCGAAGGTACAGAAGGCCGGCGACGCACTGAAAGAGGTATCCAGCATGCTGGCCTACACGCGCATTACGGCACCGTTTGCGGGCGTGGTAACACAGAAGACCATCGACGAAGGCAGCATGGCCACACCCGGTGCGCCCCTGCTGGCCATCGAGCAGGCAGGCCGGATGAACGTCAGCATTTCCGTTCCGGAATATATTATCCAGGACGTAAAGACAGGCGGCGAGGCCGGGGTGGAAATCAAGTCGCTGGAGAGCAGCTTCACCGGGACCATAAGCGAGGTGAGCCCGTCGGCCACGGCGACGGGTGGGCAATATGCCGTTAAGGTAGCCATCCCCGCAACCCGGATACAAGGGCTGAAAAGCGGCATGACGGCCAGCGTGAAGCTCCGTACCGCGGGGGCGGCATCGGGCAGCCGGAGCCTGACGGTGGAGAAGTCGTCTATCGTGCACCGCGAACAACTGACGGGCGTTTACGTGGTAGGCGGCGACCATGTGGCCATACTCAGGTGGATCCGCACGGGAAAAGACTTCGGCGACCGCGTAGAGGTTCTTTCAGGCATCAGCGGGCAGGACCGCATCGTGCGGGAGGTAAGCGGGGAATTATATTCAGGGTGTAAAGTAAACATAGACTAAAGGCATGGAAAACGGAATTTCAGGAAGAATCGCGAAAGCGTTCTTGCAATCGAAGCTGAGCATCATCCTCATGGGTATGTTCCTGCTGTTAGGCATCTTCAGCGTGTTCATGATACCCCGCGAGGAAGAGCCGCAGATTGATGTCCCGATGGCCGACATCATGGTGGGCTTCCCGGGAGCCTCGCCCGAAGAGGTGGAAACGAAGATTGCACGGCCCATCGAGAAGATGGTGTCGGACATCAAGGGCGTAGAGAACGTATATTCTACATCGATGGACGGACGGGCCATGGTGACGGTGCAGTTCTATGTGGGCGAAGACGTGGAACGCTCCATCGTCAATCTGTACAACGCCTTAATGAAGCGCATGGACCAGATGCCAGAGGGCGCTACCATGCCGCTGGTGAAGACCAGGTCTATCGACGACGTCCCTGTCCTCTCGCTCACCTTATGGAGCCGGAAGGACGACGGCTACCGCCTCAGGCAGGTTGCTGACGTCGTAGCCGACGAAATCAAGCAGATACCCGACGTGGCGCAGGTGCAGGTCATCGGGGGATTGAGCCGGGCGGTGAACATCCTGCCCGACAAGGAGAGGATGGCTGCCGCCGGTATCGGCTTCAGCGAGCTGGCGCAGGCATTGCGGGCAACCAACGCACAGGCGGCCAGCGGCAACATCGTGGCCGGCGACAACGTGCTGCCCGTCACCACCGGCACGTTTTACCGCGATGTCGACGAAATAAAGCATACGGTCGTGGGCAGTAAGGGCGGGCAGCCCATTTACCTCCATGAGGTGGCCGCCGTGGAAGACGGTGCACAGACGCCGGCCAGCTACGTGTCGTTCGGCTACGGCGCAGCGCATCAGGCAGTAGGGGGGCAGGCTGCCGGTGACGGCGGCAGCCATCCCGCCGTCACCGTTTCCATTGCCAAGAAGAAAGGCAGCGACGCCATGAAACTGGCCGGGAATGTCAAGGCGAAGGTGGAAGATATGAAGCAGGACCTGATAACGGACGACATGAGCGTGGAGGTGACCCGCAACTACGGCGACACCGCTTCGCATAAGGTGTCGGAGCTGCTGCTCCACCTCATTGTAGCCATCGTCGTTGTCACCATCTTCGTGATGCTCGCCATGGGCTGGCGCGGCGGACTGGTAGTGTTCCTTTCCGTCCCCATCACGTTCGCGATGACGCTGTTCTCCTATTATTTCTTAGGGTACACGCTCAACCGCATCACCCTGTTCGCGCTTGTCTTCGTGACGGGTATCGTCACCGACGACTCCATCGTGATAGCCGAGAACATGTACCGCCACTTCAAGATGGGCAAGCTCTCGCCCGTAAAAGCGGCCGTCTATGCCGTCAACGAGGTGGGCAACCCCACGATCCTCGCTACCCTTACCGTGATAGCTGCGGTGTTGCCGATGGCATTCGTATCGGGCATGATGGGCCCCTACATGAGCCCGATGCCCATAGGCGCGTCCATTGCCATGACTTTCTCGCTGTTGGTGGCCCTGACGCTCACGCCCTACTTCGGGTTCATCTTCCTGAAGCACACGAAGGGCGGCCAGCCGCTTGGCGGTGAAAGCACGTCGCTCTCGGTCGACGAGGGTGCCGCCGACGGGAAAATATTCCGTTGGTACCGCGGTATGACGATGCCGTTGCTGAGGAGCCGGAAAAAGAGATGGGGATTCATGCTGGGGCTTACCCTCATCTTGTTTGCCACGATGTCGATGTTCGCCACCAAGTCGGTAACGGTCAAGATGCTGCCTTCCGACAACAAGAACGAGTTCCAGGTTATCATAGACATGCCCGAGGGCACCACGCTCGAACGCACGCAGGCCGTGGCACAAGAGCTGGCCATGTACGTGGGCAAGAGCCCGTATGTGGAAAACTACCAAATCTATGCCGGGACGGCGTCGCCCATCAGCTTCAACGGACTGGTGCGCCACTACGACCTGCGGTCGGGCGACCATGTGGCCGACCTGCAAGTGAACATCGTGGACAAGGCGGAGAGAAGCCTGCAGAGCCACGACATCGCTAAGTCGATGCGCGGCCACCTGCAGGAAATAGGCCAGCGCTACGGCGCGAACGTCAAGGTGGTGGAGATACCGCCCGGCCCTCCGGTGATGGCGACGGTGGTGGCCGAGATTTACGGCTCCGACCCTCAGCAGCAGGCACGGTTGGCCCGCGAGGTAAGGGACATATTGAAGAATACGGACAATGTGGTTGACACGGACTGGTCGGTGGAGGATGACCAGGCGGAATACCTGCTCGACATCGACAAGGACAAGGCCATGAAGCACGGCCTGGCACCGGGAAAGATAGTGCAGGAGGTAAGGGCTGCCCTGTCGGGCATGCAAGCCGGTGTGCTGCACGACCCCGCCTCACTTACGCAGGTAGGCCTGTTGCTGCGCTATCCTGAGAGCAGCAAGGCATCGGTAGACGACCTGCTCGGCTTCAACGTGGTGGACACCCGCGGCGATGCAAAGCCCTTGAGCGACTATGTGACCGTGAAGAAACAGGCAAAGCCGAAGAGCATCAACCGGAAAAACCAGCAACGCGTCGTCTACGTCATGGCCGAGGTGGCCGGGACACTGGAAAGCCCAGTCTACGCAATGCAGGACGTATCGGACAAACTGAAGAAGGTTGCCGTTCCCCGGGGATACACCCTTGCCGAGCAATACAGCGGGGACACCGTGGACGGCAACAGCTACACCCTGCGGTGGGACGGGGAATGGAAAATCACCTATGAGGTGTTCCGGGATTTGGGGCTGGCTTTCGCCTTTGTCCTGGTGATCATCTATATCCTGATTGTTGGGTGGTCGTCCGACTTTATCACGCCTTTCATCCAGTTGTCCGTCATCCCGCTCTCGCTCATCGGCATCGTCCTCGGCCATTGGGTAATGGGGGCTTACTTCAGCGCACCGTCGATGATCGGCTTCATTGCCCTTGCCGGCATCATGGTCAGGAACTCCATCCTGCTCATCGACTTCATCGACATACGAATGAAGGAGGGAGTGCCGGTAAAGCAGGCTGTCATCGAAGCGGGAGCCATCCGCGCCACGCCTATTCTGCTGACGGCAGGCAGCGTGGTCTTGGGAGCGTTCGTCATCTTGTTCGACCCTATCTTCCAAGGACTGGCCATCTCGTTGATCGGCGGGACCGTCACCTCTACCATGCTGACGCTTGTCGTGGTGCCGCTGCTCTACTATAAATTGCTGAAAAGCAAACGGAAGAAAGAACTCGCACGGCAGCTGACCGGAGCGCCGGGGGAAGCGGGGAGATAAGAATATTCGCTGATTTTCCCACGAAAAAACCGTTCTTTCGGAAAAAAAACGATATATTTGCAACAATTTCCGCGAGAAATGAACATTAACACGTAAGATGGACAAAACAAGTATATGTAAAATCCGGGATGTCTACAGGGCCATAGCATCGCTGGAAGACCACTTTCAAAAAACCTTCGGGCTGAACATCAACGAGGTGATGGTGCTGTGCACGCTGAACGACCGCGACAACATCACCTCAAGCGAGATAGCGCAGGCCTTGGGGCTGGCTAATTCCAATGCGTCGAAGGTAATCGGCTCGGTGGAGAATAAGTCGCTCATCAAGCGCAACATGGACAAGAGCGATAAAAGGCAGATGCACTTCTCGCTCTCAAAGAAAGGGATGGAACGGCTGTCGGAAATCAGATGCGAAGACATCTGCCTGCCGCCGCTGTTGCAGGACATACTGAAAGAAAAATAAGCGGACACGGCTATGACGACAGAATTTATCATCCGTATCTTCGCCGCCGCGATAGCATCGAGGTGGATGCTTACGAGATGAAGCAACAGCAGGCGCCCGGCGGCAAGGCATACCATGTCTCACCATGGACATCAGGATGCGCCGCTCGCACTACTACAAGGAGAGCATCATCGACTTCATGCCTAAGTTCGACGGCGTTTCGGTGGAGAGTATTGAATGAAGGGTGCGGTATTTAAACTTGACGGTTTTCGTGCCGCTGTAGGATTGCCACTCGAGCGTGAGGGGCACCGTCTTGCCTTGCGTATCGGGTAGCCCGTTCAGCTTGAAAGCCACGATGCCGTCGCCAACGCTTCCGTTCAGGTCGCCCTTGGCATTGTGGTAGAACGTTACCTTATACGGATTGGCGGCATCGCCCGTCACCACGAGGTTCACCTGGTGCTGCACGCCCCGGCTCCACCGCGTGCGGAACCGCAGCGTCAGGTATCCGTCTTCGGCCACCGTCACCCAGTCGTCCACGATTTCCACCGGATCGGCGCCGTATGCCGCCTGGTTCCCTTCGCCCTTGTCCTCTGCCACCGGCTTGGTAAGGATGGAGTCGATCCAGTTGATGTAAACATTCGGCATCCCCGACAGGATACCGTGTTCAAGTTCTTTCCCAACGGGCATCCGGTAGTTTACGAGTGCCCTCACCTCTTTTTCCCCGAAAGGCGACTTTGCCATGTTCACGGGCCAGAGCGTGGTACTGTCGTCCAATTGCAGGATGAGGTGCCCTCCTAAAGACGTCTTCACCGTAACGAGCGCATTCGGGTAATCCGCCGGCAGCTGGTAGTAGTTGTTACCGTCGTTGTCGTCGAGGCACGACTGCAGTCCGGCGGCTGCGGCTGCCAGTGCGCACATGGCTAAAATACGAATTGTTTTTCCCATATCTGTTTTGTTTGAATGTCCGCCTTTTAAATGTGCTGTACACGGAAACCTTGCACGGGCCCTGATTATTTCCGGGTTAATTAATCTTAACAGGCGGGGCCGTGGCAAAGAGCCGCATTGTATGCCGGCGGGCAAGTGGGAAGCGGCCCGGATGGTTCTTGGCCGGTTCTCAGCATGGGTTTCTTATCCCGCAACCGGTGTAAATTATCTTGTTTTTTTTCCCACTCTCATTTTTTATCACTATCTTTGCGGCTGAATTAACGAAATTCCGTATATGAAGCATCTGGTGCATCTTTTCGTCATCATCTGCGCTTTGGCATTCGGTTGCCGGGGTGGGGGAGCTGCCGTAGCCGCTGAGGCTGAGGGATACGGGGTTTTATGCCTGGCGGAACAAGCGGATAAGGACTGTGCTTCGGCCGACAGGCTCTTCGATGCCGACGCAACCGGCCGCCATTCGGCAGAGGCGGTCCTGTCCGACGCATACGATATCTACCGCATCTGCAGTTCGCGGCCACAGCGCATCCTCCCGTCAGGTGCCTCGAAGCCTGGCCGGCTGTTATGGGAACATCTGCAACTCTTTTATTATAAATCACCCGGCAATATTCTTTGCGGAGGCGGAAAGGCGAGGCATGAGCGTGCGCCCTTTGCAACCGAGGCCCCATGCGATTACTACGTCATCGCATTGAGGCATATTATCCGTTAGATACTGTATCTTTTATTGGTTTTAGGAAATTTTATAAACAACAAAAAAAGATACACATTTATCATGGCAAATATTAAAAACCTGGAGATGGCTGCTGCCGTCTCTGCTTATCAGCATGTCGCTGTAAAGAAATCATTCTTCGGTCTGTCGCAGACCTTTGTATACCAACCCACCCAAAGCCGTATCGGCGCCAATGTATACGAATATACCGTGGCTGCAGGCGAAAAACTGGCCCGGCTGCTCAACGGCCCGGCAGAGGAACTGGAAAAGGCCATCAATGCCGGACTGAAGATGCAACCGGTGCAAATCAGCAATTACAGGCTGGAGCTGTGCCAGTCGTGCGACGGCCGGTTTGCCGCCCTCCAGCTCTTCCGCTTCGCCGACTTTGCCTACACACCTGCTACCGGTGTCCATTTTTATGAGGGAAAGGATGCCGAGCTCGTAAGGCGGATGTTCTGATAACGTTTTTACCCGAGGCCGGGATAAACGCCAGTCCGGGATAAGAAACCCGCGCTAATCCGGCGGCATAAGGGAAAGCGGCCCGGATGATTTTTGGCCAAAAATCTCAGAAAAATGGCCAATTATCTCAGAAAAATGGCCAAAAATCAAACCAGGGGTATACCCTCCGCCTTGCAACGGCGGTGCCGCCGCAGTGCAAGGGGGCGCCGCCGTCCGGATTAACGTGATGTCCTTATCCCGAACCCTGACTATCAGGAAAAGATAAAAAAACACAAGATGCCACCGGTAAACCATCGTTTTTTTTCGTACCTTTGCACAATGACAAAGAAATTTAAGCATATAAAGTTTATTGCTTTCGATGCCGACGATACACTATGGGACTGCCAGTCGCATTTTGAAATAGTGGAGAACCAACTGTTCGAACTGATAAAACCGTGGTGCGACGACCCCGCCGCCGAACTGCTTACGACCGAAGCAGGTAATATGGAAGACCTCGGGTTCGGCTCAAAAGCCTTTACCCTCTCGGTCATCGAGACGGCCATCCGCATTGGAGGCGACCGCCTCTCGGCCGTCCAGCTCAACCAGCTGCTGCAAGCCGGGAAACAACTGCTGCACCTGCCGGCCACGCCGCTGCCCGAAGTAGAAGACACGCTGCGCACGCTTGCCGACCGCTATCCGCTCTGCGTATTCACCAAGGGCGAGCTGCAGGACCAGGAAAACAAACTGTACCGCTCGGGCTTGGATAAGTATTTCCTACATGTGGAAATCACGTCGGATAAGACAGAAAGCGAGTTCAGCGCCCTTTGCGGACACCTCGGCATCCTGCCCGGGGAGCTGCTGATGGTGGGCAACTCGTTCAAGAGCGATATTGCCCCGGCTGTTGCCATCGGTGCCTCGGCCGTGCATATCCCCTACCACGTGACGTGGCAACTGGAACATTCGGAAGAGTTCGAGCACGAACGCGTGGTGAAAATCGGGCATTTCAGCGAAGTATTGAACCTGTTATAACGATTCCCCGTAAGAAAATGGACGAGCAGCATTGCACCGAACTGCTGGAGCAGCACCGCATCAGGCCCACCGTCAACCGCATCCTCGTGGCCAAGGCCCTGGCCGCGGCGGGGCGTCCCATGTCGCTTTCAGAACTGGAGCGTGCCCTGTTGTCGGTAGACAAGTCGGGCATATCCCGAGCCTTGTCGCTCTTCCGCGAGAACCGCCTTGTACATGTCATTGAAGGCGGCAGCGACGGTGTGCGCTACGAACTCTGCCTGAGCCACCACGGGTATGTGGACGACGACATGCACGTGCACTTCTACTGTGAGCGGTGCCACAAGACTTTTTGCATCGACAACACGCCGGTGCCTATCGTCAACCTGCCCGGCGGCTACCGCATGCTGTCCGTGAATTACATCGTGAAAGGCATCTGCCCAGATTGCGGTAATCCATAAATCCCCCTCCCCCAAGAACGCAAAACGTGCAATATTGGAGCTCGGTAGGTAGAGCAATCTTTCATTTCACCAGCCTTTTTTGTCCGTCGATGATGTATATGCCACCATTCTGCATGGCCGAAGCCAGTATTTTCGTGCCTTGCAGGGTGTAGATGCCGTGTCCTTTTGTATCAGTATCAGTGTGGGGCAACAGGATGGCAGCAGTCCCTGGGTCATGGCCACCCCCTGGCAGGCGGGTGAGGGTGAAGTTGTCGAAGATGGCCCAGTCCTTGTCAATGGTGACCGCCTTCTTCACGCCAACCCTCAGCTTGCCGTCCCCGCCTACGGTACAGGTGAGGGTGTTGGGATAGAGGCCTGCACGGAAGTAGGCGCTGCTCTGCTCCATGGTGTTCGGCACATAGCCATAGCCGGTTGCCATGACTCCGATGGCACCTTTCTTTCCAGCCTCCTCAATGATGGACAGAAGGGGGGTGCTTACCGTTTCGGTGCCTATGGCATAGAGGGTGGCATTGAGCTTCTCTGTTCCCGCCTTGTGGGTGGCGGTGGCATTGCCGGTGGTGCCGGCGCGGTAGAAGCCTTGGCATGTGAGCTGGTACTGTCCTTGTGGCAGCCCCTCAATCACTTGGTAGATGTCGAAGCTGGTGTTGTACTTCTCGGCACAGTTGTAGTCTACGGTTGGGCTACCCGACCACCCCTTTCCTGAGTTGCCGTCGAACGACGGATTGATGATGTAGCCGGTGTAGTCTGTCTTTTCTACTGTGGGTATGGATATGCCCTCGGTGCATACCTTGTTCTTGTCGTCCAGATATACACGGATGGTTTCGCCTTTCTTCAGTCCGTAGCCCTCGGCGTAGGCTGGTTCTTCTTGTCCCTTGACGGCAATGCCAACGGAAATGGTGGCATCGGCTGTGGCCGTGATGTAGGCAGAGGTTTCATCGATGAGCTGTGCCGTCAGGTTGCTGCCTTTCACCATGATGGTGATGGGTTGCGCTATGGAGCTGTTCTGTTGTGCCGTGAAGGTGACCGTCGATGCGTCGTTAGTGATGGTGGTGGGATGGTAGAAGACCGGTGCCCACTTGAAGTATTGCAGACCTTTTACCATGGCGGTGTTCTCGCCCTTGAAGTTGCTGACGATGAAGTAGGCGCGGTCGGCATCGGGGGTGATTACACCGTTCCAGCCTTCGGGTAAGAGGCTTCTCAGTGGGAGCAGATTCTCCACCATACTCTGGGTCTCTTCAGCATTTATTTTGCTGTAATACACAAGGTTGCGGGCATCCACCACATCGCTTGCCTTCACCGGGCGGGCTGTGTTTGAGTACATCGGGTAGAGTTTCGACGTGTAGATGGAGTTGTTGGCGCCACGGTCACCAAAGGCCATCTTCTTGCCGTTGCCGGAGGAGATGATGCCCAGCTCGTTGTCGATATTCACCCACTCACTTTCGAACGTGGTGAACGCCGAGCCATCCAGCTGCTTGTGGGTCGTGCCGTTTCCTTTATTATAATATAATGTGCGTGCGAGCTTCGTCAGTTCGTCGGTGGAGATGGCAAGCAGCCCGCCTTTCTCCGCCGTGATGGTGACGGCAGAGTTGGCAGTCACGTAGTCGAGGTAGATGAGGGCGTTCTGGGGGGTGGAGTAGAGGGCGAAGCGGTTGTTGAGCGTGTTGTCGTTCGTGTTCAGTTCGCCGTTCATCACGTAGCCGTTGCCATCGAGCTGGTAAACACCGCTCACGACAGGTGTGGCATTGGTTCCCTTCCCGCTCACTTCGTACCAGCCGGTGAGGTTGCCGGTGTTGTTGGCACGGTAAGGCACTACTATCTTGTTCTTGTCGGGCGAGTTGGCGGCGAAGTAGCCAGTATATGACTTCAGCCCGCTGCTCCACGAGAAGCAGGTGAAGCGGTCGTCGGTGGCAGCACGCACCACGTTCTGGCATGGAATCATCCTTGCCTCGCCATGCGCCTTGTTAAAATCATCCCATGCGGTTGGGGTGAGGCCGGCAGTCGGTAGCATGTCGTGCATCAGGTAGGTCATCATCACACGGTGTGCCTCCACGCCCATGCGGCGGGCATCCACATCGGCACGCAGCAGCCATGAGCCGTCGGTAGTGGTCTTCTGCCGGGCCTTGATGTATTTGTAGGCCATGTTCTCCAGCATCAGCGCGTTCGGGTCGCGTTGGAAGCAAGCTTGGGTGGAGTAGGATGTGATTTGGTCGTAGAGGAAAAGGCTCCAGTCGTTGCCGTTCGGCATGGCCAGTTCGCCATCGGGCAGGGCAAGCCAGTTCAGGATATTGTCCTGCACCTCTTGGTTGTTGTGCATCAGGGCGTTGGTCTTCCATTTTTCCTCTCCGTTCAGGCCAAGCTGGAACATCTTGAGAGCCAGGGCAGCCTCGCCAAGTTCCTGCATCACGACGTTCTGGTAGGAGGTGTGGAAGAGGTTGTGGTTTTGCAGCGAGTAGTCATCATAGAGGTTCTGCCCCTTGTAGAGTTCCGCCACGGTCTTCGTGTCGTACCACCCGTCGATGACGGCCGTGTTGTTGATGTCGGCAGGATGCGAGTAGCTGTTGATGGCGAATTCACGTAAGCGTTCAAACCATCTGGGAGCCAGTTCGTCGTTGGAGAAGAGCCCCAATGTGGCAGCGAGGATGCCTGCCTCCCACCCGTTCTCCTCAGCCTTGGTGTCGCCGGAGTAGCCTGTGGGGATGCTGCGGTAGAGTTCGTAATTACATTCGGCTTTCAGCAAGTTGTAGATGTAGCCTCTCTGTGCATCGCTGAGCTTGTCCCATTGGAAGAAGGCTGAGTAGGCCACCGACATGGCCCAGAGAGAAGACTCCCAGACGGCATCAGAGGTGGAGGTGCTGCCCCAGTAGTTGCCCCCGGAGCAGGTTTTCAGTTTGTTGGCCTTGTGGGTGGAGTAGGCGAATACGAGCGACTTCATGGCCATATCTTCAATCTTTTCCCAAGTAACGCCTGGTGGCAGGTTGGCACCGGCGGGCTTGCCATACTTGATGAGGAAGGCGCAAATCATCGACAGGTCGGCATTGGGCCGTACGCCCTTCTCGTCATTTGCCATCGTATTCTCGCCCTTGAAGCAGCCGCAAGCCTCATTGATGGAGTTGGGGTATTGTGCCTCCTGAAAGTCATTCACCATGTAAGTGGAGAAGTTGGCGAGCATCTGTAAGAGGTCGTTCTTCATCTCTGTTTCGCCCACGAAATCGGGGGTAATGACTCCTTCGGTATAAGAATGGACTGTCTCTTCTGTTGGGTCCTCGGGTTCGGTGTAGTCATCAGGCATCTTGTAGAGCTTTACATTGTCGATGAGGACGGATGCACCTGCGCCGGCAACGAAACTGATAGTGAGGCCTACGGTCACGGTTCCTTCTGTAGCCATATCGAAGGTAGTCCCAGTGGTTGTCCATGTGGAAGGGATGGAGGTGCCGAAGGTGAGGGAGGCAGCGGCATCGGCGGCTACGACTGCGGCTGTTGTCGGCGATGTGGTGGCCGCCTTGTTGTCGATGGTAAACTTGTATTTCCCGGCAGGCAGCTTAACCTGTTGTTTTATGGATACGTCTTGATTGGTCCATGCATTGCGGAGGTAGAGCATCTGCTTTCCCTCGGTGGGTGTGCCGGGCGCGCCGTAGTTGTTATCGGTGGCTGTTGCTGCAGAGGTCATCAGGGCGGTCACGGCATACCCTCCAGCCGGGGCAACGAGTGTCCAGCCTGTAACGGAAGTGACGGCATAGCCACCTCTTGGGTCGGTTGTCCCGCTCACGGCATCAGATTCAAACGATGGGTTTTTCACATACTGTGACGTGACGTCTTCCTGTGCATTGGCCATGAGTGCCAGAGCCAGAAGTGAAAGGGTGAGGAGCTTTTTCATAAGATGGGGGTGCTGATAGGATAGTTAGTAACTAATTAGTCTTAATATTGGCAGTTTGGAATTACCGGTGCAAACTTACATAAAATTTTTGAATTTTACGCCGGTTACATAAAGAAATAGCATTTTTCTCTTAAATAACCCCATTATTACGCCAGTCCGGGATAAGCAATTCCTGTTTTGCCGTAAAAAAGAAAGGATTGCTGCCCTAAAGGCAAGCAGCGGGCAGCAGGCGGATAAGGGGGCAAAAAGATTTATAGCTATAAATCCGGGAAATATTGCAATAAATCCCGGAAATATTGCAATATTTGTTTCNNCATGGCCGTTGGCGGACAACGGGGCATGTATTGCCTTTACTCTGCGCTATCCTCTTTCCGCCGCTTGAAAAGCACAGCCACAATCACGGGGGCACCCACGAGTGCCGTCACGCTGTTTACGGGCAATGCGCCCTCGAATCCCGGCAGGCGCGCCAGGAGGTTGCAGAGCAGGGCCAAAGCGGCCCCGGCCAACATCGTGCCGGGCATGAGCAAGCGGTGGTCTGACGACCGGAAAATGGCACGGGCCAGATGGGGGACGGCTAAGCCGATAAACATAACCGGGCCGCAATAGGCAGTGACAATGGCTACCAGTATTCCCGAGCAGGCGATGACCAGCATCCGCGAGCGCTTGATGCCGAGACCTAAGTTGCGCGCATACTCGTTGCCTAACAAAAGCAGGTTCATCGTCTTTACAAGCAGCATGCTCACCGGCAAGAGTATTGCCATCAGCGCGACAAAGAGCATCATCTGGTCGCCCGACACACGGGCAAAGCTGCCCAGCCCCCATACCACATAAGCCTTGATGTCTTCCTCGGCACTGAAAAACTTCAGTACGCCGATGACCGCATTGGCCAGATAGCCAATCATCACGCCGATGATGAGCAAGGTGACGTTCCCCTTTACGCGCGTAGACACGAAAACGATGAGGGACATCACGGCCAAGGCGCCGGCAATGGCGGCTATCGACATCGCTGCATCCCCGATATAGCCCAGGCGACTCAGGGCCACGCCGCCGAGCGAGCCGGAAAGCAACACGACGAAGGCGACGCCCAGCGAAGCGCCGTTGGAGATGCCGAGCACCGACGGCCCTGCTAACGGATTGCGGAACACCGTCTGCATCTGCAGCCCGCTCACGGCCAATCCGCCTCCGGCCATTAAGGCCGTCAAGGCCTGCGGCACGCGCGAGCTGAGGATGATATTACGCCAGATTTCCGGTTCGCCCCCGCCGCCCAGCAAGATGCGGCATACATCCGCTACCGGGATGGCGACCGTGCCCAACAGCAAATTGAGCACAAACAACACCGCGATAGATAATATCAGCAAGAGCATCCGTGTCAACACGCGGTTCATTGCTTCAGCAGCTGGTAAAATACAGGTTGGTGGCCGGGCAGCAACTCTGGGTGGAAGATGGCGACAAAGTCGCTCAATACGGCTTCCGGCCTTACGGGTGCTATCTCATAGTAAGGCACCCGTTTCATGTTGCAGTAGATGACGTGCCGCTCCTTGAATGCCTTGAAAAACACATTGCGGGGCTCCGACGCCTTGAGTGCCTCATAGGAGAATTCACCGGGGAAACTGTTCAGTATCCGCCAATAATCGGCGGTGGCGGCCGTGGCGTACATCTTCTCATATTCCATAGGCACGCCGCCCGTATTGTCATCCCGCAGCACATAGTCGGCGCCGGCATCGCGGAAAATCTGCGCCAGGTAGTTCTTGCCGCCCACGGCATACCAGTTGCCGCCGTGCATCTCGCCGCTGAACACCGTAGGGCGTGTTTTGGCCTGCACCGCTTTCTTCTTGATGGCATTGTAGCGCCTGGCGATGCCCTCGAAAATGCTGTCCGCCTCTTTTTCCTTGCCTACGAACATGGCGACATACTTAATCCATTCGGCCTGCCCCAGGGGGTGGAGCTCCTTGTATCCAAGATGTGGGACGAGGGTGATGCCGGTTTCCTTGATGGCGTCATATCCGCCGCGCTTGAACGGGGAGATGAATATCACTTCGGGATTGGCAGCGAGAATCAGTTCGGGATCGAAATTCCCTTCCATCCCTATTTTCACTATCTCGCCTGTATCCACACGCCTCAGGATATCCTTGTTGAAGAGGTTCTTGGTGCCCGTGATTCCCTTTATCACATCATGGGCACCAAGAATGGTGAAGTTGGACAACTGCAGCATCGTCATCGTTATCGTTCGCCGGATCGGCACGTTCACAGCCTGATAGCCATCGGGCACGTCAGCTTTTACGCCGTGCGGGATGAGGGCCAGCCGGTAGCTTGCCGGCATCTTCCGTGTCTTGCCCTGCATTGCCCCTCCCTTCTTGTGCCCGCCATCATGATGGCGGTGCTTCTTGCCCTCTTGGGGGTCGCTCACCTCCACCAGGCGCACCCCGTTTTCCAGATACTTCACCGTAAACCCCTTGGCATACACCGGCCTTATCGCGGTTGCCGGGCCGGCCGGCGCGTGTCCGGCACCGGCCTTTTTGCTTTCCGGCCTGTTTTTGTCCGGTTTACAGGAGGCGGCGCTCATGATGAGTGCGCACATCATTCCTGCAAAGAATAATCTCCTCATAATTTCTTTTCCGTATATGTTTTGTTGTTCCGGCATCATGTTCTTTTCCTCGAAAGCATGCTGCCCGTATGTCATAAGGCTGGTCTTCTGACTATGCTCCATTCCCGAACACCTTCCCGCCCCCCCCATTGCGGGGGCAGTGGTTTTACCGTTCAGGACTTATAAAGGAGCTTACAGCTGCGGGACAGTCGGAGATTCACACTCACGTTCCCAATTAATCGCGGCCAAGCGAACCTTAATCGTGGCAAAGGTAATAATAAATGCTGATATCAGTGGCTTTTTCCCGGAAAATATTCATAACCTTACGGTCATTTTACTGCTCACACCTTAAAAACCACGGCATCTTTCCGTTTGCTCCCCAATCACTTACCCCCACGAACTTTGATTTTTGATTTTCTGCTGTGGTTTTTGATATTCCCTGAAAAAAAATATCTCCTATTCAATGTGGCGTATCTGGAAATATGCTACATTTGCAGCCGGAAACAAACTGAAACGTACATTATCTATTAACTAAAAAAGAACGTATGAGAAACTATGGTGAATCCCAACAGTTGCCGGTGAGGATAGTCTTCTTCCGGCTCATGTTCATGTTGCTGTTTGTAGCGGGCGCTGCCGGCGCTTATGCACAAGACAAGGTAACAGGAAAGGTGGTCGACACGAACGGCGAACCCATAATGGGCGCGAGTGTCATGGCCAGCAGTACGAATGGTGTGGTTACCGACATCGACGGCAATTTCTCGCTGTCGAACGTAACGCCGTCGACCGTGCTGAAAGTAACTTTCGTTGGCTACATCCCCGAATCGGTGAAGGTAGGCAACAACAAGACATTGCGTATCGTGCTCCGCGAAGACGCAAAGGTGCTCGACGAGCTGGTAGTGGTGGGCTACGGCTCGATGAAGAAGAGCGACCTTACGGGAGCAATGTCGCGCATCACGAGCAAGACCATCGAGGAGCGCCCCGTGCAGAACGCCCTGCAGGCCATGCAGGGAAAGACATCGGGTGTCGACATCACGTCGAACAACCGCCCCGGCGAACTGGGCGACGTGCGTATCCGCGGTAACCGCTCGCTGCTGGCCGACAACACGCCTCTTTATGTCATTGACGGTATCCCTTTGACAGCCGGCTCGATGGCCGACATCAACCCGAGCGACATCGAGAGCATCGAAATCCTGAAGGATGCCTCGGCCACGGCCATCTACGGTTCGCGCGGTGCCAACGGCGTGGTGATCATCACCTCGAAGAAAGGCCAGAAAGGCCGGGTAAGCATCAACTACGACGGCTCGTTCAGCTGGAGCAAGCTCAGCTCCACTACCGATTACATGAGTGCCGGGCAGCTGCTCGACTACCAGCGCCAGGCTGCCATCAACGGCGGTACGTACGGCGGTAACTACGGTACGGCTCCCGACCCCGACTACGACAAGGCCAACTTTATCGGTACCGAGGCATGGTGCGACCGGGTAATCCGGACGGCTTTCGCCTATAATGCCGACGGGACGGTGCAGCTGCGTGCCGCCACGGAGGAAGAGAAGGAGGCTGGTTATGCCGCACAGGTGCCGGTGTACAACTCGGCAAATCTGCTGAATACCGACTGGGGCAAGCTCGTCACGCGCACGGCTTTCACCAATACCCATCAGCTGTCGCTATCGGCCGGTTCGGACAAGTCGAAGCTCTATATCTCGTTCGGATACCTGAATCAGGAAGTGCCGGTGAAAGATCAGGACTATGAGCGTTTTACCGTAAACATGAACGGCGAAATAGCACCGACCGACTGGCTCAACGTGGGCCTGGCACTCAACGGTTCGCATGCCATCAAGAACTACGGTATCGTGAGCAACTTCGACAATACCGTGGCCAAGGACTCTTACGGACTGGCGATGAACATCATGCCGTGGGTGCCCTGCTACAATGAGGACGGGACATTCCTCGTAGGTACAACCAACGGACAGGCCGGGCACAACATCGTGGCCGACATCACCGAATCGCAGAACGAATACCGCTACTACGGCCTTAACCTCAGCTCGTTCTTCGAAGTGCAGCTGGGCAAGTTCTGGCAGCCGCTCGAGGGGCTGAAGTGGCGCACCAACTTCGGTACGCAGTTCCGCCATACGCGTTACGGCAGCTTCTACAGCGAGGGGTGGTCGAACGTATACGGATTCGACAGCACCGAGGCACTCGTGGGCTACAACAACCAGTCGACCAATATGTCGTGGACGCTCGAGAACCTGCTCTACTACGATAAGACAATCGGCGACCACAGCTTTGGCGCTACCTTGATGCAGAGTGCGGAGAAATACCGCACGGAGGGCATCAATATCCGTGCCTACAACGTGGTGTACCCCACGTCGATGTGGTACGACCTCGGAAACTCTAACCGCGACAAGGCTTCCTACGGCACGAATTACTCGAACTGGACGCGCTCGTCGTACATGGCACGCCTGAAATACGCGCTGAAAGACCGCTACTTGCTTACGCTTACCGGGCGCTACGACGGTGCCAGCGTGCTGGCCGAAGGGCATAAGTGGGACTTCTTCCCCTCGGCTGCCGTGGCATGGAAGGTGAGCGAGGAAGCCTTCATGAAGAATATCCAGTGGCTCGACCAGCTGAAGCTGCGCGTGGGCTATGGTGTTACGGGCAACTCTTCGGTATCGCCTTACTCTACTGCCGGTTCGGTTACCTCTACCTATGCAAAGATCCCGTTCGGCCACGGTGCGGGGAGCAACGTAGACGGGGCTAAGCCCGATGTGATGCCCAACTACGACCTCGGATGAGAAAAAACGTCTTCGACCAACTTCGGTATCGATTTCGCCGTGCTCAACAACCGTATCTTCGGTAGCTTGGAGTACTACGTGGCCAATACGGACGATGTAATCATGAACCGCAGCATCCCCGTGATTACAGGTTATGCGCAGATTCGCTCGAACATCGGAAAGACACAGAATAAGGGATTCGAGCTGACGCTCTCTACAGTAAACATAAAGAAGAAAGATTTCAGCTGGCAGACCGACTGGTCGTTCTCTACCAATAAGGAAAAGATTGTAGAGCTGTCGGCAGGAGAGGTCGACGAACCGGGCAACACATGGTTCATCGGCAGTCCGCTCAACGTATTCTACGACTACGAATACGACCGCATCTGGCAGGATAACGAAAGCGACAAGATGATGATGGCGGCCTATGCCGGAAACAAGGTGATATTCCTGCCGGGACAGTATAAGATAAAGGACCAGCCGATGGTGCTCTGCGACGAGAATACCGAAGGGGCTAAATCGTTTACATACAACGGGAAGAAATATTATTACGAGAACAACGGCTTCGGCACGTTCAACAACGACGACAAGATCGTTTACCAAAAGTCGCCAAAGTGCCAGTTCGGTCTTACCAATACCTTTACGTATAAAGACTTCTCGCTCGGCTTCTTCGTTTACGGACGCTTCGGCAATACCTACTATGGCCTGACGCAGACCATCGGGCGCCGCATAGAGAACGACACGTGGAGCCCGACCAATACCGGCGCCGAGTTTGCACAGCCCACCACGGCCAGCCGCACCACTACCTACGACTACGTGCGCAACTATACCAAGGGCAACATGGTGATAGTGCGCAACATATCGCTGTCGTACAATCTGCCTAAGACCGTGCTGCGCAGCCTGTCGGCTCACAGTGCACAGGTCTATGCACAGGTGCTCAATCCGTTCCTCTTCGGCGGCGAACTGGTGAAGGCCGGTATCAACCCCGACGACATCACCGGATGGGACGCTGCCAACCACATCGGCGGGCAGACCAACAATACCTGTATTACGCGCAGCTTCGTATTGGGCGTGCGCTTAGGATTCTAATTCAACTTAATAACGATATACATTATGAAGAAGTATATATATATGGGTTTGCTCGCCATGGCGGCAACCTCGTGTTCCGACGATTTCCTGAAGGAGGAAATGGTCTCGACGATTACACAGGAATATTTTGAGACAGAGCAGGGGCTCGACCAGCTGGTGGTGGCCACCTACAACGCCGAACGCCTGCGCCATCCCTATACCGAGGGAGGCTTCTGCTTCGAGCTGGGTCACGATTGCGGCGTGGCCAGCGGCGCCACTGCCATCAACCAGTTCTCCACCTCGCAATGGCAGGCTACCGGTGCATGGAATACCATACCGGGATATATGAACACCTTCATGGGCGTTCAGTCGAGGCAACAGTCGGGATTCATCATCAACTGCTATCCCGTTATCGACGTGTGCAACAAAGCCATTGTTTTCATCCGCAGCGGCAAGGCCGTGGGCAAGTATGCCTCCGACGGCGCTTATGCAGCCCAACGACTGTCGGAAGCGCTCTTTAACCGCGCCTATCTGTTCTACACGCTCAACACCTTGCTGGGCGATGTGTACGTGCCTACGACCAGTATCACCAGTCTGCCGGCAGCGTTCTATTACGAGCGCACACCGTCGAAGGTGCTCTGGGAGATGATGATTTCCGACATGCGCTATGCCGTGGAGAATCTGCCCGAGGAGTACAGCGACTCGGAGTTCGGGCGCATCACCAAGTATGCTGCCGCCCACTTCCTCGCAAAGCTCTACCTGATGCGTGCGCAGGGAGCCGGATACGGCACCGCCGAGTACGGGCGCAAGACCGACGGGACCATAGACAACTCGAACCCGAAGTCGTACCTCGGCATGCTTTACAAGGGCAGCGTGGCTACCGACCTCGACTCCTGCATCCACTATGCCAGCATGGTCATCGGCAGCGGGCAGTACGAACTGGAGCGCGACTATGCAGGGCTGTGGAAGAACGGTATCGGCACGTACGAGAACGAGTACAGCAAGGAGAATATCCTCTCGGCTGTATTCAGCGTGTCGGGCGACAACTACCGCTACGGGCAGCGCGCCGGATGCCTCTTTTCCGGCAGCTATGTAGACGCTCTGTGGGGTATACCCGACTATACATGGGAAAACCCGACGATACTTAATACCAGCTACCGCAACAACGATTGGGGCTTCGACGTGTTCACCGACAAAATCAACGATGCGCGCTTCCAGAAGTCGTTCAACATAGAGTATACCACTGCCCTGAACGGCGGTTCGATGAGCGTAGCTGCTCCCGACGAGCCTTACTATGCTTACAACAGCCCGAAGAATGCTACTTATACATGGTCGGCAGATCAGGCCGAATACTTCAACACCAACATCCTGCCCACGTATAAGCGTGCCTCGTGGGGCGGCCGCATGGCTGTGGCCGGCGAGCACAAGATGGGAGCGGGCGACCTGGCTTTTGCCATCCTCGAAAATACGAAGGAGACAGCCATCGACGCTGCCGAGGTGGATGCACAGCCTTTCGTGCTCTTCCCACGCTGGATGAAGAAAGACGGTAAGTTCTACTACCGGC
Organism: Prevotella sp. UBA1378; assembly: GCA_002305505.1. Taxonomy (GTDB): domain Bacteria; phylum Bacteroidota; class Bacteroidia; order Bacteroidales; family Bacteroidaceae; genus Prevotella. The sequence continues at coordinate 44,623 of DBRC01000008.1, read as the reverse complement.
CGCAGCTCGTGGCATCGGGTAAGGGCTATTCGTTCGTCAACGGTGCCGGTGTGTCGACCCAGCACTACGGACTGGAGAACGGCGTGCGCGTAGGCTACATAGCCACGTCTAAATACGACGACTGCAACCGCCCGGCCGCCAATAGTATCTACGGTTACAAGGACGTGCCCCTGTTCCGCTTGGCCGAGACGTATCTGCTGCGTGCCGAGGCTTACGGCCGCAAGGGCGAATACGGCCTGGCTGTGAACGACATTAACGAGCTGCGCAAGCGGGCATCGTTCAAGTCGTCCGACAATCGCGCCGAGGTGATTGCACGCCTTTATCCCGGGCACGAGGCTCTGTCGAAGGCCGAGCAGCAGTATCCTTATTCTGTAATGGCTGATACGTACGATAAAATCAAGGTGGACGAGACCTACTGGGACGGGGTGTCGGAGAAGTCGAAGCTCGAAAACTATCCTCCGGCTGCCAACACCAATGACAGGCGCTTCATCGAGTTCATCCTCAACGAATACTGCCGCGAGTTCAGTCAGGAAGAGATGTACTACGAAATCCTCCACCACTCGGGGTTGCAGGCCGAGCGCATACAGTGGCACCATCAGATGGGGGCTAATGCCAACAACACCACGTATGCCGTGGGCCAATGGGACGCATCGGACAATACCACTGCCACCACCGGGCAGGACGGCAAGCCCAAAGGTGCTTTCCAGAACTACATGACGCTGAAGCCTTTCCCGCAGACGTTCCTCGACCTGCTCACCGACGAGGGCGGGACGCTGCTCACCGACGAGGCCAAGAAGGCTTACCAGAACTACGGGTATAACCAATAACGGCCCGGCAACTTTTACCACGGTCTCATGGACAATGAGGCCGTGGTAAGTTTTTAGGGCTATCACCCAAACTCTTGCATAAGCATTTATGCCTTGGTGTCGTTATTGCCCGATAAACTTTTCCTTTTTCAATAGGCAACGGTAACCTGAATCATGAAAAAGGAACATGATGAGCATTATCCCGGCTTTGGGCATCGCGGAAGCGCGATGATGTAAACCCAAATCCGTATGTCCAAAAACGTACAAGCACCTTGTAGCCCNNGGGCTACAAGGTGCTTGTACGAATCTTGTTTTTATGTATTACTGTTGCGGCAGGTCATACCCGTTGGTCACAAGACCGTTCGACTGGCTGATGGTCGTGGCGGGTATCGGGTGGAAATACAGAGGCACATCGGTCAGGGTGATGCCCGACAGGATGTTATAGTCCCATAGCTGGTCCTTGCCCGCAATGATGTCAATACCCCAATTCCACCTCGTATATCCGTCGGCCTCGAGTGCGGCAGCTTCTGCACCGTTGGGGTCAATGTACTCGTACAAGCCCTTGATGGCAAGGTTATGGGCTGTGCCTACTACAAGCGAAGCAACGGAAGTGGTACTGTAGTCGTAGATGCCGCGCCAGCCCGGCACCTGTGCCGGGTCGCCTTCTACGCGGTCGCAGGTGAGCATGCCGCAGGCAGGAGCCTCTACGAGCTTAGTCCAGATATAGTTGGAGATGGTGCGGCCGTTGGCAAAGGTATAGTAGCCGTTGGCCTCCAGTCCTGCAATCATCGCTTTTATGTCTGAGCGCACTTGCTTTGCCCGTTCGGTGAATACCCCCATGCGTATTTGTGCCCAGCGGATGTCGCCCTCGCCTACGAACTCGCGCTTCACCTCCTGCTCTACGGCTGTCAATACGGCACTGCCCGAAATGCCGCTCAGCGCAGCCACTCCGGCCCGGGTGCGGATTTGGTTCACCAGCGACAGGGCTTCGCCGGCGTCGCCTGCCATGGCATCGGCCTCGGCCAGCATGAGCATGACGTTCGACATGCGGCGCATCACGTAGTTTAAGCCTGTATTGCGCTGTGCCACGGTGTAGGGCTGCGGGGTAACGCGGTTCTCGTCCCACTTGTTGCTGGCGATGCCTCCGCTGAGGCGGGAGCCCGATTTGAAGTTGATGAGCTTCTCGGTGCCTTTACCGTCGCTGCCCGTCACCACCATGCTGGCATCGGCCCGCAGGTCGCCGTCCTCGTAGCCCGTATAGAAGAAAGTAGGCATGATGCGCACGCCGCCGAACACCTTGCAGGGAGCGGCATTCTTTCCGCCGCCGTCCGACGGGCGCCCTTGGCTGTAGGGGCGTTCGCTTTGGTTAGATGCACGGTTGGCGGCCTCCCAGATAGATTCGGGCGACAGCTTCATGTCGTGGCAATACTGGAATCCGAGCTGGAAGGGGTTGTTGCTGAATGCGCGGTCGTCGGTGGTAAGGAACCGCAGGCTCCCCTTGCGCTCGCCGAGCACCTTGCGCAGGTAGGTTTGTGCCATGGTGTAATAGGTGTTGCAGTCGGTGCGCTGTGCATAGATATAGTTTTTGCCCGTATACTTGGTGTTGAACTGCACATTGCCATAGAGCCCTGCCATATCGGTGCGCAGCGTCTGGTACCCTGCGGCGTTCAAGGCCGCCTCGCCGATAAGCATGTTGGCAAAGGTGCGCGACATGCGTTCGGCCGTAATGTTGCCTTCGCCGAGGTCGTACATCAGCGGTTCCACGTCTTTCAGGATAGCTATGATTTTGTCGAGAATCTCAAAGCGCGAGGTCAGTGCATATCCCTCTACCACGGAGTTCTCGATGCCGAACGGCACATCGCCGAAGTGGCGCACCAGTTCGAAATAACACCAGCTGTAAAAGGTCATGGCCTCGCCGTAGAGCTGGGTCCAGTCGTTGGTCTTCCCGGCCTCCTTGGCAGCCTTGTATTCGCTTTTGCCTGCAATGATGTCGGCCACGCGCTTGGCGCGTGCCAGCTCCGTGAACAGTGCTGTAAACTGTGCCGACTTCATGTCTACCGAAGCCTCCGAGGAGCGCAGGTAGCCGATGCGCCCGTTGGCCGAGTTGTACTCGGGATAGTAATCACAGTCGGAACAGGGGTCGTTCCAGTTGTAGTTGCCGCCGCCTGCAACCACGCGTGTATAATCGGCATACGCCCATGACAGGGCTTTCCACGCCTCCTCGACGGTCGACGTGACGAAATTGTCGTCAGTATTGGCTGGGGCATTCACATTCAGGTAGTCGCTGCACGAGGTGGTCAGCAGTCCCATGCCAAAAGCTATTGCTATATGTTTGATACTTTTCATCTTTGTCCTTGTTTTTTGTTAGAAACTTACGTTAAGGCCTATCACGAACGAGCGGGCGCGGGGATACGAACCCCAGTCGAGCCCCGGTGTCGGGTATTCTGCATTGTTCAGGTTGCCGTTAGAGTTCACCTCCGGGTCGAGGCCGTCGTAGCCTGTTATGGTAAGGAGGTTGTATACGGTAGCATAGACGCGTAGGTTGCTGAGCCCTGCCTTGCCGGTAAGCTCCTTCGGCAGGGTATAGCCCACTTGCAGCGTGTTCAGGCGCAAGTAAGAGCCGTTCTCGATACCCAATGTGGATACGTTGCCCGATTCGTTGTAGAAGAGCGGATACCTGGCATTGGCATTCAGCGCGTCGAGCTCGCTGGGCGAATACATTCGTATCAGCTGGTTGTCGCGGATGTCATAAATGCGGTAGCAGTCGTTCATGAAGGCCAGTTTGTTCTGGAAAACGCCATTCTCCTTATACCCCAGCAGCGAAGCCATCTTGGTAACGTTGTAGATTTTGTTGCCATAGCTCCAGTTGAAATAGGCGCCGAAGTCGAAGTCCTTGTAGTTGCCCGTGATGCTGAATCCTCCCGTGTGCTTGGCATTCATGTCGGCAATCACGTCGTAGTCCTTTTCGTCTATCATGCCGCTGTCGTCAATGTCCTCGTATTTTGCCATGCCCGGATGGGCGTTCTGCCCGGACGGCACGTTGGTTTCCAAGCCGTGCATCACGCCGGTGATCTGCGGGCTGACGTCGGGCACGCCCGGTTTCAGCGTGTATACCTTGCTGTCTGCATCATAAGTGAAATCATCCGTGGTGTATATGCCTGTATACTTCAGGCCGCGCACCAAGCCTACGGCCTCGCCCTCTTTCAGTATCATGTCGTTGCCCGGGTAGCCGGCCGAGAACCACCCTGTGCCGTAGATTCCGTTCACGCCCTTGGCCAGCTTGTCCACCTTGTTCTTGTTGAAGTTGATGTTAGCCCCGAAGTTCAGGTTGAAGTCTTTCGACTGGATGATGGCTGCGTTGACGGAGAATTCCACGCCCCTGTTGCTGGTCTGCCCGATATTCGCATAGGTAGCGGTGAAGCCGGTGATGGCAGGCAGCGTGGTCAGCATCAGCAAGTCTTTTGTGGTGTTCCAGTAAAGGTCGATAGTACCGTTGATGCGGTTGCCCATCACCCCCCAGTCGATACCGAGGTTGCGGGTATAGGTGGTCTCCCATTTCAGGTCCGGATTGGCCATCGTGGTCGAGGCCAGGTCGTAGGAGGCCTGCGCCGTGTTGTTGAGCGAATACTGCCAGCGGCTGTCATTCTCCGATGTCCATGTTTGCGACCACAGGCTTGAGCTGATGCCGTCGTTGCCCACCGTGCCGTAGGAAAGGCGGAGCTTCAGGTTGCTCAGCCAGTCGGCATTTTTCATGAAAGCCTCGTCGTTGATGCGCCATGCGAGGGCGAAGGCCGGGAAGTATCCCCAGCGGTGCTGCGGGGAGAACTTGGAACTGCCGTCGGCGCGCATCGTGAACGTAAGCAGGTAGCGGTCGAAGAGCGTATAGTTCAGCCGGCCGAAGTAAGAGATGATGCGCTCGGGGGTAGAGTATCCCGAATAGAATGGGTTGGTGTTCGTCGAGGCAGTCTTGTCGTATTGGTTAATCATTGCAAAGGCATTCTCTTTCGTGTAATTCACGGGGAAGTAGTCGGCAGAGATTGTCATGCTGTTGCCGCCGGAGTTGGTAACCTCGTGTCCTGCGAGTACGTTCAGGCGGTTGTCCTTGTTGATGTCCCAGTTATAGTTCAGCGTGTTTGTCCAGCGCGTGTTCCAGCTGTCGGCCTTGTAGAGCGTTGCCGCCCCGGCGTAGAGCTTTTCCCCGGTTGCGTCGTCCATGTACTTGTTGTATATGGCGCCGCTCCACGTCTTGTTCTGGTTCCATGTGCGGCTCAGCGTCACGTCGGTGTGATACGACAGCCCCTTGATGATTTGCCAGTTCAGCGAGGCTGTCGCCCGCAGGCTCTGGCGCTGCTTCAGGGGCTCATAGTCGAGAATGCTCTGATAGGGGTCGTACATATCCCAAAGCCACTGCTTGCCGTATGCCTCCACGGCACCCTCGCGCAAGGCGTCGGTATTGCCGTAGCGCTCGATGTCGCTGGTGGCGATGGGGCGGAAGCGGTATGCCGACGAGAGGATGGAGCCTTGCCCGCTTGTAGTGCCTTCGTCGCCCATGGAGGTAACGTCCGTATATCGGATGTCGATGCCCAGGTCGAGATTCTTGTTGAGCTTTTGGTCTATCTTCAGGGCCACGTTGGCGCGGCGGTTAAACGAGTTGGCTTTCATGCCCTCGTCGTCAGAATAGTTAGCCGAAATCAAGTATTTCGTAGTCTCCGTGCCGCCGGATACGGACACGTCGTGGTTGTGGGATACCGAACTGTTATACACGTCTTTCTGGACGTCGTACTTGCTCACGTTCCGGTAATTCTCTATATTGCCGTAGGAGCCCAGGCCGAACAGTTTGGTGAGCGCATCCACGTAGTAGGAGCCTTGGGCATCTGCATTGGCCCACACATACGAAAGGTAATCGTAGGGGCCGAGCGCTTCGAGATATTTCACCGGCGTATTAAACTTTACATAGCCGTTGTAGGTCACCGTGGCCCGCCCGCTCTTGCCGCGCTTGGTGGTGACAAGGATAACGCCGTTGGCGCCGCGTGCACCGTATATGGCGGTAGACGAGGCATCCTTCAGTACGTCGATGCTCTCAATCTGGTCGGAGGGGATGTCGCTCAGCGCCCCGGCCACGCCGTCGATGAGAATCAGCGGCTCGTTGCTTTGCGAAATAGAACCGCCGCCGCGCACGCGGATAGAAATCGAAGCATCGGGGCGGCCGTCCTGCGATACGATATTTACACCGGCCAGCTTGCCTTGCAAGGCCTGTGCTACGTTTGAAACAGGTGCTGCGGTAAGCTGTTTGCTGCTCACCGACGCCACAGACCCCGTCAGGTCGCGGCGTTTCACCGTCTGGTATCCGATGACTACCACCTCGTCGAGGGCGGCATTGTCTTCTTCCATCGTAAGGTTGAGCGTAGAACTGCTCCCCACTGTTACGGTCTTGGTAAGGAAGCCGATGTACGAAAACTGTAATTGGGCCGACGGGGGTACGTTGTGCAAGGTATAGTTGCCGTTAAAGTCGGTTACCGTACCTGCCGATGTGCCTTTGAGCTTTACGCTCACGCCGATTAGCGGTTCGCCGTTGCCGTCTTTCACGTTGCCCGTGACGGTCTTTTGGGCGGAGCCCAACAGCCACAGCATGCTGAATGCCATGGCAAGGGATAATCGTTTGATTTGTTGTTTCATTGAATTTAGGTTGTTAAATTGTGGTTAGTTTTAATATAGATTTGTTATGAAATCTGCCGCAAAGATAATGAAAAAAGAAATATTAAACGGAAAAAATCGAAACGAATATGTTGTTGTTTTAATCTTTGTTCAGGTAAAGGCATAAAGCATAAACATATTTTAAGTTTTTTTTATTGTTTGTAGATTCTTTCTTTTTTTACCATCGGATAAGTTGTGGGGGAAAAATACGTTTTATACCCAACAAGGGTAAGAAAAAGAAAGAAAACCTTGCAGAAACGAAAATAAAAACATAACTTTGCGGGACAGATTTAATTTTAATGCTTTAGTATATGGGATTTGTAAATCAACGCAGGGAGAAAATCCTGGATATGATATACGAGGACGGACAGGTAAAAGTGGCTGCCTTGAGCCGGATATTCAAAGTGACGGAAGTGACGATACGCCAGGACTTGGAAAAGCTGGAAGAACAGGGCTTGGTGACGCGCGAACACGGGGGGGCCGTGCTTAGCAATGCAAGGAGCAACGTCATCGACTTCCAACTGGTAAACCAACGGAACATGGAAGCAAAAATAGCAATCGCTACCGAGGCCGTGAAGTATATCAACGACGGGGATACTATCATACTCGACTCCGGCTCGACCACTACCGAGATTGCAAAGCTCATCACCGGATTCCACAACCTGAGGGTTATCACCAACGCGCTGAATATAGCCATGATTCTCGGCAGGGAATCGGGCATCGACCTGAATATGACAGGGGGAGAATTCAAGTCGCCCACGCTGTCGCTGACAGGCGAAAAAGCTGCCCAGTACTTCGATAACATCCACGCCGACAAGCTGTTCCTGGCTACGGCCGGCATCAACCTGAAAACCGGTCTCACCTATCCCAGCATGAGCGACCTCGTGGTGAAGAAAGCCATGATTGACACGTCGGACACCGTGTACCTCGTTGCCGACTCGACAAAGATTGGCAAAAGTTCCTTTGCAAGTCTGGGAGCCCTGTCGCTGGTTGACTACATCATCACCGACGCTGACATCTCGCAGGACGATATGAAGAAGTTTGCCGATTACGATATAAAATATATTATAGCAAAACAGTAACGGATGCTGGCCGGTTGCGGGGAGGCCAGCCTCTCTCCCGCAACCGGATTAAATAAACCACAAAAAACGTTAATAAGTAGATTATTTCCTTTCGTTTGCTTTTGCATTTTGTTTTGTTTTGTTATTTTTGCGAAGTAATTCTGAAACAAAACAATAAAAATGACAGGGATTATTGAATTAGAAAGGAAATCGGAGGAATTGAGGTTGAAGCTGGTCGATTTGGTTTACTCCGGCAAGACCGGGCACATCGGAGGCGACCTGTCGGTACTGAACGTGCTGACCGTACTTTATCACCGCATTTTAAATGTAGACCCGGGGCAGCCCCGGATGAAAGGGCGCGACCGGTTCATACTGAGCAAGGGCCACTGTGCGGAAGCCCTGTATTGCGTATTGGCCGACAAGGGGTTCGTCGCGCAGCAGGAGCTCGACGAATACGGCAAGGACCATGCCCACTTAGGGGGGCATCCCGACGTGACGATACCCGGCGTGGAAATCAATACGGGAGCCCTCGGGCACGGGCTATCGGCGGGCGTAGGCATGGCCTTGGGCGCCAAACTGTCGGGGGAAGCATACAAGACCTATGTCGTAATGGGCGACGGCGAACAGGCCGAAGGCTCTATCTACGAGGCGGCAATGGCAGCAAACAAATATCATTTGGACAACCTCGTGGCCATTATCGACCGTAACAGACTGCAAATTTCAGGCTCTACGGAGGATATAATGCCCATTGAAAGCATAAACGCCCGCTGGACGGCATTCGGATGGGATGTAAAGGAGATGAACGGCAACGACATCACCGAAATCGCAGCAACCCTTGAGGGCGTCGACTTCAAGAACGGGCGCCCGCACCTGATTATCTCGAACACGACGAAGGGTTACGGCGTTTCTTTCATGGAAAACGTGGCCAAGTGGCACCATGGGGTGCTGAATGCCGAACAGCACCAAACTGCCGTAAACGAGATTTCGGCCAGAATAAGCAAGTATCACAGCTAAAAACAACGAAGGAGACAAAGCAAATGAACGAGCCTAATGTAATACCCTGCCGGAAGAGCTTTACAAACACACTCTTGGAACTGGCCGGGAAGGATAAGGATATTATAGCCGTGACGTCGGATGCCAGCGGCTCAGCCACGCTGACGGATTTCGCCAAGGCGCTGCCCGCACAGTTTGTCGAGGTAGGCATAGCCGAGCAGAATGCCGTGGGCATCGCGGCAGGACTGGCGTCTACAGGCAAGAAGGTGTTTGTCTTCGGGCCGGCCTGCTTCTATGTCGCCCGCTCGCTCGAGCAAGTGAAGGTAGACATGGCCTATTCGCAAATGCCTGTCAAGATATGCGGGGTGAGCGGCGGAACGGCCTATTCGCAGCTGGGGGCCACCCACCACTCCCTGCACGACATCGCTGCCCTGCGCACCTTCCCGGGCATGGAAATCTATCTTCCGTGCGATGTGCGCCAAACCCGGAAACTGGCAGAGCGGTTGGTCGACCACCCGAAACCGGTTTATATACGCGTAGGCAGGGATGCGGTGCCCGATGTATACTGCGACGACAACTTCGACTTAGAGCCGGGCAAGGCCAACACGCTGATGGAGGGCACCGACCTTACCATCATCGGCACCGGCGAAACTGTGGCCCACTGCCTTGAGGCCGGGAAAATGCTGAAGCAGCAGGGCATCAATGCCCGTGTGCTGGATATGTTTTCAATCAAACCGTTCGACAGGCGGGCCGTGCTCAGGGCTGCCCGGGAAACGAAACGGATAGTGACGGCCGAGGAGCACAGCATTTACGGCGGACTGGGAGCTATGGTGGCGGAAATAACATCGCAGGAATGCCCCGTAAGGATGAAGATACTGGGCGTGCCCGACGAAAACGTAGTACACGCCTCGCATAAAGAGGTGTTCCGCCATTACGGGTTCGACTATCAAGGTATATATAACGCATGCATGGAAATCGTGAACGGCGGCTGACACACACCGCCCGGCGGCCGACCGCAAGAAAAGCAGGAAGGCATGCTCGCCGCAGGGCATTCAAAACTGTATTTGCAAACTTAAAACAATAACCACCGTATGAAAAACTATATTATTGCTGTCGACCAAAGTACATCAGCTACTAAGGCCATGCTTTTTGACGAGCAGTGCAGGATACTGGGAAGAAACGACATCGGCCACGAACAGTATTACCCGCAAAAGGGATTCGTGGAGCACGACGCAGAGGAAATCTACCGCAACACGGTTGAGGCTATCCGCCAACTCACAGGCTGCATCCCGCAAGGAGACTGCTGCGTGGCACTGGCCATCACCAACCAGCGCGAAACGGTGGTCGTATGGGACAAACGAACCGGGAAGCCTGTTTGCAGAGCCGTGGTATGGCAAGACAACCGCGGAACTGAACTGTGCAGATACCTGGCCGAACACGGGCATACCCGGATGGTGCAGGAGAAAAGCGGACTAATCATCGACCCTAACTTCTCCGCCAGCGGCGTCAGGTGGATACTCGACCACGTAGAAGGGGCACGCGAGGCAGCGGACGAAGGACATCTGCTGATGGGCACGGTTGATACATGGCTCATCTGGAAGCTGACGGGGGGTAAGGTGTTTGCTACAGACACCACCAATGCTTCGCGCACGATGCTGTTCAATATCCATACGATGGAGTGGGACGACGACTTGCTGCAGCTGTTCGGAATACCGCGGACGATGATGGCCGGTGTGCTGCCATCCGACGCCGTCTACGGCGAAACCACCGTGGAAGGGATTTTTGAAAAACCGATACAGATAGCCGGCGTGATAGGCGACTCGCAAGGTGCGCTCGCGGGGCAGATGTGTTTCGGCGAAGGCTCGGGAAAGATTACCTACGGCACGGGCTCGTCGGTAATGGTTAATATAGGCGAATCGCCAAAGGCTGCCCCCGAGGGGCTTGTCACATCCGTGGCATTCTCGGTACTGGGTAAGCATTTCTACGGATACGAGGGCAATATATACAGCACTGGCGCAACGTTGAAATGGCTGTGCGACCAGATAAAACTCATCGGCCACCCAAGGGAAATCGAGGCCGAAATAGCTTCGTTGGCCGACAACGGCGAGGTATACATCGTACCGGCTCTTGCCGGCTTGGGGGCACCGTGGTGGAAACCCGATGCCAAAGCGGGCATTGTGGGGATGACTTTTTCCACGTCGCGCGCACATCTCCTGAGGGCTGCCCTCGAAAGCATCGCTTACCAAGTAAAAGACCTGTTCGACGTGATGATGCAAGCCACGGGAAACCAGCTCCGGGATATATGCGTCGACGGAGGCCCTACGAAGAACAGGTTCCTGATGCAGTTCCAGGCCGACTTGCTTAATTCACGGATTGTATGCACCGAGGTGGAAGACGCTTCGGCCTTGGGAGCAGTACTGATGAACGGGTTTGCCCGCAGGATATGGACTTCGTCCGGCGAAGTGACCGAGCTGCGCAAGGTGGTACAGGCATTCGACCCCAGCCCCACCGAGGATACGGATAAAGCCTACAAGGGGTGGCTGAGGGCTGTCAACACGGTTGTCCGATACTAAGCATAGGCTGCTGCGGCGCTATGGCCTACTATGAAACAAATATTACTTTTTATGAAATAACTAAAACAAAGAAGTCTTATGAAAAATGGAAAAATCTGTTTTGGCGTGATTATCGGAACCCGCGCCTACTTCAACTCGGAACTGGCAAAAGACGTACGTAAACAACTGCTTAAAACGCTCGGGGATAATGGCTACGAATACATTATCCTGCCCGAAGACGCTACCCCTACGGGCAGCAGCAGTATCGAAACCCGTGAAGACGGCCTGAAGGTGGCCAAGCAGTTCCGCGAGCACCGGGAGGAAATCGACGGCATCATCGTGTCGCTGCCCAACTTCGGTTACGAAATCGGCATCATCAATGCCATCAGCGATGCCAACCTGAATGTGCCGGTGCTGGTGCAGGCCTGCGACGACGAGAACGACAAGGTAGACCTCGACAGCCGCCGCGATGCTTTCTGCGGCAAGATATCCGTGTGCAACAACCTGTACCAATACGGCATACCTTTTACAGACACCAGTCTGCATACTTACTCCATCTACAGTCCGCTGCTGGCACAGGACATCAACAAGTTCGCCGCCGTATGCCGCGTAGTAAACGGTCTGCGCCATTGCCGCATCGGACAGATAGGCACCCGGCCATTGGGATTCAACACCTGCCGCGCCTCGGAGAAACTGCTGCAGCGCAGTGGCATCACGGTGGTTCCGGCCGACTTATCGGAGATTCTATACGCTGCACAGAAGATTGCCGACGACGACCCGGAGTTCAGGCAGATGTGCGAGCGCATACGCAGCTACGCAAAGGTGCCCGAGGCATACCGTGAGAAACTGAGCCTGCAGGCTAAATTCGGCGTGGCCGTCGAGAAATGGATCGAGGACAACGACGTGCAGGCCGTTGCCATCCAGTGCTGGGACTCGCTGGAGCAGAACTATGGCTGTGCCGCCTGCGTTACTATGTCGATGCTATCTGATAAGCTTATACCTGCTGCCTGTGAGACTGATATTGCCGGCACCGTGTCGATGTATGCCCTCTCGCTCGCCGCAGGACAGGCGCCTGCCTTGCTCGACTGGAACAACAACTTTGCCGAAGACCGCAACAAGTGTGTATGCACCCACTGCGGAAACTTCCCGAAGCAGTTCGTGGGCAACGACGACCTGAAGCTGGGTCCCTTAGGCGTATTGGGAAGGACGTTAGGCAAAATCAATACCTTCGGTGCCGTATATGCCAAGGTAAGCGAGGGGCCGTTCACCTTCTTCCGCATCTCCACCGACGACCCGGAGGGCTGCATCAAGGCCTATGCCGGCAAGGGCGAAATAACCAACGATGCCTACGGCATGGACGGCTGTATCGCCGTGACGAAGGTGGATGACCTGCAAAAGCTCATGAAGTATATCTGCAAGAATGGGTTCGAACACCATGTGGCCATGTGCCGCACCGATGTGGTCGACATCCTCAACGAAGCCATCGAAAGCTATCTCGGCTGGAATTTACATGTTCACGAATAACAGGGAATGCCATGATACTCGTCAATAACTATATCTTAGGATTGCTCTGCTGCATCTATTGCTGCCTTTGCTGGGGCTCGTGGTCGAACACGCAGAAACTGGTAATCGACAAGAACTGGAGTACCGAACTGTTCTACTGGGACTTCTCCGTCGGCCTTTTCCTTACAGCACTGCTCGGAGCCCTCACCCTCGGATGCTTAGGCAGCGACGGGGTGAGCTTCATTGAAAACCTTACGCAGATGGACTCTGCCAGCGTGGCCTATGCCCTGTTAGGGGGCGTGATATGGAATTTCGCCAATGTGTTCCTTGCTTCATCGATTGCGGTAGCGGGAATGTCGGTGGCCTTCCCCATCGGGGGCGGCATCGGGTGGATAGGCGGAATCATTTTCAACTATCTCCTGATTCTGTTTGCAGGACAAGCCTATCCCGGAAACCAGGTGCTGCTGTGGTCGGGCATCGCCGTTATCGTCATCGCCATCATCCTGAACGGCAAGGCCTACGGCAAACTGGCCGACAGCCGAAAGAGCACGCCGGTGAAAGGCATCCTCCTGGCCCTTGCCTCGGGTATCGGCCTGATGTTCTTCTTCGGTCTTGTGGTGAAGTCGATTGCCCCCGAATACGTGTCGGGAGGCACCGGTACGCTTACCCCCTATACGGGCGTATTCTTCTTCGGCCTCGGAGCATTGCTCAGCACCCCCGTCTTCAACGGCTTCGCCATGAAGCATCCCTCGCAGGGAGGCCAGCCCAAGACGATGCGTAACTATCTTGCAGGCACTCCCCGCCAGCACCTCATCGGCCTGCTCGGCGGATTCATCTGGATGAGCGGCATGGTCGTAAGTTTCATGGGTTCGGGCGCTGCCAATCCGGCCATATCTTATGCGTTGAGCAACGCCGCACCTGTAGTTGCGATTATCTGGGGCGTTCTCGTATGGAAAGAGTTCAAGGGCGCTCCCAAGATGGCCAATATCCTTATCTCGGCTACATTTATTCTATTCATCATAGGATTGATATGTATATCTCTTTCAAATTAGCAATGGATAGAATAGAATCGTGAATTTCCCTCCCAAATCCTTGCATATATCGAATTAAATAACGAAATTTGCACGCATTATGGATAATATAAAAGATGCGATACAGGCTTTTGCTCAGGGGGAGTTTGTGATAGTCGTTGACGATGAGAACCGTGAGAACGAGGGAGACTTTATTACCGCAGCAGAGCTAATCACCCCCGAAAAGGTGAACTTCATGCTGAAAGAAGGGCGCGGCCTGCTTTGCGTACCGCTGTCGATGGAGCGCTGCAAGCAACTGGAGCTACAGCCCATGCTGCAAGAGAACACGTCGCTGCTCGGCACTCCGTTCACTGCAACCGTCGACCTGCTGCCCGGGTGTACCACCGGGGTTTCCGCTCACGACCGGGCCGCAACCATCCGCGCATTGGCCGATACGAAGCACGTTGCAGCCGACTTTGGCCGCCCCGGGCATATCAACCCGCTTTATGCCAACGAGGACGGAGTGCTCGGGAGGAACGGGCACACCGAAGCCGCCATCGACCTCGCATTGCTGGCCGGCCTGCAACCGGCAGCAGCGTTGATCGAGATAATGAACGACGACGGAACCATGGCGCGCTTGCCCCAGTTAGAGGTAATCGCCAATAAGTTTGGGATAAAGCTCATTTCTATCAAGGATCTCGTAGCATTCAGGCTGGCTGGAGAGCAATGTTCCCGGTAAGCCATGGGCAGAGCCGGGAACAACTGGCGGGGCGGGGGAGCCTCATCTAAAAAGAACGCTGCTACTCATCAGCGAGCAGCAGCGTTCAAAGCCTATGTTTAACTAAAAATCCTTTTCAATTAAATTTTCTGGCCTTTAGCCAGAGTCCCGCTGCTATTAAAAAATAGCAAGCAGGGCGTCATAACTAAACTAATACTAATCTTTAAAAGAAAGTTATGGGAGCCTCACGGCGACCACTGTTATCCACATTTGAAACTTTCTTCTTACCAATAACTAAAAACCTAAAACTATAAATATTACTACTAACCTAAAACAATCTATTAACCTTTTGACGATGCAAAGGTACAACGATTTTTGGAATCGGCAATAGATGAGACGCGGAAAGTGTATATTTTACCTTTATTCTTGACTTAAATCAACGAATTGTTTGCGTGCACAGCGCTAATATTCCGCTTTATCGTCTTTTTCCATCCATAGCTCGAAGGCCTTCTTGGCCTCGCTGGCCATGAAGACTTCCGAAGGTTTCTTCCTGTCTTCGGGTCTCAGTTCCAGTTCCTGGTAGATGAAATCGTCGTCGAAGCCGATGCGTGCAGCGTCTTTCCGGTCGTTGGCATAATAGATTTTGTCGAGGCGTGCCCAGTAGATGGCGCCCAGGCACATGGGGCAGGGTTCGCACGAAGTGTAAATCTCGTGCCCCCTGAGGTCGAACGTGCCCAGCTTTTGTGCAGCCTTGCGGATGGCGCTCACCTCGGCGTGTGCAGTAGGGTCGCAGTCGACGGTTACGCGGTTGCTGGCCTCCGCAATGATTTCGCCGTCTTTTGCTATCACGGCTCCGAACGGCCCTCCGCCGTTCCTCACGCTATTTTCGGAGAGTTCGATGGCTCTCATCATCAATTCTCTTTTTTCCATAATTGCTTTTTATTATAGTTGATGCCACAAAGTTACTAATTTTGGTGCGAATACAGCAGATTGCATCAGCGTTTTTTCAAGGAAAGCGTTAGAAAAAAACTCCAATCCGCATCGTCAGTACTAAAAAAATGCTATCTTTGCAGCATGAGAATACTGATAGTGAACACGAGCGAGAAGACGGGGGGAGCCGCGGTTGCGGCCAACCGGCTGATGAATGCGCTGAACAACAACGGGGAGAAAGCGAAGATGCTGGTGCGCGACAAGCAGACGGAAGCCGTTACGGTGGCCTCGCTGCCGCAGACGTTCCGCAGCCGGTGGAGCTTCCTGTGGGAGCGGCTGGTGATAGCCCTGCACCTGCGCTTCGGGAGGCAGCATCTCTTCGAGATAGACATCGCCAATGCCGGTGCCGACATTACGCGGACGCGCGAGTTTCAGGAAGCCGACGTCATCCATCTGCATTGGGTAAACCAAGGCATGCTCTCGCTCCGCGGCCTGCGCAAGATTCTCAGGAGCGGAAAACCCGTCGTATGGACCATGCACGATATATGGCCGGCTACGGCCATCTGCCATCTCACCTTGGGCTGCAACAGCTTCCAGGAGCAATGCTGCCGTTGCCGGTTGTTGCCCGGGGGAGGCTCGCTCACCGATTTGTCGGCTAAGGTATGGCGGCGCAAGCAGCAAATGCTGGGCGGCAGCGCCGTCTCGTTTGTTGCGTGCAGCCGTTGGCTGGCCGGCGAAGCCAGGAAGAGCGCGCTGCTCAGGGACTACCGCATAGTGAGCATTCCCAATACTATCGACACCCGTGTCTACCGTCCTGCCGGCGGAGGCGGGATGCGGCAGGAACTGGGCCTGCCCGCTGACAAGCGCCTGATACTGTTTGTGTCGCAGCGGGCAACCAATCCCAATAAAGGCATGGGCTACCTCATCGCCGCCTGTGAACAGCTGGCCGGGCAATATCCGGAAATGTGTGGGAATACCGGGGTGGTCATCCTTGGCGGGCATGCCGGGGAGGTGGCCGCACGCCTGCCTTTCCCTGCCTATCCGTTGGGCTACGTCAGCGACGACCGGCGGATTGTGTCGGTTTACAATGCTGTCGACGTGTTCGTGCTTCCTTCGCTGTCGGAGAACCTGCCCAACACCATCATGGAGGCCATGGCTTGCGGCGTGCCCTGCGTGGGGTTCAAGGTGGGCGGCATCCCCGAGATGATCGACCACCTGCAGACGGGGTATGTAGCGGCTTTCCGCGATGCGCCCGACCTGGCAAGGGGGATACGCTGGGTGCTCGACGAGGCCGACCGCGCCGCCCTGAGCCGCAATGCGGTGCATAAGGTGAATGCCAATTATTCGCAAACCGCGGTGGCCATGCGGTATATTGAGGTATACAATCAGGCCATCGCACAAAAACATTACAGGTTATGATCAAGCTTACCATCGTCACAGTGACCTATAAGGCAGCCGCTACGCTGCCGAGGACGGCCGACAGCGTGTTGGCGCAAACCCATCGCCACGTGGAGCATCTCATCATTGACGGGGCTTCGCCTGACACCACCGTCGCTGTGGCTGAAGCCTATAAGGCCAGGAGCGATGCGGCAGGCAATGGCCATACGGTGGACATCGTGTCGGCACACGACTACGGGATTTATGATGCGATGAACAAAGGACTGAAACGGGCGACAGGCGACTATGTGCTATTCTTGAATGCGGGCGACTTCTTCCCCGCAGCCGATACCGTAGAAACCGTCATCCGTAACGGGCGGCTTGAGGATATGCCCTCGGGCGAATGGCCGGCGGTGCTCTATGGGGATACGAATATTGTCGACGACGAGGGGCGTTTCTTGCGTCCGCGCCGCCTCTCGCCGCCCGAGCGCCTGTCATGGCGTTCGTTTATCCACGGGATGCTTGTCTGTCACCAGGCTTTCTATGCCCGTACGGATGTGGCGCGCGGTATCACTTACGACCTGCATTACCGCTATTCGGCCGATGTCGACTGGTGTATCCGTGTGATGAAGGAGGCGCGTAGGCGCAACTTGGGGCTTTGCAACCTGCATGCCGTAGTGGTGAATTACACCGAAGAGGGGCAGACCACACTTTATCATAAAGCCTCCCTGAAAGAACGCTATCGCGTGATGTGCCGCCATTACGGCACGGTCCCCACGTTCCTTATGCACTGCTGGTTTGCCCTGCGTTCACTGATAAAGGCATAATCCAAATCAGTACAAGGTGCTTGTAGGCTTGTTACCAGGTGCTTGTAATCGGGCTACAAGGTGCTTGTAGGCTTGTTACCAGACGCTTGTAACCGGGCTACAAGGTGCTTGTACGATTTCAATCCGTTAGTTACCACTTTGCCCCTGCTTTCCAAATACAGGGTTATGCGGGTGCGCCGGAAAATGGGCCAAAATCAAAATGGGGGTTAATCCGTTAACCCGTTAAACTCGCATGTCCGCCGTATATATTCGTCCGTATAATCGTTGTACGACCGTGCATGCATGGTGCCTTTTGTAATCCAAATCCCCTTTAGTATCTCCGCCTTCCGTTGTTGCAGTGGATTCCCGGGGTGCGCCTTATAGAGCGGTCCGGCCATCCATGATGGCACGAACGTATCGGCGTCTCCGTGGATAAAGAGCATCGGCCGCCGGCATTTGGCAACCTGTTTCAAGGGAGATGCCTCGCCGAACGACCAGCCGTACTTCAGCCGGCAGAGCAAGCTGGTGGTATACAGCAGCGGGAATGCAGGCAGCCCGAACTGGTTCTTCAGTTCCGAGCCGAACTCATCCCATACGCTTGTGTACCCGCAGTCCTCAACGAAGCGCTTGATGTAGCGGGGGAGGCGTTCGCCCGAGACATTCATGACCGTGGCTGCACCCATTGACACGCCGTGCATGACGACGGCCGACGGGCGCCCCCCGCAGCGGAACATCCGTTCGGCCAAGGCAGCCCAGTGGAGCACGTCGTGGCGGTCGAGCCATCCCATTTGTATCGCCTTACCCTCCGACAGGCCGTGGGCATGCAAGTCGGGCAGCAGCACGTTGTATCCCAGTTGCTGGTGGTATATCTTAGCTATCATGAGGTAAGTTACGGCACAGTCTTTATACCCGTGCACCACGATGGCCGTGCGCCCGTTGGCCGTGTCGCCGCGCAGGAAGAGCGCATGGTGGCGTTCGCCGCCCGGCATCACGGCGAACGTGTCGCGCAGGATGCGGTGCTGCCTTACGCTGTCTACCCATTGGCGCACGCCGGGGTAGCGTTTGTAGAGGGTGGTATACGCACTGTCGGTATCCGTGCGGTTAGGGTCGGGTGTCAGCGAATAGCCGAGCATGTAAAAGCTTGCACCGGCAATGGCCGTCATGCCGGCAAGCACACCTGTAAGCAGGAAATATATCATCCGTTTCATCTTGAATTTGTTAATTTTCCGTTGCAATTTATTTTATATCGCAAATATATATAAAAAAATAAAATATGCATGGGTGTTATGGATAAAAGTACGTATATTTGCGCCGATAAGTTTATTTATTGAAATAAAAAAGCAGAGAATATGAAGAAAGTAATGATGTGCGCCGCAATGTTCGCGGCATCAGTGTGTTTCGGGACGGTAGCTAATGCACAGAGCGTGGCAAAGAAGGAAACAAAGAAGGAATGCTGCCAGCAGAAGGACAGCGAAAAGAAATGTGAGAAGGCTGCCGGTTGCCAGAAGGCTGCCCAGGGGCAGGACGGAAAGTGTGCCGACAAGAAATGCAGTGGGAAGAAAGACAGCAAGGCGGACAAGAGCGCTGCGCAGGCTTGTTGCAAGCAGCAGAAGGCAAAGAAGTGAGCTGCCTGCCGCTGTCCGGGCTTTGCCGGAGAATAAAAGGGCATCATGCCGGTCGCTACCGGATGATGCCCTTTCTCATAAACTCAAACTACGTACATGTTAATCTTATTCTCTCTATTTGACATATTTCTTCTTGTTTACGATGTACAAGCCGCTGCCGAGGCCGTCGAGTGCTTCCGCCACGCTCCCTTTCACCACGCGCACCAGCCGGCCGTCGGTTGTATATACCCTTTGTATGCCGGTTTCGCCTGTCGCGGCGATGCCGTTGATGGCCGAGGTCATCTGCCCGGTTACGTTATTGATGATGTGGTGGTTGTTCGTATTGGTCTGCGCCGATATTTCGAAGTAGGCATCGGTGTCCACGTTGTTGTAATCCTCCGTTTGAGGACTGCCGCTGCCGGTGCTGAACACGAAGTTGACATAATCGTCTTCGCTGTTGATGGTGAAGGTTTTATAATACCATGTCTTCCCTCCTGCGGTCTTGGTATCGGTCACGGCGTCTCCCGGCCATGACGCTTTGTCCGGGCCGTGGCTGCCGTCGCCTCCCCATGTCCAGAAGTTGATGCTGCTCCAGTTTACCGCGCTGGTGTTTACATGCACCGTGATGGTGTAGGGGGCGAAGATGCTTACCGTATAGTTGCGCGTAATGACATTGCTTACAGTGCCGCCGATGAGCAGCCCCACCTTGAGCACGGTGGTTCCTTCGGGAATGTCGAGCGTGGTGCCGCTGGCGGCCTGTTTGCTGGCAGCCGTAGGCGTAGTGCCGTCGGTGGTATATACCAGTTTGGCGGCGCTGTTGTCGCTGATGGCCGTCAGCGTAGCCCGTTGCGTGTTCTGGTAGCTGCCGGATGCCAAGTCTACCCACGGGCGGTTGATGGTGTTCTCCACGAAATAGGCATACTTGTTGCCCGAGAGCACCTTCACCCATTGGCTGCCCGGGGCATACGACGCAGCGTTAGGCCCTACGGCCACCACCAGCCTGCCGTCGCTTCCCGTTACGCGGGCGGCATACAGATTGTACTGGTTGCTCATGTTGTATACCTCGCTCTGGTTGTGTATGCCGGCCATGTTGCGCGCCTCAATCATCGATTTGATGGCCGCTTTGTTCTTTTGCCAGTGTTTCAGGAAGACACAGGGCGTACCCGGCATGGCCAGCAGGTAGGCGTTGGCCGCCAGTGTGTCTTTGCGTATGGGGTCTTGCTGGCTGGTGGACGAGCGGTATTCCGTGTCGTGGTTTTCTACGAACGTCACGGCATAGCGCTTGTATGCCTCGTCGCTGATGAGGCTGCTGTTGGCCAGCTTCGTCCAGTTATTGTTGTTGATGGCGTCGCGCACGGTATAGCGGAAGGGGAAGTCGAATGCTGCGCTTTGTATCTCGCCGCCCGTCTTCGTGCCGTTAATCCATGTCTTCACCGCGCTCACGTTGCCGTCCCAGTATTCGCCCACCGAGTAGTCAGGGGCAGCATAGCTGTTATACAGCCCCGTGAAGCTGGCGGAATAACCTTTCACCATGTCGTAGCGGAACCCGGCGTACCCCAGGTCGTCGAGCAGCATCTTCAGGTAAGCCTTCACGTTCGTCTGCACGTTATCGCTGTAGTGGTCGAGGTCGCGCATGCCGTCCCATCCTTCGCCCGAGTCGTTGTACGTGCTCAGTACGTAGCCGTTGGCCGTAGCCCACGTCTTTGTCTTTCCCCCGTCGTCGTTGGCTGCGATGTCGGCCGGCTTCAGCTGGTAAGTAGTGCCGTTGTATTCTTCGGCCGGGAAGTCTACCCAGTTACTCACGTTCTTACGGTGGTTGATGACCACGTCGGCGATGGTGCCGATGCCTTTGGCCTTGAACGTCTTGATCATGGAGGTCAGCTGTGTTCTGTTACCGAAACTGCTGTCGTAGTTGCTGAACCAGTACAAGTCGTCGTAGCCCATCGACTTGCCGCCGCAGTAAGCACTCTGCGGGATCCATACCAGACTGAAGTATTGAGACAATTCATCGGCCTGTGCCTCGAGTTTCGACCACTGCGTATCATCGTACGAGTCCCAATAGAACCCTTGCAGCATCACACCTTTATAGTTAGCCGGCCACCCTTGTGCCATCATAAGTACGGGGATAACCAATGGGATTAAGATAATTGACAAACGTTTCATACTTCGTATTTGGGTTTATTGATTATGCTGCGAAGATACACCAAAAAAGCGTAGCCGGCATGCAGCGCGGGTGCAAATATGCTACTTACCGCTGCGCAAACGATTGCATCTCCGTTTCCTCGCCTTGTGTCCTTTTGTCTCCGGGCTTTTTTATTTGAAAGCCTTCAGTTCGCGCAGTGCCGGTTGGGCTTTGCCTGTGCGGTTGTTGAACAGTCCGCGGTTAATCCAGCACGGCAAGAGGTCGTTGGCGTAGCCGTTCTCTTCGGGAAACCACCAAAAGAGCCCCGTAACGTTGGCGTGGCGCTTCAGTTCGGTTACCAGTTCGCGGGTAAACTGCCGTTGTCCCTTAGTGCTGATAGGGTAGAACTCGGCATACTGGTCGGGGCTTTTTGCCCATTTATCGTTTTCGTGCGAATAGTAAGCAGCCGTTTCCACGATCATTACCTCCTTGTCGGGGAAGTGGCAGGCCGTGCTGTCGAGCGTGTTGCCGAGTTGCTTTATCGTTCCGTGCCACATGGGATAGTAGCTCAGTCCGATGATGTCGTAGTCTATGTTGCGGCGGCGCAGCTGGTTGTAAAACGACTGCGTGATGTTCCAGCTGCCCGGTTTCTCCGTGTGTATTATCAGTTTAGCCTTGGGGCAAACCTCCCTGCACGCTTTGCTTCCGCTGCTGAGCAGAGCTGCCAGTGTTTCCCAGTTTCCGTCTTTCGTCGGTACTACTTTTGCTGCGGGCCACAGCATGCCGTTGGTAATCTCGTTGCCCACCTGTATCATTTCCGGTTCGATGCCCGCATCGGCGAGGCGCTCCAGCGCGTGCCGCGTGTAGCGGTATACGGTATCGGGCAAGTCGGCTGCGGCCGCGTTTTTCCACAGGTGCGGAATCTCCTGTTTTCCCGGGTCGGCCCAGTAGTCGGAGTAGTGGAAATCGAGCATTATGGCGTAGCCCTCCTCCTTCAGCAGTTTGCAGAGTGCTGTTACGTAACCGAGGTCTTGGCACACCCCTTCTTCCACATGGTTTTTCGGTGCATACTCCGGGTTTACAAACAGTCTTACGCGTGCGGCATTCCATTTCTGTGTCTTGAAAAAGCGCAGCGGACTAATCTGCTTTCCTTTGTAGTCGCGGTATACGGCGCCCGCCTTTTCGTAAGAAGGCAGCAGTGATATGTCGCCGCCTAAGTAGCGCTGGGCTGTAGCAGTCTGCAACAAAGCGGCTATGAGTAAGAAAGTGATGAGTCGTTTCATTGTTTTGTGGGTATTAAAGGCAGCAGCGCAGCCTGTTTATATGAATGGAAATGGGGGCACGCTATATTGTGTGCCCCCTGTTGCGATATGGTTTATGGATGATTATTCACCTACAACCTTGATGTTCCATCTGCCTGTGATGTCGTTCAGGTAGAAGTCGTAAGTGCCGGCAGGTACGGTGATGTCCTTCGGACCCGGTTCGAGCGAGTAGACATCGCCTACGGGGACACCCACGTTGGCTTCCGATGTTCCCCAGCTTACGCTCCAGTCGTGATTGGCGCGGAATTTCAGGTTGCCGTCGGTCGGTATCGTGATGCGTGCATACCAGTTGTGAGGCGCCTGCTCCAGCGGCGTAAGGTCGACGTCGCCGCCCCAGCTGTTAAAGTCGCCGATGAGCGATACCGAAGTATATTCGGTAGCAGGAGCTGCGATGGGCGTCCAAGTATATGTTTGGGTATTCATGTTGATGGTGAATGTGTACCAGCCGCCGGTTTCGCTCGGACCGATGGCGCCGGCTGCGTTCGGATCGCCGTTGCCGAAGATGAGCGTGCCCTGTGCCTCTGTCGAGCCGTCTACGCCGCCCCAGCAGTATTTCCATACGTCACCGCCTGCATTTGCATATTTGCCTTCGAACACCTTGATGTCCCACTGGTTGGTAAACTTCGTGGTATAGCTGTAGATGTTGTCGCCCTCAGCATGCAGCATGCAGGTGATATTGCCCGGTGTCCATTTCTGCGGGTTGCCGATGAGGTAATAGGTCGATTCGGCCCGTTTCACGGTGTAAACGAGGTTGTTCATGTCGATAGTCACTTTGTACTGGCCTTTCCCCTTGATTACCGGCGTTTGCACTTTGCTTGCTCCGTCGCCTTGGTGTATGATGAAGCCCGTCAGTGCGGCATCGCCGTTGATGCGGCATCCCAGTGCGCCGGCATTGGTTACATCCCAGCTGTCGTTGCTCTGGTGCGAGCCTTCATAGAACTTGTACCAGTTATCGCCGTCGCTGGTGGTATTTACGACAGCCTCATAAACGCCGTCGCTTACCTTCTCCATCCATACCGGGGCAGAAAGGTCCCAGCCGTTGCCGTTCTCAGCAAAGTTGCCCAGCAGGTAATAGCCCTTTTCGTCGATGGCCGGGGTGGGTGCAGGCTTCAGTGTGCCCGTAGTCGTTCCTATAACCGATGTGGTAAAAGCCTCGCCGCTTTTGAGCACGACGGACACATTGGTCTTCACCTCAAAGCTCCGGACTACCGAAGCGCGTGAGTTGTTCTGCTTCTGTATGATAGAGTCGAGCGTGGCGGCAGATACAATGATATTGCCTTGATCTACCGTTGCCGGGATGTTCTCGCCGTTGATAGTGACAATCTGCGGTGTATAGTCGGCCACCTCTTCCGAGCCGGCCGTAAGCGTCACCAGCCGTACGTCGTCTGTACGTGTAGGCATTTCTACAGCGGCATCGGGGCCGGCTACGAAACTTACGCTGTACGGATTGGCACTCGTTCCTTCTGTAAAACTCTGTGGGCTTGCCCAGTCGTCGTAGTCGCCGGAGCAGCTGGTGAGTACGAGACCCACCATGGCTGCCAAGCTATATAATACTTTCTTTTTCATGATTTTTGCTTTTAATTATTTAACTTCACCGGTACCCATGCCAAAGTCTGCATACAGTTTCTGGCCGGGCGAACATGTTACACTGTAGTTTTCTGGGTCTGATTTAGCAGGCTTGGCTTTTTCTTTCGCACCGCCAATCCAGTCGCCGGGGATGTCAAAGTCGCGCCAGTAGATGGTAGTACCCTTATAGAGCGTATACTCCGTGCGCCACCAGTCGTGACCGGGCACTTTCACGTATGCCCTCAGTTCGCCTGCTGCCGTGAATGCCGGTGATACCCACTGGCCTGCTGCATCCGGGGCTGTCAGTTCCCATGCAGGGTCGGAATCGGTCCACGAACCTCCGGCTGCATTACCGATGACGTAGGCCTTTGCGGGATAGATGAACAGCGTGTACTGGTTCTTCGTGCCGTTCAGTGCTCCGGTGAAGCGCAGGGTGTACCAGCCGGCCTTCCCGAACTTCACACCGCCGTCTTCAGCTTCGCCTACCGTAGCGCCGGCATTGTCGTTGATTTCCTTCAGGCGGCTATAGCCACGTGCGTCGCTGTTAGACGGGCCCCATACGAAACTGCCGTTTGCCGGAATGTATACCACGGTGAAGAAGTCGCCGCTCACACCGTATACCTGCGGTACGGCTTTCCAGCTTGTTCCGTCGAGGATTGAAGCGCCCTTGACGAACAAGTTGGCCGGCATTTCCTCCTTGGCCTCCACGTAAGTAGCCTTGACGTTCGGGATAGTGATGACGTTCGAGTAGCTCAGTCCGGCATTGATGCCGTCTACCACTGCGCGCAAGCGGATATATACCGGACGGTTTGTGGCAGGATACGTATCGTCGGGATTAGCCTCTTGGAAGAGCTTTACTATAGAGTCGTTCAGTTCAGAAGCCGATACTAGCATTTGTGCAGATGTATACGACGTTTTCGACAGCTCTTTGTGAGCCGTGGTCGAGTCGGTCTTGAACTTCTCGTCGATAGCCACTTGCACGTAATAGCGCGTAACGTAAGGCACGCCCCCGTAGTTGGGCTGCGAGCAAGTAAGCATTACGCCCTCGGCGCTCGACAAATCATATACGTTGTTGGCTGAATTTGCCGGCACGTTCAACACAAACCCGTCGCTGGCGTGGCTCAAGTTGAGCGTCGGATTAGAGCCGTCATCTTTTTCGCATGATGCAAACAGTAGTGGCAGCGCCATTACCGGTAGTAGCATTGCTTTAAATATATGTTTCATAATTGTTCGTTCTAAGTTGTTAGTGTGATGAAAAGCCATCTTTTATTTATTTGTAACCGTCATTCTGGTGCATGTTGGGGTTGTTGCTGAGGTCGTTAGAGGGAATCGGGTACACGTTGAAATGCTTAGATACGGCGATGCCGGTAGAAACGCCACCCTTGAAGTCCCAGATATACTTGCTGCCCGTGAACAGTCCGAAGCGTACCAAGTCGGAGCGGCGGCGTGCCTCCATGTAGAATTCGCGTCCCCACTCGTCGATGAGCGCGTTCAGGCTGATGCTTGCTACAGGAGTAGCATTGGCGCGGCTGCGCAGCTCGTTTACGTCGTCGATGGCCTGTTTGTCGTTGGTGCCTAGACGGTAGTAAGCCTCAGCGCGTGTCAGGTAGAGTTCGGCTAAGCGGAACAGCGGTATGTCCGTATCCGAGAACGACGCATCGCTTGGCGTGCTGCCGTCGGAGCGGCGGTTCTGCCATTTCACGATAGAGAGCCCGTTAAGGAATCCCGTGATATTCTTGGTAGTGAAGGTGCGTGTGCCGCCGCCTACACCGGCATAGAACATAGCGCGCTCGTCGCCGGCCTTCTGTATGATGGCTGCCGTTGAGCCTCCCAGAGCCTCGTCGGCAGCAATGACATCCTCTTCGCTGTCTTTGTTATACGTCTTTCCTGCTGCGGCCAGCTGGTTCTTATACTGCTCCAGCTCGTATGCCGTAGCGCATGGCACGTTGGTGGTATCGGCATCGGCGAAGAACTTCTCGATCAAGGCCTTGCGTGCAAAGTTACAGCTCCAGTAGTTCGATGTTCCGCTGTAAGGCATGCCTGCGATGCGTATCGAACTTACGAGATAGGTAGAGCCGGCATATTCCTTTGTCTTCTGTCCGTCTTGGCGTATGGGGAAGATGATTTCCTTCATTGCCTGCGCGTTAGCGTCGTTGTCGCCCATGAACACCTGTTCGTAGCCGGTGAAACCGTTTTTCGTGCCTTTCGAGAGCTCATACTTCTTGCTGTTGATAACAAGGTTGCTGTAGTCGATGGCCTTTTGGTAATCCTTCTTTTTCCCATCGGTATACACTTCCGAGTTCAGGGCCAGCCGTGCGTGTAGCGTATAGGCAGCGCCTTGGTCGGCACGTCCGAAGTTGGTTGTGTTGTTAAACGAACCGATAGAAGCCAGCAGCGGCTCGATTTCGGTAAGCTCTTGGTCGATCCAGTCGTACAGGTCGGCACCTACTTTCTCCGTAGGCAGCACGTTTACGTCGTATACCAGTTTGAACGGTGCCCTGTGGAACAAGTCGAGGAAGTAATAATAGTGGAGTGCACGCAGGAAGCGCACCTCGGCCACATAGTAGCCCCATTCGCCGTCCGTCCGCCCGTTGTTGCGCGTGATAAAGTCGTTGAAGAGCGTTATGTCGTAAGCCAGTCGCTGGTAAGCCCAGTTGGTACGCACGTTATCCGCCGTCCATTCTATGTTTGTGATGGCCGGTATGTCGGTATCGTTCTGCCATGCCCAGATGCATTCGTCGGAGCACAGTTCCTGTAGGTTGAAGATGGTACGGTAGAAACCGCTTTCACCCTCGTCGCCGCTTATGTCGGCCTTGCCTGCAGGGCCGGCCTGTCCTGTAAGTCCCAGCGTGGCATACTGTTTGGCAAGCAACTCCATGTCGTCGGCAGTCATCGACGACTGCGGGTCGGTCGAAGAAAGGTTGAGCTCGTCTGCGCAGGAGGTGAATCCTGCCATGAGCAAGCCTGCAACTGCTGTTTTGAAAAATATATGTTTCATAATAATTGTTCCTTATTTTAGAAGTTAAGATTGATTCCGAACTGAACGCTCATTGGGCGTGGGTAGGGGTTAGAGTCGATGCCTGATGCTACTTCCGGGTCGATACCTTTATACTTGGTAATGATAAACGGATTTTGCAGCGTGGCGAACAGGCGTCCCGAGAAGTAGTCGTTGCCGCCCGTGCGGAGCAGTGCTGGGAATGAGTAGCCCAGTGTGATGTTGGTGCACTTAAGGTACGAAGCATTGCGCACGAAATAGTCGCTCTTGTAGTTTTCGTTGGCAAACTTGTTTACCGATGCGGTCCATCCGAGTTCCACGGCTTCGGGCGTGGTATTTCTCCATGCGCTGTTCGAGTACAGTCCGCCGGCGCTTACCTGTGCGTTTCTTGACAGGAAGTCGTAGTATACGTAGTTGCCGATGGATGCGCGGAAGGCAGCGCTGAAGTCCCAGCGTTTCCATATGATTTTGGTCGTGGCACCCATGATGACGTCGGCAGCGGGGCTCTTATAGTAGTAGCCGTCGGCCGAGGTGAGCTGTCCGTCGCCGTTGCGGTCCACGAACAGTCCCTCGATGGGATGCCCGTTCTCGTCGTACACTTGCTGGTAAACGAAGAACGAGTTGATTGGTTCGCCCACCTTGTTGCGCTGTATCTGTGTGTTGTTGCCACGCGAGATTTTATCGCCCGTAGCCACCCAGTCGGCATATCCGGCCGACAGCTCGGTGATTTCGTTATGGTTCCATCCCACGTTGTACGAGATGTCCCATGTAAAATCCTTGCTCACGATGGGCTTCACGTTGAATGCCAGTTCCACGCCGTAGTTTTCCAGTGAACCGATGTTCTTCAGCTGTGTGTCGCCGAAATTGGTCCCTGCAGGGATGGGCACCGTGCTTAGCAGATCGGTTGTCTTGCGGTAGTATCCGTCCAAGTTGACGGAAAACCGCCCGTTATGTATCGAGAAATCGATACCCGCATTGTATGTGGTGGTCTTTTCCCATGTCAGGTCTACGTTGTAGTTGTTCGGGCGTGTGGTGTAGTAATACGTATTGCCGAAGGGGTACATGGCATAAGAGTTGCCCCTTACGTAGAGTGGCAGGTAGTAGAAGTCGGCAATGCCGTTCTGCTGTCCTGTCTTGCCCCAGCCGAGGCGCAGCTTCAGTTCGTCGAGCCAGTGGGCATTTTTCAGGAAAGCCTCGTTGTTTATTTTCCATGCGAGCGCCACCGAGGGGAAGTAACCCCACTTGTTTCCTTTGGCGAAGCGCGAGCTTCCGTCGGCGCGGTAAGTGGCCGTCAGCATGTAGCGGTCGAGCAGCGAGTAGTTCAAGCGGCCGAAGTACGATAGCAGGCTGTTGTGCTGCGACCACTCCTGCTCTGTGCGCGTGGCCGGGTTGTGTTCAGCTCCGCTGTAGGGGTCGGTGCCCTGTCCTTCGTTCCATCCGTTGCGGTGGTAGTGGCTCTGCTCGGCACCGGCCATCGCGTCGATGTTGTGTTCGCCAAACTTGTGCGTATATTGTGCATAGGCACTCCCCACGATGTTGTACTTATAGTAGTACGTCGTGCCGTTCCAGCCGAAGTAGTTGTTGTTGTACGAGTCGTTCGAAGTGACGTCCTCCTGGTTGGTCGCCGTATACTGTGCTCCGAGGCTTGCGTGGAGGTGCAGGTCTTCGAAGCCGTGTATCGAATAGTCTAAGTCTATATTGCCCGAGAAGTCGTTCGACCGGGCTATGCAGCTCTTTTGGTTGAGCAGTGCCACGGGGTTCTGAGGGGCATTGCTGTTAGTGGTTTTCAACCATGTGGGGTCAGCAAACGGGCTGTCGCCGCGTGGTACGAGCGACTGGTAATAGCCTCCGGTATAGCGGGCGTCGGCACCCTCCATGTATACGGGGCGCGTGGGGTCCATGCTGAGCGCACCGCCGATAACGCCCCCGGCATCCACGTACCAGTCTTTCTCATACATGTATTTTGCCGTGATATTGGTCTTGAGGTGGTCATTGAAGAAGCTCGGGGACATATTCAGGCCGACGTTCATGCGGTGCATGGACGATTCTTTGATGATACCATCTTGCATGTTGACGCCTGCCGACAAGCGGTAGGGCAAGTTCTTTATGCCACCCGAAATGGCTATGCTGTGGCTCGTGCTTACCGCTGTGCGGAAAATCTCGTCCTGCCAGTCGGTGTCGGCCTCGCCCAGCAGCGATGCGTCCAGTCCGCTGATGCCCGATATGAGCTGTTTGTATTCGGCGGCGTTCAGCACGTCGTATTTCTTTGCGATGGTCGAAACGGTGACATCCCCGTTGTACGCCACTCGCGGGATATCCTCCGTGCGCCCTTTCTTCGTGGTGATGATGATGACGCCGTTCGAAGCGCGGCTACCGTAGATGGCCGTTGCCGATGCATCCTTTAGTACGGTGAATGCCTCGATATCGTTCGGGTTGATCATGGCGAGCACGTTGCTCATGCCGGTAGCCGTGTTGTTATCGATAATCAAGCCGTCGATGACGTAGAGCGGGTCATTGCTGGCGCTGAGCGAAGCTCCTCCGCGTATGCGTATCTGGGCGCCGGCACCGGGCGTTCCGCCGCTTGTGATAACGTCCACACCGGCCACTTTGCCCACAAGCATGTCTGATGCGTTGTTGGTGATGCCTTTGCTCAGTTCGTCGGGCTTCATGGCCGTCACCGAGCCGGTGAGGTCGTTCTTCTTGGCGCGTCCGTAGCCGATGACAATGACGTTCTCGAGCACTTTCGCGTCGTCTTGTAGCGTAATGACCACGTTCGGGGCAGCCTTGACCGATGCTGGCTGGTAGCCCACGTAGGTCACGCTCAACGTCGCTCCTTGGTTTGCTTTTAGCGTGAAGTTTCCGTCAAAGTCGGTCACGGTACCTGTCTGGGTTCCTGCAATACGGACTGTGGCGCCGATAATTGGTTCGCCGCTGGCATCTTTCACGTGGCCCTTGACCGCAATCTGTTGCGCAAAGGCTCCTGCCGATAGGAACAGCCCCAGCATGAGGGCAAGCATCCTAAGCGGAATTCTAATGTTTACCTGCTTCATTTATTACATTTAATTAGAGTTAATATTTGTTAGTTGCTTATTTTAGGTTATTCCGATGCCGTAGCATCAATCTTGCTGCAAAGATAGATTTTATTTATATTCATTTGTACTTTTTTCAAGTTAAAAGCGTTGCAAAGGCGGTGCAATCGTTTGCATTGATAAATATTCATAAATTATATAAGGTACAGAAACATTAAAAGCAACTTTTAGATACCTTTGCATACGGAGTCAATAACAAACCATAGAAACCGATAAAAATACGACGAAGCCTAATGAAAGAGCATCCGCCACTTACAATGAAGGATATAGCACGGGAACTGGGCATTTCCGTGGCTACGGTGTCGCGTGCGCTGCAGGATTCGCCCCGCATCAGTGCCGAGCGGCGCGCGGCCATCCAGAAATATGCGCGCGAGCACAATTTCGTCCCCAACGCCATTGCCGGTTCGCTGCGGCACAGCCGCGTGCATGCAGTGAAGGTGATAGGTGTCATCATCCCCGAGTTCACCCACTATTACTTCTCGAGCATCCTTACAGGCATCGAGCAGGAAGCCTCGGCGCGCGGCTACCGCATCATGGTGGCGCTCAGTGCCGAGCAGTACGAGCGCGAGGTGCGCATCTGCCAGTCGTTCCATGAGCACAAGGTGTGCGGCATCATCGTGTCGCAGGCCAAGGACACCCACCGCTACGAGCACTTCCAGCGGCTCATCGACAGCGGCGTGCCCATCGTGTTCTACGACCGTATCTGCACGGGCGTGAATGCCAGCAGGGTGGTGGTCGACGACTATATGGGGGCTTTCAATGCCGTTACCCATCTGATAAGCACGGGCTGCCGCCGCATCGCCTTTTATGGGTCGGCGATGACGCTCGAAATCTCGAAGAACCGCTACAACGGCTACAAGGATGCTTTGCTGAAGCATGGGCTGGCCTTCGACGAGCGGCTGACGCGCTTCTGCGACAACCGCGCCGATGCCGAGATGATCACGCCCGAGATGCTCGCGATGGACGACCGCCCCGACGGCTTCTTCGCCGTCAACGACGATACGGCCATCGGCATCCTCTATACCGCCAAGCGCATGGGGCTGCGCGTGCCCGATGATGTGTCGATATGCGGTTTTACCAACGGCCAGCGCGCCATAGCCTGCGACCCGATGCTCACCACCGTCGAGCAGCGCGGTGTGAAGGTGGGCGAGGAGGCTGCCGACATACTGATAGGGCAGGTGGAGGGCACGATACCGCGCGGCAAGGCCGAGCGCCGCATCGTGCGCACGCGCCTGGTCATCAGGGGCACTACGCGGTGAGCAGAGCCCGCAGCCGTGCCGGCAGCAGGCCGCCGTGCGTTGATGAAAGCGATTTATATAATATAATGAAACAAAATGAAGAGAAAACCCGATTTACCTTTTTGGAGTCTTTGGAATCTGAGTTTCGGATTCTTCGGCGTGCAGATAGCATACGCTCTGCAGAGCGCCAACATCAGTAGGATATTTGCGACACTGGGAGCCGACCCCCATTCGTTGAGTTATTTCTGGATACTGCCCCCGCTGATGGGCATCCTTGTGCAACCGGTTGTCGGCACGCTATCCGACAGGACGTGGACCCGTTTCGGGCGCCGCATCCCTTACCTGTTCGTAGGGGCTGCGATGGCCGTTGCCGTGATGTGCCTGCTGCCCAATGCCGGTTCACTGGGCATGGCCGTGGGTGCAGCCATGATTTTCGGGCTCTTCGCCCTGATGCTCCTCGATACTTCCATTAACATGGCCATGCAGCCGTTCAAGATGCTCGTGGGCGACATGGTGAACGAGGAGCAGAAGGCCAAGGCCTACAGCATCCAGTCGTTCCTGTGCAATGCCGGTTCGGTAGTGGGCTTTGTCTTCCCCTTCTTCTTCACGGCCGTCGGCATCGCCAACGAGGCCCCCAAGGGCATCGTGCCCGATTCGGTTATCTATTCGTTCTATGTAGGCGCTGCCATCCTTATCCTCTGTGTCATGTATACCACGGTGAAGGTAAAGGAGTGGGCCCCCGCTGAGTATGCCGAATACAACGGCGTGGCGGCTGATAAGCAGGAGGGAAAGGCCGGTTGGGTGGCCCTGCTGAAGAAAGCCCCCTCTACGTTTTGGAAGGTGGGGTTGGTACAGTTTTTCTGCTGGGCAGCCTTTATGTATATGTGGACTTATACCAATGGCTCCATCGCCTCCGTCTGCTGGAATGTCGACATGACGGCCGCCGACGCCACCAAGACCGTGGCCTATCAGGAGGCCGGCAACTGGGTAGGCATCCTCTTTGCCGTACAGGCCATCGGCTCGGTGGTATGGGCTGCCCTGCTGCCCCAGTTCAAGAACACCAAACTGGCCTATGCGCTCAGCTTAGTGCTGGGCGGCATCGGTTTCGCGCTCGTCCCCTTCGTTTCCGACCCCTACATACAGTTCGTTCCCTTCCTGCTCATCGGCTGCGCCTGGGCGGCCATGCTGGCCATGCCGTTCACTTTCGTCACCAATGCCCTTGCCGGCTATGGCCACATGGGTGCTTACCTCGGCCTGTTCAACGGCACCATCTGCGTGCCGCAGATTGTCGCTGCCCTGCTGGGCGGCACCATCCTTACGCTGGTGGGCAGCGTGCAGAGCAATATGATGATTGTGGCCGGTGCCAGTCTGGTGATAGGTGCCCTCTGCGTTACGGTCATCAAGGACAAGCCGGAAGCCGGCTGACGCTCCTTTTTTCGCGCTGCTGCGGCCATGCCGTTGCAGCGCGAATCATCTGCCGCCGTTTCTTTTGATTTTTTTATTGCAATGGCCTTCGCTACACGGCCCGCAGATTCAACAAGCAAGTGTAAATTCAGCTTATTTTCTGCATAAAGCACTCTTTTTACGGCAGAGCTTGCATTTAATCTAAATCGTACAAGCATCTTGTAGTCCTGCTACAAGATGCTTGTACGATTTCAATCTGTTATCCGTTAACCCGTTAATCCGTTAATCTGGCTGGCGATGCACTCTTTCCTGACTTCGTCACTCAAAAAAACAGATGTTTTACCACTAATTGATAAACAATATTTATATCTTTGTGTCACCTGATTTTGGGGTGACACGAAAGATATTTCAACTATATTTGTTCGCAAAAGCAGAAATTGCTTATCCCGAACTAAAGTCGTATGCTGCAACTTCAAATAGGCACGTAGGTAATTCGTGAAAATCCATATCCTTATGCTGTCTTTAATCCCCATTCATCGTTGTTTTTTATTGTTTATACATTTATTAATAATAAGAATGCCTTAATCTGATATGTTTTTTGTAATTTTACAGCCAAAAAGTTTAATCTTAGGTGATTTGTATCGCCTTCTAAATAAGAGAATATATGAACTGCATTAAGGTTAAAATCGACCAATTAGGAAGGGTCAGGGATTCTGAAATCTTGGTATCTCCTCTTATGGTATTTTCTGGAGAATCTGGTTCAGGTAAGAGCTATCTGGCATCATTGTGCCATTACTTGTTTGAAGTGTTGATTAATACCAACAGGCTGAACCATTTCTTTGTTGAAAATAATATCGACTTTAATGTGGTATCTAAAGAATTTAATGATTCCGGTACAGCATTGGAGATTAAAAAACGTGATTTGGAATTGTGGATGGCGGAAGATGCTATAAGCTATCTTCGTTACATGCTGGGATATGATGGTGTATCCGGTAAGATAGAAATAACTTTGCCCGATACAGTTCCTGATATTATGACTTTTACTTATAAGAAAGAATTAACAGGCTTTGTCGATGCCGAAGATATTTATACGATTTTGTCATTAGGCAAATTGAGTTTCAGAATTCAGGAAAAGACGCAATTTGACGAATCTCCGTTCTCTTTTTTGTTGCGTTTTGTCCTGATTGATTACATATTAGGCAATTATCAAAAGTTGGATAGTACGTTTGTGCTGCCACCATCACGTGGACCTGTATTGACGGAACAGATTATACCAACTACAGGTATGTATTCCGAATTTCTTGGTGACATGGCCGGGCTCAACCGCATTAAGGCAAGGCCTGATACAGCGTCAGAAACAGTATTGCGCCTGTTTAGAACTATCTTGGAGGGAGATGTGAACAAGGAAGAGACTACCTATGTTTACACGACAAATGATACTTCTATGCCGGTATCAGCAGCAGCGGCATCCATACGCGAAATAGCCCCTTTGCAAATTCTGGCAAAGAAGCAAGATGTAAGTAAATGTGCGATTTTGGTTGAAGAACCGGAGGCGCATTTGCATCCGCTGAAACAGCGTATGATGGCAGATATAATTGGTGCTCTCAGTCATGATGGGGCCATTATGCAAATAACAACTCATAGTGACTATTTTCTTCGGAGGCTGAACGAGTTGATCATGTTTGCAAAAGCATATAAAACAGTTGATGACCCGGATAAACTTAAAGTTCTTTCTGAAAAAGTCAACATTGTTTACGAAATGGCCATTGAAGAAATGTCTGTGGGTGCTTATCTGTTACAAAAGCAAGCGGATGGAACGTCTAAGGCAATAAAGCAAGATTTAAGTAATGGTATTCCTTTCTCAGCTTTCAGGGATGCAGTTTTGGAAAACATTAATAATCAAGACTATTTAGGAGCTTTTTTGCAGGATGGGATTGAGTAATTCGTTTACGGCTATATTTGATAAGGCAGCTGGTATAGGAAAAGCCCATGTGTATAAAGATAAGTGGGTTGTAGAAGAGCACGAAAGTAGTGCCGCGATGACTCATTTGGAAGTAGTGGCCAATGGAACTTTCACAGGTTTTGATCATAACTTGGTAAAGGGTGTTAAAGATATTACAACCAGAATGTCTTGTCAGTTGGATGATAAGGATTGTGATGGTGTTGCATTCTTGACAGATTCATCAGAACAGGAACATCTTGTTTTTGCAGAGTTGAAATCAGGTTTTGATGTACAAAAAATAACAGCAGCTTTCCATCAAATAACGATGTCTTTCATCAAGATGCATGCGTGGTTGTCCTTATGCAAACATTACGACTTGCACGATCTAAAGGTTCATTTTATTACTGCATGCAGATGTTGCAGAGATCAGGATCAGGAAGATAGTGTCATGCTTAGAATATCGGAAGCCCAGCAACTTGGCAAAGAAACCTTTGAGACAAAATTCTTGAAGCCCTTATTGAGTAAACATAATATCAAAGTTAAATTATCGAGTTTTGGTGACATACAGAAACTTCCATTTCATGATTGTATCTGTGATAAGGATGTTACAATGTATTTGCAATTAACGGGAAAACCGGCGGAATCGCAAGTTTCTGTGACTTTAATTTAAATATTTAAGCATAGCCTCGGTGGAGTGGGAGGGCCTGTGGCATGTAATGTATTAGTGCAAACGTTTGCGCGGTTTGTTTTTCAAAACATCAGCCGCCGGCAAACGGTGAATGATTATATTTTGTAATTTTACAGCAGAATTATACATCCCATGTCTATGAACCTACAATTTAACCTACAGTATCAAACTGCATTCGGCGAGGAATTAGTGCTCAACATCCTATCCGAAGGAAACTCTACAATAGCTGAGCAACACAAGATGACAACGCTCGACGGGCTCAACTGGTTTTGCGAACTGGCAAAGACAGCTAAGCCCGGTTCGTACATCGATTATTACTATACGGTGGGACGGAGCGGGAAAGAAACCCGGAAAGAGTGGTCCGTAGAACCGCATAGACTGGAGTTCGCCGCCGCGAACGGTACATCGTATACCGTATTCGACCATTGGATAGATATTCCTGAAGACGCCTACCTGTACAGTTCGGCCTTTACCGACTGTGTGGTGCGGCGCGAGTGCCGGTTGAGCCCCGTCTCGGAATATCCGCGCACGGTACGGATAAAGGTGCGCGCACCGCAGCTGCGTGCCAACGAACGCTTGGCGATAATCGGCGACGACCCCGTGCTGGGCGCGTGGGAGGCCGTAAAGGCAGTGCCGATGGCCGAGCACGGATACCACGAATGGGTGGCCAGCATCGACGTGTCGAAACTGCGGGGCAGGCGCTTGGTGTTCAAGTTCGTGGTGCTCGACGCCGAAAGGGACGTCACGCCGATGTGGGAAAGCAGCCCTAACCGCACGGTCGACCTGCCGGAGATGAAAGCGGGCGAAGTGGTGGTATACGAGCTGGTACAGGCCTATTTCCCCATCTATCCGTGGAAAGGAGCCGGGACGGTGGTGCCCGTGTTCTCGCTGCGCAGCGAGGGGAGCTTCGGCGTGGGCGACTTCGGCGACCTGCAGCTGATGACCGACTGGGTGGCCATGACCAACCAGCGCATACTGCAGGTGCTGCCCATCAACGATACCACCATCACGCATACATGGACCGACTCGTATCCCTATAACAGCATCAGTATCTATGCCCTGCATCCGCAATATACCGACTTCAGGCAGCTGCCCGGGATAGAAGACGAGGCAGTAAGGGAAAGGTATGAAGAGCTGAGGAAAGAGCTGAACGCCCTTCCCCAGATTGACTATGAGCGGGTGAACGAGGCCAAGATGGGCTATCTGCGCGAGCTGTTCGGGCAGGAGTGGGCCAAGGTGTCGCGGCGCGGGAGCTATAAGCAGTTCTATGAGGAGAACAAGGAGTGGCTCGTGCCCTATGCGCACTTTTGCTATTACCGCGACTTGTACGGCACGGCCGTTTTCAGCGAGTGGCCCGAGGAGGCAAGGAACACCCGGGGGCTGGAGCCCGGCAGCGACGCAGCGGCCGGTGGGGGGCTGCCGCCGGCGGAGCTTGCAGCCCGCCGCTCGGCGCTCAACTTCTGGTATTACGTGCAGTATAACCTCGACGTGCAGATGCGTGCCGCCCACGACCATGCACGCTCGAAGCGCGTAATCCTGAAAGGCGACATACCCATCGGCATCAGCCGCGACGGCGTAGAGGCGTGGGTAGAGCCTAAATACTTCAACCTGAACGGGCAGGCCGGTGCCCCGCCCGACGCATTCTCGGTGAACGGGCAGAACTGGGGCTTCCCCACCTACAACTGGGACGCGATGCTCGAAGACGGCTGTTCGTGGTGGGTGCGCCGCTTCAGGAAGATGGCAGAATACTTCGACGCTTACCGCATCGACCATGTGCTGGGCTTCTTCCGCATCTGGGAGATACCGGCCGATGCCGTCCACGGACTGCTCGGGCAGTTCTCGCCCTCGCTCGGCATGACGCCGGGCGAAGTGGAAGCCTACGGGCTGTGGTGGCAGGAAGACCTGTTCACTACGCCGTTCATTGCCGACTGGACGCTCGACCGCATCTTCGGCGACCGCGCGGCTTACGTCAAGGAAACCTTCCTCGACCGCAAACACGACGATATATGGCAGATGAAACCCGAATACGACACGCAGCGCAAGGTGGAAGCGTGGTATAAAGGGCAGCAGGATGCTTCAGAGGATCTGGCCCACCTCCGTGACGGGCTCTATGCGCTCATCAGCGACGTGCTCTTCGTGCCCGACCGCAAGGAGAAAGGCAGGTTCCATCCGCGCATCGGCGTGCAGAACGACTTTATCTATCAAGCGCTGTACGACAGTGATAAGGCGGCCTTCAACCAGCTGTACAACGAATACTTCTACCGGCGCAACAACTTCTACTGGTATACCGAGGCCATGAAGAAACTGCCCCGGCTAACACAGGCCACACGCATGATGGTGTGTGCTGAAGACCTCGGGATGGTGCCCGACTGTGTGCCTTGGGTGATGAACGAGCTGCGCATCCTCAGCCTCGAAATCCAGTCGATGCCTAAGGACAACACCGTGCGCTTCGGCCATCTGTCGCGCAATCCCTACCGCAGCGTGTGCACAGTCAGCACCCACGACATGCCAACCCTGCGCCAATGGTGGGATGAAGACCGGGGGCGCACGCAAGACTATTTCAACACGATGCTCTACCGCGGAGGTGGGGCACCGCACCCGCTGCCGGGATGGCTGGCTAAGGAAATCGTGAGCCGCCACCTGACATCGCCTTCCATGCTCTGCCTCTTGTCGCTGCAAGACTGGCTGTCGATCGACGAGAAGCTGCGCCTGCCCGACCCGGACGCAGAGCGCATCAACATACCAGCTAATCCTCGTCATTACTGGCGTTACCGCATGCACCTTACCATCGAGGAACTGATGAAGGCCGACGGCTTTAACGAAACCGTCAGCACGCTGATTGCACAGGGGGGCCGCAAATAACCATGGTGATAAAAATAAAAACAGAATATGAAACGAACCAACTTATTATTAGCCGCGCTGCTCTTGCCGCTGGCAGCCATGGCCGCCGAAGTGAAATCCCCCAACGGGAATGTTGCCGTGAGGTTCTCGTTGGATAACGGGAAACCTACTTACGAGATGACGTTCAAAGGGAAAGAGGTAGTGAAGCCAAGCCGCTTGGGACTCGAACTGGCGAAAGACAAGCACGCCAGCAAGGGGATGGGCGAAACCGACCTGATGGAGGGCTTCGTAATCAAGGGCGAGCAGGCAACGGCCTTCGACGAGACGTGGGAGCCCGTGTGGGGCGAAACAAAGACAATCCGCAACCGCTATAATGAACTGGCCGTAACGCTCACGCAACCGGCGAGCCGGCGCGACATCGTCATCCGGTTCCGCGTGTACGACGACGGGATGGGGCTGCGCTACGAGTTCCCGCAGCAGCAGGCGCTCAACTATTTCGTAATAAAGGAAGAGCATACGCAGTTTGCCATGGCCGGCGACCATACGGCCTATTACGTGCCCGGCGACTACGATACGCAGGAGTATAACGTATGCACCAACAAGCTGTCGCAGATACGGGCTGCATTCCCGGAAATCATGAAGGCGCACGGCGACAACTCCTCGTCGACTACTTTCTCGCCCACCGGAGTGCAGACGGCCCTGCAGCTGAAGACGGCCGACGGGCTCTACATCAACATCCACGAGGCGGCCTGCGTCGACTATGCCACGATGCACCTCAACCTCGATGACAGGAACATGGTGTTCGAGTCGTGGCTCACACCCGGTGCCGACGGCAACAAGGGCTTCATACAAACGCCGTTCAACACGCCGTGGCGCACGGTGATGGTGAGCGACGACGCCCGCGACATGCTCTCGTCGAACCTGATTCTGAACCTCAACGAACCTTGCGCACTCGACGACGTGAGCTGGATTAAGCCCGTGAAATACTGCGGTGTGTGGTGGGAGATGATCGTGGGGCGCAACACGTGGAGCTATACCGACGAGTATCCCTCGGTGCGCCTCGGTATCACCGACTATAGCAAGGCAAAGCCCAACGGCAAGCATGGGGCCACCAACGAGAAGGTGAAGGCATATATCGACTTCGCCGCCGAGAACGGATTGGACCAAGTGCTCGTGGAGGGATGGAATGAAGGATGGGAAGACTGGTTCGGGCACCAAAAGCTCGACGTGTTCGACTTCATCACGCCTTACCCCGACTTCGACATCAGGATGCTGAACGATTATGCCCACGCGAAGGGCGTGAAGCTGATGATGCACCACGAAACCAGTTCGTCGGCCCTCAACTACGAGCGCTGGCTGGAACCGGCTTACCGGCTGATGAACCAGTATGGCTACAATGCCGTGAAGAGCGGGTACGTGGGCGACATCATACCCCGCGGCGAGCACCATTACTCGCAGCTGATGAACAACCACTACCTGCACTGCGTGAAGGAGGCTGCCAAGCACCGTATCATGGTGAATGCACACGAGGCGACGCGCCCCACGGGCTTGTGCCGCACTTACCCCAACCTGATTGGCAACGAGAGTGCGCGCGGCACGGAGTATGAAGCCTTCGGAGGTTCCAATCCCGACCACACCGTGCTGCTGCCGTTCACCCGCTTGCAGGGCGGCCCGATGGATTATACCCCCGGTATCTTGGAAACGCAACTCTCGGTTTGGAGCGACAACCCCTCGTGGGTGCGCACCACGCTCTGCGGACAGCTGGCGCTGTATCTTACGATGTACAGTCCGTTGCAGATGGCGGCCGATCTGCCGGAAAACTACCGGAAATACGCCGATGCTTTCCAGTTTATTAAGGACGTAGCCGTAGACTGGGACGACTCGAAATACCTCGAGGCCGAACCAGGCGACTACATTACCGTAGCCCGCAAGGCCAAGGGAACCGATAATTGGTTCGTAGGCGGCAAGTGCGACGAGAACGGGCACAAGAGCGTCGTCAGGCTCGACTTCCTCGACAGGGGCAAGAAGTACGAGTGTACCATATATGCCGATGCCAAGGATGCCCATTACGAGAAAAACCCGAAAGCATACACCATTACAAGGAAAACCGTGAAGAAAGGCGACGTGCTGAAGCTCAGCCTGGCTCCAGGCGGAGGCTTTGCCGTAAGCTTGTTCGCAAAATAGTATTAACAGGAAGGGAGGGAATGCCTGTGACGGCCAACGACGGGCATGCCCTCTTTTTTTAAAAACAGCCAATCATGAAGAATAAAGCGTTCATCTTTGCCGGATTGTTTTCGCTGGCAGCCATGCAAACGGCGGTGGCACAACAGAAATACGAATTTGCTGAAATGACTTACTCGCCAGAGGAGACGACGTTCAGACTGGACGGTATCGGTGAGTGTAAGGCCGTGAAGGTGAGGATATACAACCAAGCGCTCGGCGGGAAGCCTGTCAAGACCATCAACCTGCAGTACGACGGCAACCCCGCTTTGAGGGGCGATGCCTGGGTGGGGACAGCCAAAGGCGACCTGAAGGGCAAGTTTTATACCTTCGAAGTGGACATGGGCAGAGGCTTCGGCGGCGAGAGCCCAGGCATCTCGGCCAAGGCGGTGGGCGTGAACGGCCGGCGCGGTGCCGTTGTCGACCTGCGGGAAACCAATCCCGAGGGGTGGGAAAGCGATGTGCGCCCCGTGGTGAAATCGCCTGCCGACCATGTTGTCTACGAGATGCACCACCGCGACTTCTCCATCGACGCCTCTTCGGGCATGCGCTACAAGGGCAAGTTCCTCGCCTTGACAGAGCCGAAGGCCATCGCCCATCTGAAGGCGCTGGGCATCAACGCCGTGCACATCCTGCCGTCGTTCGATTATGCCTCGGTGGACGAGACGAAGCCCGGCGTGCCCCAATACAACTGGGGGTACGACCCACTAAACTACAACGTGCCCGAGGGGTCGTACGCTACCGACCCTTACGACCCGCTCTGCCGCATCAGGGAGTTCAAGCAGATGGTACAGGCGCTGCACAAGGCCGGTATCCGCGTGATACTCGACGTGGTGTACAACCATACCTACAATACCGAGGGGAGCAACTTCGAGAAGCTGTATCCCGGCGTGTTCTTCCGACGTACGGCCGACGGGAAACTGAGCAACGGCTCGGGCTGCGGCAATGAGACGGCCTCGGAGCAGCCGCTGATGAGGCAGTTTATGTTGGAGTCGGTGAGATACTGGATCAACGAATACCACATCGACGGGTTCCGCTTCGACCTGATGGGCATCCACGACATAGAGACGATGAACGCGATACGCCGCGCCGCAGACGAGATTGACCCCACCATCTTCATCTACGGCGAGGGCTGGAGCGCCGGAACATGTGCATACCCGACGGAGAAGCTCGGTATGAAGGCCAACGTGGGACAGATGCCCCGCATCGCCGCTTTCTCTGACGAGTTGCGCGATGCCCTGCGCGGCCCGTTCAGCGACGATGCGAAAGGGGCTTTCCTTGCCGGCAGGCCCGGAGAAGAGGAGAGCCTGAAGTTTGGCATCGCCGGCTGCATCAGTCACCCGCAAGTGGATATGTCGAAGGTGAACTACTCGAAGGTGCCTTGGGCCGGCGAGCCGGAACAGATGATCAGCTACGTGAGCTGTCACGATGACATGTGCTTGGTCGACCGCCTGAAGGCCAGTATACCCGGTATCGGCGAGGACGAACTGATACGGCTCAACCTGCTGGCGCAGACGGCTGTGTTCACCTCGCAGGGCGTGCCCTTCCTCCTCTGCGGCGAGGAGATGCTGCGCGACAAGAAAGGGGTGCACAACAGTTTCGAGTCGCCCGATTCCGTCAACCGCCTCGACTGGGCCAACCTACAGCGTTATCCGCAGGTGTTCGACTACTATAAGAGCCTCATCCGGTTGCGCAAGAACCATCCTGCCTTCCGCTTGGGGTCGGCCGACCTCGTGCGCAAGCACTTGGAATTCCTGCCTGCCCGCCCCGGTTTGGTGGCGTTCCGCCTGAAGAATTATGCCGGCAGGGACGAATGGCGCGACATCATCGTGATTCTCAATGCAGGCAAGAAGGCTGCCGAGGTGGAGATACCGCACGGCCGTTATACCGTGGTGTGCTGCGACGGCGTCATCAATGAGCAGGGCATCGAGACCTTCGAGGGCGGCTCTTACAAGGCGAGTGCCCAGACGGCAGCGATATTGGCCTCTACCGGTTCCTCCGGCGGGGAGCGGAAGGGTTTTAAATGAAAAAGGGAAATAATGCTAACAACCATTTGACAATATGAAACGGACAATTTGGGCCTTGGCCCTCTTATTCAGTGTGATGACAATGAATGCAGTTGTAAAGATAGACAGGATAGAACCGACCGACTGGTATGTGGGGATGAAGAATCCTTCGCTGCAACTCATGGTGTACGGGAAAGGCGTGAAGAACGCCGGCAGCGTGGCGACCGACTATCCCGGTGTGAAGGTGGACAGCGTGGTGCGCCTCGACTCACCCAACTATCTGCTCGTCTACCTTGACCTCAGCGGTGCCCAGCCGGGCACGATGACACTCAACATCGGGGGCAGGAAGGTAAAGTACGAACTGAAGCAGCGCACCATGAGGGGCGAAGAGCGAAGGGGGTTCACCAATGCCGACGTGCTCTACATGCTGATGCCCGACCGATTTGCGTCGGGACGCGGCGACAACGACCAGATAAGGGGGATGAACGCCTATAAGAACGACCGCTCGCAGCCTTCGCTCCGCCATGGCGGCGACCTCGAGGGCATCAGGCAACACCTTGACTATTTTACCG
The DNA here is from genome assembly GCA_002305505.1 of Prevotella sp. UBA1378. Classification (GTDB taxonomy): domain Bacteria; phylum Bacteroidota; class Bacteroidia; order Bacteroidales; family Bacteroidaceae; genus Prevotella. The sequence goes on along the minus strand of DBRC01000008.1, from coordinate 1,564 downwards.
AACTGGGCGTCACGGCACTGTGGTTCACCCCCGTACTCGAGAACAACTCGCCCGATAACAACGGTTACAGCACCTACCATGGTTATGCCACCACCGATTATTACCGTATCGACCCGCGCTTCGGAACGAACGGGGAATATAAACGCCTCACCGACGAAGCCCATGCCAAAGGCCTGAAAATCGTGATGGACATGATTTTCAACCACTGTGGTTTCGAGCATCCGTGGGTGGCGGATATGCCGTCGGCCGACTGGTTCAATACCCCGGAATGGCTGTCGGAGACCAAACAGGTCGCCCGCGACCCGATGACAGGGCGCGGAAAGGATGTGAAGGGCTCGAAATATCTGCAGACCAGCTATAAGCTCATGCCTGTGCTCGACCCTTATGCTTCGGAGGTCGACTTGCGCGAAACCGTGGACGGGTGGTTCGTGCCGAGCATGCCCGACCTCAACCAGCGCAATCCCCATGTGCTTACTTATCTTGTACAGAACTCATTCTGGTGGATAGAGACGGCGGGTATCGACGGCATACGCATGGACACTTACCCCTATGCCGACCGCGAAGCAATGGCAACGTGGATGAAGCTCCTCAACGAGGAGTATCCCAACTTCAATACCGTGGGCGAGACGTGGGTGGCAGAACCGGCCTATACGGCTGCCTGGCAAAAAGACTCTAAGCTCTCGGCCTCGAACAGCTATCTAAAGACGGTGATGGACTTTAGTTTCTATGACAAGCTGAAGCAGGCCAAGAACGAGGAAACCGACCCGTGGTGGGACGGGCTGAACCGCATCTACAATTCGTTTGTATACGACTACCTGTATGCCGACCCGTCGAACGTGATGGCATTCATTGAGAACCATGATACCGACCGTTTCCTCGAAAACGGCCGCGATACATTGATGCTGAAACAGGCGTTGGCCTTGCTGCTTACGGTGAACCGCATCCCGCAGCTGTATTACGGTACGGAGGTACTGATGAACGGCACGAAGGAGGTTACCGACGGCAATGTGCGCAAGGACTTCCCCGGAGGATTCCCCGGCGACAGCCATAACGCCTTTACCAAGGAGGGGCGCACGCAGGCCGAGCAGGCCATGTTCCAATGGACCAGCCGCCTGCTGCACTGGCGCAAGGGCAACGAGGTCATCACCAAGGGCACGCAGACGCAGTTTGTGCCCTACAGGGGCGTTTATGTCATCGCCCGCCGCTATCAGGGTAAAACCGTACTGCTCGTGCTTAACGGCACCACCAAGCCTGCCGTGATGGATGTTGCCCGCTATGCCGAGGTCATCGGCGCTGTTTCGCGCGTAAAGGATATCCTCACCGGCCACTACTACGACCTCTCGAAGGATGTGCAGCTGAAACCGCGCCAAAGCCTTATCCTCGAGTATTGATTACCTGAGTTCGGGATAAGCAATTTCTGTCTTTTCAGTAAAAAAGGGATTGCTGCCTTAACGGCAAGCGGTGGGCAGCAGGCGGATAATGTGGCAAAAAGATTTATAGCTATAAATCCGAGAAATATTGCAATAAATCCCGGAAATATTGCAATATTTGTTTCTGCCGAGGC
>DBRC01000037.1 GCA_002305505.1 Prevotella sp. UBA1378 | reverse complement strand
TCATGCCGGGCACCGTTTGCCCGTAGGCAGGTTCCTCGTGCAATGGGCCGTCCTGCCTTTTCGGCAGCGTGATGATGAAGCGCGTGCCTTTCCCTTCCCCGCTCTCTGCCTCCGCCCTCCCGTGGTGCAGGTCGGCGAAGGCCTTTACGATGGCCAGCCCGATGCCCGTCCCGCCGCTGGTGCCTTGGGGCTGATAGAAACGCTCGAAGAGCATCGGGATGTCCTCTTCCGCTATGCCCACGCCGTTGTCTTCGACGGTAAATATATAGTCGGGGCCTTCTTCCCTGAGCGCCGTGGTAATGGTGCCCCCGGGCGGTGTATACTTTAAGGCGTTGGTCATGAGGTTAAAATACAGGTGGCCCACCTTGTCCTTGTCGGCCACCATTTCGCTGTCGGCAGCCACGGAGAAGCAGGTTTGCAGGTGTATCCCTTTCTTGGCGGCGTAGTTTCTGAAGTCGTTGTTCCAGCTGTCCAGCGCCCCGGCTATGTTGAACCTGCTCAGTTTCAGTTCCATCTTCCCGTTCTGTATCTTGCGGAAGTCGAGAATCTCGTTTACCAGCTGTACGAGGATGTTCACGTTGCGGTGTACCAGTTCGAGCAGTCCGTGCGCCTCGCCCCCGATGTTCCGGTCGTTGAGCAGCTGCGTTACCGGGTCGGAGATAAGGGTGAGGGGCGTTCGCAGCTCGTGGCTTACGTTCGTGAAGAACGTCAGGCGGGCATTGGCCATCTCCTCCAGTTCCTTCGACAGCCGCTGCTGTTCGTCGTTGCGTTTCTGCAGTTCCTCGCTCAAGCGTACCTTCGTCAGGTAGGAGCGGTAGATGAAGTAGGCCGTGGCGATGGCGCCTGCAATCAGGATGATGGATAGCAGGATGATTGTTTCCTGCACGTTCACTTGTTCGAAATACTGGTCCACCTTTCCGTGCAGTGCCTCCAGGTTTTCGCTTTGCCGCTGCTGTTCCTGGTATTGCATCATCAGCACGTCGGCATTGCCGCTGTCCACCACGGCCGATTTCAGCAGGTTCTCCTTCTTGTACGGTTTCTTCTCCAGTATGTTCATTGCCAGGTGCAGCAGCTCGTTGCCGCGCGTGGGGTAGATGTACGACGCCGTGAGTATCCCCTTCTGTATGTTCTCTATGCCGCCTCCAGGGGTGGGCAGGGCGTCCACGCCGTAGTACTTCACGCCGCTGACAATCCCGCTCCGCCGGGCTTCCTTCCGGGCGCCGATGGCCAGGCGGTCGTTGTGGCCGAAGACGCAGTCGACGTGTTTTACCTTCTTCAGCACCTCCCTCATCGCCCTGCTTCCGCTCTCTTCCGTCCAGTCGCCCAACTTGGAAGAGGTCAGCCTGATGCCGGGGTATCTGCTGATGGCACTGACGAAACCGTTGTGCCGCTCGATGGCCGGGGAAGAGCCTTTCAGGCCGGTTATCTCCACGACGTCGCCCCGGCCTCCCAGCTGCGAGGCTATCAGTTCGCCCATGGTCCGCCCGATCTCGAAGTTGTCGGCACCCATGAAAGCGGTATACTTGCGTGAGTTTGTTTTCCGGTCGAACACGATGACGGGTATGCCTTTCCCGTATGCTTTATCGACGACGGGCGAAATGGTGGCCACCTGATTGGGCGCTACGATCAGCAGGTCCACCTTCTCTTCGATGAACCTGTTGATTTGCTCTATCTGCTTCCGGTCGTTGTCGTTGGCCGAGGCGAACTCGAGCTTCACCCCGCTGGTGGCATACTGTGCTATCTGCAACTCCCTGTTCTGTTTCTCGCGCCAAATATCCTCGCTGCATTGGGATACGCCAATCCGGTATCCCCGCTTACCGCCTGCACAGGAAACAAGCACCGGCAGTATGCTACATAGTATGAGCCATTTTTTCATCTTCAGTATAAGTATACGGTTAATATGATGCAAAGATACATATAATTATCTTTCCGAGGGCAAGTAGAAGCAAAAAAAATGCGTTTCACGCCACGAACCCCGGTATCCCTAAAATAATTTAAAAAGCCTGCTTTATCATCGTTTCCCAAACCTTTATTGTATATTTGCCATTGATATCGCGGGGGCAGGCGGCATAAGTTTGCTCCCTACTATAATAAAAGGATAAAAACAGAATTATGAAGAAAGTATTGTTTATAGTCGGTTCGTTGCGGGCCGAGTCATGCAACAGGCAGTTGGCCAAGGAGGCCGAGAAGATTATCGGCCAGCAGGCAGAAATCAGTTACCTGGACTATTCGGACGTGCCGCTGATGGACCAGTCTATCGAGTATCCGGCACCCGAGGCCGTTACGCGCCTGCGCCAAGCGATAGCCGAGGCCGACGGAATATGGATATTCACACCAGAATATAATCAAAGCTACCCCGGACATCTGAAGAACATCATCGACTGGCTTTCGCGCCCCTTGAAACCGATGGACTTCGGGACCCCAACGGTCATAGCAGGGAAGAAATTTGCCGTGAGCGGCGGAGGCGGTAAGGCTGCCACAGCCTATTGCCGCGAGAAGCTGGGCGAACTGCTCGCCTTCGTCGGAGCCGACTTGATGGCCGAACCGCAAACGGGGATCGCATTCGGCATGGAGGCGTGGACGGAAAACAAACTGGTGCTTACCGACGGGCAAAGGGAAAGCCTGCGCCAGCAAGCCGAAGCGTTTATTGACAGATTAACGGATTAACCCGTCATTTGAGCCGCCTTCTGTCGAGTATCTCGATCGTCCTGCCGTTCACGCGGATGGCGCCCTCTTTCTCGAATTCCGAGAGCACGCGCAGCAACGAGAACTTCTGGATGCCGAAGCTGTCGGCTATCTCCTGCCTGCTGCGGTGGAGCTGGATGGTTTCCGACATTTGCTCGCCGGCACGTTCCAGCAGCAGGTAGGCCACTTTCTCGCGTACGGTGAACAAGCTCAGTATCTTCATCTTGCGCGTGAGGAAGACATCTATGTCCGACAGCGTGCGGATGAAGTTCATGCGCAGCTGCCCGTCGCGGTCGATCAGCTCCTTGAAGGCCTCGCGCGTCATGCGGAGCACCGCCACCTTCGTATCCGCCTCCACGCTGACGGGCATCGAGCGGTCGTGGGAAAAGATAAAGGCCGGAGCGACGACATCGCCCGCCTTCAGGCGGCTCACCTCCACCTGCTTGCCGCTGAACGAGGCCATCCGGCATACCAATACGCCGCTCACCACGATGTCGGCATACTTGCACGGGATACCCGCCACGGCGTAAACCTCCTGTGCCCCATACTCGGCAATGCGGTAGCCCGTGGCGGCCATTGCCTCTTCAATCCCGGCTGCCTCCATGCCTGCAAAGAGCGGGCACAAGCGAAGCGCACTGATAATCTGACTGTCCATGATGCAAAATTAACAAAATAATGGGGAATGACAAAAATGCCGTAAAACTTATTTTATCTTTTCCTGGTTTGACGGCTTTCCCCAACTACGAATTGGAGATTACGGCTCAAGGATTACCTGGGTCCGGGACAAGGACACCACGTTAATCCGGCCGGCGATGCCCTCCTTGCGCTGCGGCGGGCGTGCCGTTGCAAGGCGGAGGGTTTACCCCCGTTTTGATTTT
>DBRC01000063.1 GCA_002305505.1 Prevotella sp. UBA1378 | reverse complement strand
GCATCGTGGATGACCACCGCCTCGGCGGAAACAAATATTGCAATATTTCCGAGATTTATTGCAATATTGCTCGGATTTATAGCTATAAATCTTTTTGCCCCCTTATCCGCCTGCTGCCCACCGCTTGCCTTTAGGGCGGCAATCCTTTCTTTTTTACGGCAAAACAGGAATTGCTTATCCTGAACACGGGTTACCACTTTGCCCGGCTTTCCAAACACAGGGTTATGCAGGTGCTCCGAAACACTGCCAGCCAAAGACAGCGCCTTAGCAGCCCAAAATAGTTGCACAAACAGGCCGATATGTGCACGTTTTAACCAAAAATGTGCAATTTTCGAATCATTTTCTTTGCAGCCAAACAAAAAAGTAGTACTTTTGCAGCGCATTTTTGCAATGCGAACGAAATATCGAATTTACATTTAATAAATTATGAGTTTAAAGATTGTTGTGCTTGCCAAGCAAGTACCAGACACAAGAAACGTGGGCAAAGACGCCATGACAGCCGAAGGCACCGTCAACCGCGCGGCGCTGCCCGCTATCTTCAACCCAGAAGATTTGAACGCCTTGGAACAAGCTCTCCGACTGAAAGAGCAGCACCCGGGGTCTACAGTTGGAATCCTGACGATGGGGCCGCCGCGTGCCGGTGAAATCATCCGCCAAGGGCTCTACCGCGGAGCCGATACCGGCTGGTTGCTCACCGACCGCCTTTTCGCCGGAGCCGATACATTGGCTACATCGTATGCACTGGCCATGGCCATCAAGAAGATAGGCGATGTGGACATCGTGATAGGCGGCCGGCAAGCCATCGACGGCGACACCGCCCAGGTGGGTCCGCAGGTGGCTCAGAAACTGGGGCTCAACCAAGTGACTTATGCAGAGGATATTCTTAAATGTGAAGACGGGAAACTGACCATCCGCCGGCTAATCGACGGAGGCGTCGAGACGGTAGAGGCGCCGATGCCGGTCGTGGTGACGGTGAACGGGAGCGCAGCCCCCTGCCGCCCGCAGAACGCCAAACTGGTGATGAAATACAAATATGCCACATGCCCGATGGAGCGCACAGCCGACCAGCCACGCGCCAATCTCTACGAAGAACGTCCTTACCTGACCCTGAACCAGTGGTCGGTAGCCGATGTTGAGGGGGATGCACAGCAGTGCGGCCTGAGCGGTTCGCCCACCAAGGTGAAAACCGTGCAGAACATTGTGTTCCAAGCAAAAGAGAGCAAGACGCTCACGGCCAGCGATGCCGACGTGGAGAGTCTGATTAAGGAATTGTTGGACGAGAAGATTATTGGTTAAGACTTATGAACAACGTTTTTGTATATTGCGAAATCGAAGGCACTATCGTTGCCGAAGTTTCACAGGAGCTGCTTACTAAAGGCCGCAAACTGGCCAACGAACTGGGGGTAGAGCTCCATGCCATTGTCATCGGTACCGGTGTCAAGGGCAAGGTGGAAGACCAGATTCTGCCTTATGGTGTAGACAAACTCTTTGTGTTCGATGGCGAGGGGCTCTTCCCCTACACATCGGCTCCGCATACAGACATCATGGTGAAGCTCTTCGAAGAGGAGCAACCGCAAATCTGCCTGATGGGCGCCACCGTCATCGGCCGCGACCTCGGCCCGCGCGTATCTTCATCGCTCACCAGCGGTCTGACAGCCGACTGTACACAACTGGAAATCGGCACTTACGAAGACAAGAAGAACAAGAAGGTATACGAACAGTTGCTCTATCAGATACGCCCGGCTTTCGGCGGCAACATCGTAGCCACCATCGTTAACCCCGACCATCGCCCGCAAATGGCCACCGTGCGCAGCGGCGTGATGCAGAAAGCCGTTTATGACGGCCCGGCCAGGAAAGAAACGGTGTATCCTGAAGTGGGCCACTATGTATCTGCCGAGGCTTTCGTCGTAAAAGTGCTCGACCACCACGTAGAGGCCGCCAAGCACAACCTGAAAGGCAGTTCGATTGTCGTGGCCGGCGGCTACGGAATGGGGTCGAAGGAAGGCTTCGCCCTGCTGTTCGACTTGGCTAAGGTGCTGCACGGCGAAGTGGGCGCCAGCCGCGCAGCCGTCGATGCCGGTTTCTGTGACCACGACCGCCAGATAGGCCAGACAGGTGTTACCGTTCATCCTAAAGTGTACATCGCCTGCGGTATCTCCGGACAGATACAGCATATAGCCGGCATGCAGGATTCGGGTATCATCATCTCCGTGAACAACGACCCCGATGCCCCTATCAATAAGATTGCCGACTACGTCATCAACGGTACTGTAGAGGAAGTAGTTCCAAAGTTAATCAAGTATTACAAACAAAACAGCAAATAAATCATGGCAAACTATTATAGCGACCATCCCGAAATCGGGTTCCACCTCAATCATCCCTTGATGAAGCGCATCGTTGAACTCAAGGAAAGAGGTTTCGAAGACGCAAAGAACTATGCCGATGCCCCCGTCGATTACGAGGATGCCATCGAGAACTACAAGCGCATCCTGGACATCACGGGCGACGTGGCAGCAAACATCATCGAGCCTAACTCGGAAAGCGTTGACATCGAAGGCCCACACCTCGAAAACGGGCGCATGATTTACGCCTCGAAAACCTTCGAGAACCTCGACGCCACCCGCAAGGCTGGCTTGCACGGCATTTCCATGCCGCGCCGTTACGGTGGCCTGAACCTGCCTAACATCGTGTTCTCCATGCTCTCCGAGGTGGTTTCGGCTGCCGATGCCGGCTACCAGAACATCTGGAGCCTGCAGAGTTGCATCGACACGCTCTACGAGTTCGGCTCGGAGGAGCAGCGCCAGAAATACATCCCGCGCGTTTGCGCCGGCGAGACCATGTCGATGGACCTGACGGAGCCGGATGCCGGTTCCGACCTCCAACGCGTGATGCTGAAAGCTACTTACGACGAAAAAGAGCAGTGCTGGCGCCTGAACGGCGTTAAACGGTTCATCACCAACGGCGACTCCGACATCCACCTCGTACTGGCCCGTTCCGAGGAAGGCACAAAAGACGGACGCGGACTGTCGATGTTCATCTACGACAAGAACCAAGGTGGCGTAGACGTCCGCCATATCGAGCACAAGCTGGGCATACACGGGTCGCCTACCTGTGAGCTTACTTACAAGAATGCCAAGGCCGAACTCTGCGGCGACCGCAAGCTCGGCTTGATTAAGTATGTGATGGCTCTGATGAACGGTGCCCGCCTGGGTATCGCCGCACAGAGCGTTGGCGTAGAGCAGGAAGCCTACAACGAAGGCCTTGCCTATGCCAAGGAGCGTGCGCAGTTCGGACAGAAAATCATCGAGTTCCCCGCCGTATACGATATGCTCAGCCGCATGAAGGCGAAGCTTGATGCCGGCCGCAGCCTGCTGTACCAGACAGCCCGCTACGTAGACCTCTACAAGGCGCTCGAGGACATCCAGCGCGACCGCAAGCTGGAGCCGGAGGAGCGCCAGGAGATGAAGCAGTATACACGCCTGGCCGATGCCTTCACACCGCTGGCCAAGGGCATGAACTCGGAATACTCTAACCAGAACGCCTACGATGCCATCAGCATCCACGGCGGTTCGGGTTTCATCATGGAGTACAAGAGTCAGCGCCTCTACCGCGATGCGCGCATCTTCTCCATCTACGAAGGTACCACGCAGCTCCAGGTGGTAGCTGCCATCCGCTACATCACCAACGGCACGTACCTCGCGCTCATCAAGGACATGCTTACGGCTGAGGTGGCTGAAGAGCTGCGCCCGCTGAAAGTACGTGTAGAGAAGATGACGGAGCTCTACGAGCAGGCCATCAACTACACGAAGGAGCTGAACAGCCAGGAGGCCCTGGATTTCCTCAGCCGCCGCCTTTACGACATGACTGCGGAGATTATCATGTCGCTCCTCATCCTCGACGACGCAACGCGCGCTCCCGAGCTGTTCAACAAGAGCGCCAACGTGTATGTACGCATGTCGGAAGAGGATGTTATCGGCAAGGCCCACTACATCAAAAACTTCATCGTGGAGGACCTCCCGAGTTTCCGCGCTGCAGAGCAGAAAACTGAAGAATAAGATATTGCATTAACACTCATGGGGGGGGGGCGAAGCCATTGGCTTCGCCCCCCGTTGTTTTTTGAAAGCTATTCTCTGATAGTAGTTGGATTAGGGATTAGGGATTAGGGATTACGGTTTAATACCACAATCTGCTACTTTAATCGGTTAATCTGTTAATCTGTTAATCTGTTAATCGGTTAATCTGTTAATCGGTTAATCTGTTAATCGGTACACTCGCGTCTGCCCTGCACTGGTATCTATGTCATACTCGTACACCTTCCTCACGGGTAATACCTTGGATGCCGACAGCTCGGCCGAACGCAAGGGCTGCTTTACTGTGGCAGGTGCGAAAAGCGGATTGGGACAAGGGCCCGAGGCCGGCTTCAGGCCCTTGCCTTTCAGCGGCCAGTAAGAACGCAGACGGAGCGTTCCGCCGAGACGGGAACTGACGATGACCTTCTGCGGTAGCCCCCGGTGCCAGCTGATGTCAACCGTAAAACCGCCACGGGCCTGCAGTCCTTTCACCTCGCCCTCGTGCCAGTCGTCGGGCAAGGCCGGCAGCAGGTGCACAGCCCCGTCGTGGCTCTGTAACAGCATCTCGCAAATACCTGCCGTGCACCCGAAGTTGCCATCAATCTGGAACGGCGGATGGGCATCGAAAAGGTTGGGATAGGTACGCCCGTCGGGATATTCGTCCGCAGCACCGTCGTCGGGCAGCAGATGGAGCATGTTCTTGATTATCCGGAAGGCATGGTTGCCGTCGAGCATCCGCGCCCAGAAGTTGATTTTCCACCCGAGGCTCCAGCCCGTAGCCATGTCGCCCCGCTGCCGCAAGGTAGTGGCAGCAGCAGTAAACAGTTCGGGATGCGAATAAGGCGAAATCTGGTTCGACGGATAAAGTCCGTAGAGATGGGAGATGTGCCGGTGCTCGTCATTAGGATTATCGGCATCAGCGAGCCACTCCTGTAACTGGCCATGGCGGCCAATCTGCATCGGCGGCAGCAGGGCAATGGCCTCCCTCAGCCTCCGGGCATAAGCATCGTCGGCCTTTCCCAGCACCTGCATGGCCTGCAGCGTCTGGCTCAGCACGTCGAGCACTATCTGGTTGTCCATCGTCGAGCCTGCCGTGACGGTGGTGCCCTTTCCCTGTGGGCCGTGCTCAGGCGATACAGTGGGCACGGTAACCAGCCATCCGTACTGCGGATGCAGCTGCAAATAGTCGAGCAGGAAATCGGCTGCGCCGCGCATCACATCGAAATAATCAGCAAGGAAGCCCCGGTCGCCCGTGTAGAGATAGTGCTGCCAAATATGGGTGGTGAGCCATGCCCCGCCCGTGGGGAACATACCCCACGTCGTGCCGTCTACCGGCCCGGCGATACGCCACAGGTCGGTATTATGATGCGCCACCCACCCGCGGCAGCCGTACATCCGCCTTGCGGTCTCCGCCCCCGTGCGGCTGAGGTCGCGCAGCATCGAGAAAAGCGGCATCTGCGTTTCGGCAAGGTTGGCGGTGAGCGCCGGCCAGTAGTTCATTTCGGTGTTGATGTTGATGGTGTACTTCGAGTCCCACGGAGCATTCCGCTTATCGTTCCACACCCCCTGCAGATTAGCCGGCTGACCGCCCGGCTGCGACGACGAGATGAGCAGATAGCGCCCGTATTGCATCATCAGCGACACCAAGTCGAGGTCGGTGCCGTCCTGTGCGAAAGCCGCGAGGCGCTTGTCTGTCTCCAGCGCAGAACTCTCTGTCTTCGGCAGCGTTAGCGAAACGCGGCCGTACTGCCCGCGGTATTTCTTCAAATGCCTGCCGAGCAACTTCCGGTAACTCTTACCGTGGATTGCGTCCAGCGACAGTCGGTTGCGCCGCACCGCATCGCCGCTTACATCCTGATAGTCCACGTAGTTCGTGGCCGCCACGATATAGAGCGTAGCCGCCGTAGCGCCGGTCACACTGATGCCCTGCCCATTGGCCGCAACCTTACCGTCGGCCTGCACCTCTATGCGGCATTCCGCCGTAAGCACGGCGGCAACGCCCTCCTGCTCCACATTGCGCACGAGAGCGGTGAGCTGGCGTCCCTTCGCCGTCTTGGTCAGTCCCAGCATGCTGTCGAAACCAACGCCGAAGGCCAGCGCCCCCCTCTCGCTGCTTTTCAGGTGCACGACAATCGCATTGTCGGCCTGCGAGGCAAAGACCGTCCGTTCGTAAGCCACGCCTCCGGCCACATAGCGCGTAGTGGCGAGGGCCGTGGCCAAGTCGAGTTCCCTTCTATACCTTTCCGCAGCACCCTGATGGCTAAACGAAAGCTTCACGGAGCCCAGCGGCAGGAAGCGCATGCCGTGAGGTCCCTTCACGAAGTGGCGGTCTAAGAGGGCGTGAGCCTCCTTCTCCTTCTCCTCGAAGATAAGTTCCCTCACCTCCTGCAGATGCTCCTTGGCTTCCGGTGCGTTATTGTTGTAAGGCGAACCCGACCAGAACGTTTCCTCGTTCAGCTGTATTTCTTCCGTATCGATGCCGCCGTACACCATTCCCCCCAAATGGGAGTTGCCTATAGGCAGGGCTTCCAGCCAGTGCCTTGCAGGCTGACTGTACCATAACTTGTGCTGCTGGGCTTGCACCGCTGCCGCGGCAGCGGTGCAAAGAATAAGTGAGATAACTGTTTTCATCATTTTTCACTATTTGAACAAATGCGGGACGAACTGACGGAGACTGCGGCGCCACGTGAGCCACTCATGATGAGTGCCGGGCGACACATAGTAATCGACACTGACACCGGCCGAGCGGAGCGTTTCGGCCAACCGCCCCGTGCCGAAGTTTTCTTCGCTGCCGCAGCTGAGGAAGAAGTAACGGATATCGCGGTTAAAGCCGGATGCACGCCTGAAGGCGCCTCCGTATGACTTGTCTACATCGAGCCCGAAGATGGCTCCGCTGAAGGCACCCATCCATGCGAACTTATCGCGGTTGGCCATCACGAGGTCGAGCGCCTGATGGCCTCCCCACGACAGGCCCGCCATTGCGCGGTGGGCACGTCCTTTGAGCGTACGGAAGTGAGAGTCGATATAGGGTATGAGGTCGGTTATCATCACCTTGTAGAAGCTGGCGCCGTAGGCAGAACGCCCTGCCCGGTTGTCGCCGCCCCGGAAAGGCACCTTCACGTCGCCGCTCTCCATCACCACAATCATCGGCACAGCCTCGCCGCAGGCCGTAAGGTTGTCCATGATGTGCTGCATGCGCCCCTGCTTGCTCCATCCCGTCTCGTCTTCTCCCATACCGTGCTGCAGATAGAGCACAGGGTAACGCCTCTTGCCCTTCTCGTAGCCTGCAGGAGTATAGACCATGGCATGCCGCCACTCGCCGGTAGCCGTGGCATAGTAATACACGCTGCGCACCGCGCCGCGGGGCACTTCCGGCTGCGGACGGTAGTAGTCGCCCTCCGTGCCCTCGGGTATCTCGATGCCCCCCGCCTGCCGGTGGCAGCCGAAGAAAGTCTCGGTGGCCGGGTCGACCACCGAAACACCGTCCACCTTCAGGAAATAATAATGGAAACCCACGGCAAGCGTATCGGTAACGCCCGTCCACACCCCCTCGGGTGAACGCTGCATATCGTACACCTTCCCGCAGATATCCACCTGCACCTTCCCGGCTTCGGGAGCGTGGATACGGAAATAAGCACGGCGATGCTTGTCCACTTTCGGGAATTCATTGCCCGGGACGGTTGTTTCCGCCGTCACTGCGTCGGCAGGAACCTCCGCGCGACTGCCGCTGTCATAGCCCAGCAGCGAGAGCATCTTCGCCCCGTAGCGGCGGCCCAACTCGCGGTAGCCCGCCGCATCGAAATGCAGTTTATCCGGACCGTTGGGACAACCCTCCGACGAAACGACGTGCGCCGTATGGATTGTCTGCGGCAGCAGACCTATCTGCTTGTTCATCGCTATGCAGCGCCCCTCGCCGCCAGCCCGAACCACCTCGCCCGCCAGCAGCGGCACCTCCACGGGATTCAGGCCCAGGTCGCCCAGCAAGCGCCCGTAGACGGTCTGCACCTTGGCAGCCCATTGCGCATCGCCCGTGTTCGACTCGCCCTGATGCATCAGCACGCCCTTGATTATACCGGCCTGCTGCGCCTTGCGGGCCAGTGTCACCAGCCTTTCATAGGGATTGTTGCCGTAGGCGGCGAGCATGCCCTTCATCCAGTCGGGAGCATAGTGCTTCACGTAAGCGCCGATGCTGTCGGGCATGAAGCCCTCGATACGTATGCCGCCGATGGCCACGGTTATCACCCCCACGCGTATGCTGTCGGGTAGTGCGGCCGTCATCGTGCGCCCGAAATAATCGACAGGGGTCAGCCCTGTGTTCGCGCGGCAGAGCGGCGGCAGGGCCTTATACCATTCGCCCGCCTTCCGGCCCCGCTGTGCGTCGTCTACTGCCGCCATCATCAGGAAGCGCTCGTCCACGCCCGTCATGTCCTGCTGCTCCGCCTTCGCCGCCCCCTCCATGTTCGACTGCCCGAAACAGAGGTATATATAGAAGTTACGGTCGGCATCAGCCTTTACCCCCTTAAACGGGAGCGCTGCAAGCAATGCAGCCAGCAGGATTTCCGTTATTCGCCTCATCGCTTTCTTTTTTTATCAGTTTATCAAGTAAATCTTCGTCTGTCCCCGGTAGGTGCATTTCACCGTGGCACGTCCCTCCACTATCCGGCTCACCTCGGTCTGCACCGACGGATCGGAGGCCGTAACCTTCAGTTCCGAACCGCTCTTCAGCGGAGCATATACCTGATAGCGGATGGCATCCGTCAGACCGTTCTGATTGGTGCAGCGTATGGGCATTGCAGGGATATTGAGCTGCTTGCCGTCGGCCGTGATGGAGACAGCAGGCACCACGGGGCGCTCGCATGCGGTGCCCGGCTTGGCGAACCCGATGCCATGCAGGTCGAAAGCCCCGCCGTCGGCCACCAGATAAACGGCGTGCTTGCCCACCAGTCCTTCCACGGCAGGCACGGCCGCCTGAAAGCTGCCGGGCAAGGCAGGCACACCGGCCGGCACGTCAATTACAGCAATTTGCTTCCCCTTCCATACCGGGTTGTCATACGGCCCGTCGAGCATCACGCGGATACGTACGGGCGTCTTGCCGTTCGGTGTAAGGTCGAGCCGGATTACGGTGCCGTCGTTCTTCCGCGTACCCTCGAATGCCTTTATACCCTTCGCATCTTTAGCCAATCCGCCGAAGCCGAAGTACTTGAACCCCACGATGCCTCCACGGGTTATGCCCTTCAGGTCCATGTGGTTGCTCCACACGTCGTGATTGTCCTGCATCCATGCATTGCTCCCCTCGCCCGACAGGTAGCAGGCGATGCCCGCAGAATAATACTGGTAAGGCGGCAGACCGAAGAGCTGGAAGCCCTCGCTCGTCACCTCCGCACCGGTATATTCCGTTCCGTCGGCGGCCTTGGCCGTCCACGCGTTATTCTTCGCATACGGGTCGTAGGCCACGATACGTACCTTTCCTCCGTCGGCCACCTTCTTCTTGTCCCACACGATCTTCACCGGAGCCACCATGGCCTGGCGGGCATTGCCGAAACCGCGCGGCGGGCGGTGGTAGAACACATACCACTGACCGTTGATTTCCTGCAGCGAACCGTGGGTGTTATGAGCCGCGTTGGTACCGACGAGGTGTGAGCCGTCCTCGTTCGGCACCACGCCGCGCGAGTCGACCAGTACGCCGCCTGAACGCCACGGCCCCAGCGGAGAGTCGCCGTAGGCATAGCGCAGCGCCGAATTGGTAGAAGCGATCCCGTAGTCGGGCCCGCTGTAACCGGAGAACACCATTACGTACTTATTGCCCACCTGCCGGATGCTCGACGCTTCGAAGAAATTGAACTCGCCGGGGTTCTGGCCTTTATAAAGCGCGGGATATTCGGTTCCTTCCGGGTCGCGCACCACGCCGTAGCTGTCGCTGGCCGGAATGAAATAATCGTGGACCTTGGTGCCCGGTCGCACGGAATACATGTTGTCGGGGTCGAGCTCGTAGGCCGTAGAATGGCGGAAGCCGTAAAAGACGTAGGCACGGAAGCCACGGCCGTAGTCGGGATCGCGCTTGTCGGTGATGTGCTCTACGAACACCGAGGGGTCGAAGCCTATCAGCGAACCGCCGACGCACTGCCTCCCGTCGGCCGTCAGGTTTACCGGCGTGAACGGCCCGTCGGGGCGGTCGCTCTTGCATACCATCGCTATGCGGCGGTGCCCGCGTGAATGGGGGTAGAGGTAATAGGTCTTCTTACCCGTGGCCCGGTCTTTCACCTCCACGAGGTCGGGAGCGAACATAGTATCCCACTGCCCGTCGACGAACCACGAGAAGATGGGTCCTTCGTCGCGCCACTGTGTCAGGTCATCTACCGGTGCCGACCACATACGGATGTCGTTGCCGCAATAGGCCGTATAGGTGATGTCGTGCGAGCCGATGATATATGCCCTGTACTTTCCCGGCCGGTCGGGGTCTTCAAACACGCGGGGCTCGCCGTCGGGCAGATGCTCCCACAAGGGTAAGTAAGGATTCTGTGCCTTCAGTATGCCGGCAACGAAAAAGGTCAATAGCAGAATATACGTTTTCTTCATGTTTATTTAAAAAAGATTGATTAGTTTACGTGAAAAAAATCGAAATCAGCAACGCCGCCCGTCTGCTGCGTAGCGTAATGGAAGAGAGCGAACCTGTAACCGCAGAAATCAGGCCAGTCGTAATGCATCTGCAGCGTGTCACCGATGGGAAGCCAGTGCTCGCCGTCGAGGCTGTAAGAAAAGCGGGCCTTGTCGGTGAGGTTACGGAAGTCCATGTCGGTACGGAGGTAAACCTTCGTCTGCATGAGAGGCAGGCGGGCCGCCTCCTCTCCGTCAGCATCCCCCTTCCGGGCAGCACGGTGCATCACGATGAACAGGCGGCCGCTCTCGCGCTTCACCCCCACAAAGCCATAGCGGTTCTGGAACGAGGCAAGGCCAGCCCAGTCGCCGTCTTTCAGGCCGGAAGCATCAAGCAGCGTCCTCCCGGAGCATACGGGGCCGAAGGCACGCTGAGTCAGCGTGTTCCTTGCGTCGCGGATATTGTGGGCAAGCGAAGTGGCAGTGAGCCGTAGCCATCCTTTCCGCTGGGTGAGCGACCAGCCGCTGTTATCGGGAATATGGTTCCATTGCCAGCAGAGTTTCAAGCCGGGTTTCCATGAACCGAAACGGGAGTAGCTCTTCCGGGGTTTCCATACATCAAACCCGTCGGACTGTACGATGGAGATGCTGCCCTTCTGCTTCAGTTTCACGCAATACGGTGTGGTTCTTCCGTCGTATCCCACGACGGGCCATCCGTCGTCGCTCCACCGCATTGGCAACAATACAGGCATACGCCCGAGTGCACCGTAATCCTTGAAGAGGAAACACCACCATTCCCCCTCAGGCGTTTGCACCACACCGCCCTGCGCAATGCCGTTGGTCTTCATCACCGTATTCCCGTTGCCGTCGACCATCTCGCCGCCAAAGACGAGCCGGCCTTCCCAATGCCCGTCAATCAGATCCTTGCTCCGCCATACGATTTCCTGACGCTGCCCGTCACACCCCTGAATCATGAAGATGTAATAGTATGCGCCTATCTTATAGCCGTGATAGCCCTCGGCACGCAGGCCGCGGGCGGGATTCTCCAGATTGGCATAGTCGATGATTTTACGGCGGGGGCCCACGGTTACGTTCCACTGCTTGTCAACCTTCATTTCGCGCAAATACATCGCGTGGTCGTCGAAAGTATCGGCGGGATGAAGCACATATTTCTTCATCTCCTTACCTGTGTCCTCGAAAAGCAGTCCCGGGTCGTAACACTTGTCCGTGGTGGAGCAATGCCAACGTCCGTGCTCAATGTCATCGGTTACGTAGAAATAAGTCTTGCCCGTTGTATTACAGGTCATTATCAGATAGTACATCTTATCATAATGGTCGTAGCGCAGATTTGCCGCCCATGACCCCTGCGCGTAGTCGTTCTGCCCGTTTTGAAGGCGGAAGCGGTCGCCTTCGTCTATCTCGTCATAGGCATAATTGCATATTTCCCAGTTCACGAGGTCCTTGCTCTTCATGATTCCGCAGCCGGGAGAGAAGTGCATCGTGGTGCTCACCATATAATATGTATCACTCACGCGGATGATGTCCGGGTCGGGCACGTCGGCAAATATCATCGGGTTACAGAACGTACCGCCGGCAGGAGTGCCTCCTACGGAGCCAACGCATAAATTACCGCCGAGACTGCCGAGCCGCTGCTCCGTCACCTCGACGGCAGAAATACTACTACTAACTACCAATAAGAATGTAACTAAATATAACTTCATATAACCTGTGTTTCAAGTCTATACCTGCCAGAAAGCTAAAACGATTCCGGATGCCCCCATCCGCCGACCGGCTATGCCGGCGCTGCCCACGCGGCCGCTGCAATCGTCTTTCCCGTTTGCGGGATTAGCGTTTTAAGTTTTCTGTTTGCAAAATTACCATAAATCTTCCAACAGCCTTCTTTTTTTTGTTTCAGAAACTTTGAAAAATGTATCAAAAACAAGGTAAAGACACCTGAGTTCGGGATAAAATCAAT
>DBRC01000025.1:23027-51282 GCA_002305505.1 Prevotella sp. UBA1378 | reverse complement strand
TTTCTTATCCCGAACTCAGGTTATAACGAACAAAGACGCGACGTTGCTGGCACAAGGTACGGCGACTGGAACAAAGAGCTTCTTTGCTGCAGTAGAAATAGGTAAAGGGGCAAATACCCTTTTTGTAAGGCAGACAACGCCTACGGGAGCAAAGCTGGTGAAGTCGGCGGCCATCGAAGGAGAAACGGCCTCAATCGATTTTAATGAGACGTACACGGCTTCGGCCGCAAAGCAGATGCGCCGTGCTAAATCCGATTACACGCTGCCGGCAGCCCCTGCAGCCAACGACTTTCCTACGGCCGCTCCGGCAGATGCACAAACGGTTACCCATGTCACTGCAGCCGGCAATTATATCCTCGACGGCAACGTGACGGCTGTATCGGGAAACAACGTCAACCTGTATGTTACAGGGAATGTTACCTTGCGCAACAACGCTTTCATCACGGGCGATAATGTAAAGATTTATATCCTGCCCGGCGCAAAACTGACGATGGATACGAAATGGCGTTGGATTCTGGAAAATACCAAGCAGACCATTTATGTCTGTGAAGGAGGGGAACTGGCCAAGACCGGCGATTATCCGGAAATCGGCTTGAAAGGTGAATGCGGCATTTATAACCGCGGTACAGTCAATGTGCGCCTTATCGAGGCAGACAACAATGCGGTGCTCTACAACTTGGATTCGGGCGTGCTCAACTGTTCAAGGGACAACGAAGGCAAGCTTACTTTCTACGGAACCAGTTTTTTCATCAACGACGGCCAAACGACGACCGACGAGTTTAACGAGGTAAGAAATGACCGGGCGGGCAACGTGTACAACTTCGGGACGATGAATGTCACGGACATGACGCACATTAGTGCCACCTATCCGGTATGGGTGAACGAGGGGAAATGGACAACCCGCAACTTCAATTATGCCGAGAAAGCCCAGCCCGTGAACGTGCTTAACAAGTGCCAGCTCACAGTGACCAATAAGATGGAAGTGTATGCCATGTTTACAGTAGATGCGGGCGGAAGCGTAGTTACCAACGACTTGCTGATGACCAAGGGCGGCGTGAACCTGCGCAACGGGGCCCTGTTCAAGGTAAACGGAACGGCCACGTATAAATATGACAATGGCGTGTTCACCGGTGTAGGTACCGAGAAAGCCCTGCTGATCATGAACTGTGCCACAACCGAAGGGGCTGCAGCTGTGGGTACAAGCCAGTATCCGCATTACAAGGGGAACCTCGTAGTGGCTTGCGACAACTATAGCGGCGACTTGAACGTGACGACTGCCGACGGTGCGCTGCTTACCAGCGACGTGAACAATACGGGCGTGAACATCCCGGCAACGGAGTGTAACCCCGGGCACGAGGAAACACCGCCCGCACCGCAGCCAGTGAACTACCAGTACGCCGTGACCTTTTCGGGCATTTATGCCATGGAAGATCAGTGGCCCAAATTCGGCGACTACGATATGAACGATGCCGTAGTGAAGCTGGTTATTACGGCTTACGGTGAAGGAATGGCGACATCGGAAAGCGAAGCAAGGAATATCCTGCTGACATCGGCCGACATCACTGCCACGTTTATGGCTGTGGGGGCTGAAAACGCTTTGGGGGCATACGTACAGTTGGATAATGTGTCCAGCGGCGCCGCTACGCTGACCGAGGCCAGCGGTATAGCCTTGGAGAGCGGACAAAGCAAACTGGTGGTGAAACTGAACGACAACATAGCACAACTGTTAGGCGGCAAATACGTGAACGTGAGTACCAACCGCTCGGCGGCGTATTATAAGACGGTAAACGGAAAACTCTCGATACCTGCGGGCATCCACTCTACCGACCTCGCTTTCGATAAGGTGAACTTCTTCATCACAGTCAATGATGACGGCAGCGCCAGCCGCAAGGAGATACACTTGAAAAACTTTTCCATGACGGACAAGGCTGTTTCCAGCGGCAGCGAGCAATTGGATAAATTCTATACGGCCGACAACTTCGTATGGGGTGTCTGCGTGCCTGGGGAAAGTTACAACTGGCCTAACGAACGGGTAGCGATAACAACCGTGAACACCGACTTCATTAATTGGGTGACATCGGGCGGTACCAGCGGGCAGCAATGGTATAAGGCTGACATCGACGAGACTGTCACAGCGCAATAAGAAAAACAATCCTGCATGATATAAGCCGCCGCCTTGATGGATATTCGAGGCGGCGGCTTTATCGTGTTACATACACCGGCTACTTTATTAGTTCACCCCGGTAAACCATGGGGGAAACAAGGGGGCTGTCTTTCAGACCGGCAGCGGGGGGTATTTGCGTGTCCAGCCGTGCCACCGCAACTGCATCACGCCGAAGAATGCTTCGCCGAAGATGCCGCCGCTCATCTTCGACGTGCCTTCACGCCGATTGACGAAGACGACGGGAACCTCCTTTATCTTGAACCCGATTTTATATGCGGTGAACTTCATCTCTATCTGGAACGCATAGCCTTTGAAGCGGATCTTATCCAGTTCGATGGTCTGCAGCACGCGGCGCTTGTAGCATTTGAATCCTGCCGTCGTGTCGTTCACCTTAAAGCCCGTAACCAGCCGCACGTACTTGGACGCGAAATAGCTCATCAGCACGCGGCCGATGGGCCAGTTCACTACGTTCACGCCGCTTACGTAGCGCGAGCCGATGGCCACGTCGTAGCCCTCGTCATGGCAGGCGGCATAGAGGCGCGGCAAGTCGTTCGGGTCGTGGCTGAAGTCGGCATCCATCTCGAAGATATAGTCGTAACCATGCTCCAAGGCCCACTTGAATCCCGTGATATAAGCAGTGCCCAAGCCCAGTTTCCCGCTACGCTCGATGATGAAGAGGCGGTCGGCAAATCCGGTGTCCATCAGCCGGTGTACAATCTGTGCCGTCCCGTCGGGCGAGCCGTCGTCGATAACCAGGATATGGAAACATTTCCCCAGCGAGAAAACGGCACGGATAATCTTCTCCATGTTCTCTTTCTCGTTGTACGTCGGTATGATTACAATACTGTCGCTTTCGTGCATAATCAAGAGATTTATTTAAAATGTTATGCAAAGATAATCAATTTTCGAGACGGGCGGCGTGTATCATGGTGTTTTTTTCTTTTTTAAACTTAAAATCCTTTTAATCCTTGTATCACGTGCTAAAAAAAAATGACTACCTTTGCATAAGATAATGCGGACGAGCGGCATGAGAGCTTACTCTTTAAGCCCGAGTGCAGCTTATCTTTGCATTTGCAATTCGAGATGAATATACAGGAATTACAGTCAATGTACGCCAAGTCGCCCCAAGTGGAGGCATTGGCACAGGCAGTGGAAAATGTTTCGTTGAAAACCATTTTCCTTGAGGGGCTTTTGTCTTCGTCAGCCCCGATGGTGTTCGGCGCTCTTGCCGAAAGGTGTTCCCCTACGTTGCTCTTTATCTTGCAGGATGCCGACGAGGCAGGGTATTTCTACCACGACCTCTGCCAGATACAGGGCGACCGCAACGTGCTCTTCTTCCCGTCGGGCTACCGCCGGGCCGTGAAGTACGGGCAACGCGATGCGGCAAGCGAGATACTGCGTACCGAGGTGCTGGCAAGGGTGGGGGATGAGAGCCGGGCGGCGTTGAGCATCGTCACTTACCCCGAAGCGGTGGCCGAACTGGTTGTTTCGCGCAAGCAGCTCGACAGCCGCACGCTGAAACTGCGGCTCGGACAGACCGTCAGCGTCGATTCGCTTACCGCTGCCCTGCGCGGGTTCGGTTTCCGCGAGGTGGATTATGTATACGAGCCGGGGCAGTTCGCCCTGCGCGGGTCGATACTCGATGTGTTCTCGTACAGCAGCGAATACCCTTTCCGTATCGACTTCTTCGGCGACGACATCGACTCGGTGCGCACGTTCGAGGTGGAAAGCCAGCTCTCGCGCGACAAGCGCGATACGGTGGAAATCGTTCCGGAACTGGCACAGATGGCCGCCGACCGCATACCCTTTCTGGCGTTTATGCCAGAAGACTGCGTGCTGGTGACGAAAGACTTCCACTTTGTGCGCGACGCCATCGACCGTACCTATCAGGAAGGGTTCTCGCAGCAGGCGGTTGCAGAGCGGATGGAAGGGGCTGCGGAGGCTGTGCAGCAGGAGATTATGGACGAGATGCGGAAGGAGGTGCAGCTGGTCAGCGGGCCGCAGTTTACGAAGGATGCCGCCGGGTTCAGGCGCATCGATATAGGCCACCGCCCGGCTCAGCAGCCCGATGTCTCCATCCGTTTCAATATTTCGCGGCAACCGCTGTTCCATAAAAACTTCGACCTGCTGAAGCAGTCGCTTGAGGATTTCCGGCTGAAGGGCTACCGGCTGTATATCCTGGCCGACAGTGCCAAGCAGACCGAGCGCTTGAAGGAAATATTGGCGGGGACGCCTTTTACCCCGGTGGATAGGACGCTACACGAGGGGTTTGCAGATGACGACATGCGCGCATGCCTGTTTACGGACCATCAGATATTCGACCGTTTCCACAAGTACAACCTGAAGAGCGACAAGGCGCGCAGCGGCAAGGTGGCGCTGACACTGAAAGAGATACAGCAGTTCGAGATGGGCGATTACGTGGTGCACGTCGACCATGGGATAGGCAAGTTTGGCGGCTTGGTGCGCATGCCGCAGGGCGACGGCTACCAAGAGATGATAAAGATACAGTATCAGAATGGCGACTCGATTTACGTCTCGATACATTCATTATATAAGGTGAGCAAATACAAGGCGCAGGACAACGGCGAGCCGCCGCGGCTGTCGCATCTGGGCACCGGCCAGTGGGAACGGCTCAAGGAGCGCACGAAGGCAAAGATAAAGGACATTGCACGCGACCTCATACGGCTCTACGCCGCCCGCCGCAAGGAGAAAGGATATGCTTATAGCGCCGACACCTTCATGCAGCACGAGCTCGAGGCCAGCTTCCTCTATGAGGATACCCCCGACCAGCTGAAGGCGACCAACGACGTGAAGGCCGACATGGAAAGCAGCCGCCCGATGGACCGCTTGGTGTGCGGCGACGTGGGTTTCGGCAAGACCGAAGTGGCTGTGCGCGCGGCTTTCAAGGCGGCGTGCGACTCGAAGCAGGTGGCTGTGCTGGTGCCTACCACCGTGCTGGCCTATCAGCATTACCAGACGTTCAAGGGGAGGCTGAAAGACCTGCCCGTGCGGGTGGATTACCTTACCCGGGCCCGCTCGCCCAAACAGGCGAAGGAGCTTCTGCACGACCTTGCGGACGGAAAGGTTGACATCCTGATTGGAACGCATAAGTTGATAGGGAAAGCGGTGAAGTTTAAGGACCTCGGACTGCTCATCATCGACGAGGAACAGAAGTTCGGCGTGTCTACCAAGGAAAAGCTGCGCCAGATGAAAACCAATGTCGATACGCTGACGATGTCGGCCACGCCGATACCGCGCACGCTGCAGTTCTCGCTGGTGGGCGCACGCGACATGAGCGTCATACAGACACCGCCGCCCAACCGCTATCCCATACAAACGGAGATACATACATTCGGGGTGGAAATCATTACCGATGCCGTCAACTTCGAGATGAGCCGCAACGGACAGGTGTATTTCGTGAACAACCGCATCAGCGATCTCCAGCGCCTTGCAGGGATTATCCGTAAATACATACCGGATGCCCGCATCGCCATCGGGCATGGACAGATGAAGCCGGAGGAGCTGGAGAATGTCATTTTCGACTTCGCGAATTACGACTACGACGTGCTGCTGTCGACGACCATCGTCGAGAACGGAATCGACATCCCTAACGCCAACACGATAATCATCAACGGTGCGCACAACTTCGGACTGAGCGACCTGCACCAGATGCGCGGCCGCGTGGGCAGGGGCAACAAGAAGGCTTTCTGCTACCTGCTTGCTCCGCCGCTGGCCGACCTGAACCCTGAAAGCCGCCGCAGGTTGGAAGCACTGGAGAATTTCAGCGACTTGGGGGCTGGCATACATATCGCCATGCAAGACTTGGACATCCGCGGCGCAGGTAACCTCTTGGGCTCTGAACAGAGCGGATTCATTGCCGACTTGGGGTTCGAGACTTATCAGAAAATACTGAACCAGGCCGTTGCAGAACTGAAAAACGATGAGTTTGCCGACCTTTATGCCGAGGAACCTAAGCGCAACGGTATATCGGGCGATGCCTTCGTCGACGATTGTGCGTTGGAGAGCGACATCGAAATGTACTTCCCCGACCTGTATGTGCCCAACGACAGCGAGCGGATGCTGCTCTACCGGGAGCTGGATAACCTGAACACCGACGCTGAACTGGAGCAATACCGCCGCCGGCTGGTAGACCGCTTCGGCCCCGTGCCTGCCGTAGGTGAGGAGTTGATGCATGTTGTGCCGCTGCGGCGTTTGGGAAAGAAGCTCGGTTGTGAGAAAATCATGCTCAAGCAAGGCCGCATGACGCTGTTCTTCGTGCAGAATCCGCAGAGTGCCTATTACCGGAGCGAGGCTTTCGACCGCATACTTGATTATATAGGCAAGTATCCGCGCCGCTGCAACTTGCGCGAACAGAAGGGTAAGCGGTCGATGGTGATTGCCAATGTAGCAACCGTGGAAGAGGGTGTCGGGGTGCTGATGGATATCAGCAATAGCGGCCGGAACGCTGTGTAATCTATTCATGAACCAATAAACATGTGTCATATTGGCGCACCTTTATGTCAATATGGCACATGTTTGTTGATGGTACGCATCTTGCATATTGATAAGTGAGAGCCGCAAGGCAATCAAGAATAAAACAATGTGTAACAAAATAAATTATAGGAGGACAAAATTATGATGCCAATTATGAGAAATTCAGCGTGGTTGCCGACAGTATTCAATGATTTTTTCGATACTGACTTCATGCCGAAAGCCAACGCAACGGCCCCGGCCATCAACGTAAAAGAGTCGGATAAGGGATATACCGTAGAGCTGGCTGCTCCGGGGATGAAGAAGGAAGACTTTGATGTCCACATCAATGACGAGGGCAACCTCTTGATAAAGATGGAGAACAAACAGGAGAAGAAGGAGGAAGACAAGAACAGCCGCTATCTGCGCCGTGAGTTCTCTTACACCAAGTTTGAGCAGACGTTGATTCTGCCCGACAATGTGAACAAGAGCGAAATCAAGGCAAGGGTCGACAACGGTGTGCTGACGGTAGACCTGCCTAAGGTTGAGGAGGTAAAAGAGAAGATAGCCCGTCGGATAGAGATTGGTTAAGCTTCCGTTGAGGTTTGATTATTAATTGTTAGGTTATTGACGCCCGGTAGTAGTGATGCTGCCGGGCGTTTTCATTTGTTTTCCTGTCTGTGATACAGTGTTTGCCTGTCATTAGCCTTTGCCCGTATTAGGGATGTCAGTTAAGTGTTACAGTAAAACCGAAGGGATTGCAGCCCTAAAGGCAAGCGGGGGCAGCAGGCGGATAATTGGGGCAAAAAGATTTATAGCTATAAATCTGAGAAATATNNCCGTTGGCGGACAACGGGCAACTAACGGTTTTGATTTTTGGCCATTTTTCTGAGATTTTTGGCCAAAAATCTCAGAAAAATGGCCAAAAATCAAAATGGCGGTAAAATTTTTGCGCTGCAACGGCATAGCCGCAGCAGCGCAAAAGGGTATCATCTGTTGAATTAACGGCGATTTCTTATTTCATCGGACTGGCGTATGTCAAGTACATCTAAAACCGTTTTCAAGTTCCTTTGGCAGGGGGGGACCGTAATCCAAAATATCCCTAATCCAAAAATACTATCAATCCCTAATCCCTAATCCTTAATCCTTAATCCTTAATCCTTAATCCAAAATCAGATAATCTGTTCCAGTTCGGCTACGTTTTTGCGTATCTCGTTGTCGCTCACGCTATAGTTTTGCAAGTCGCCGTTGATATACTGGTCGTAGGCCGTCATGTCGATGAGCCCATGCCCCGAGAGGTTGAACAGCAGCACCTTCTTCTCGCCGGCCTCCTTGCAGAGCTTAGCTTCGCGGATGGTAGCGGCAATGGCGTGGCAGCTCTCCGGCGCCGGTATGATGCCTTCAGTGCGGGCGAAGAGCATTCCGGCTTCGAACGACTCGAGCTGTGGAATATCCACGCCATGCATCATCTTGTCTTTGATGAGCTGCGAAACGATGGTGCCTGCACCGTGGTAACGCAGCCCGCCGGCATGGATGTTAGAGGGCTTGAAGTTGTGTCCCAGGGTGAACATCGGCAGCAGCGGCGTGTAGCCGGCCTCGTCGCCGAAGTCGTATTGGAACACGCCGCGCGTCAGTTTCGGACAGCTGTTAGGCTCGGCGGCTATAAACTCCGTCTCCTTTCCGTCCAATATGTTATGGCGCATGAATGGGAAAGCGATTCCGCCGAAATTGGAACCGCCGCCGAAGCAGGCTATTACCTTGTCGGGATACTCGCCCGCCATCTCCATCTGTTTCTCGGCTTCCAGTCCGATGATGGTTTGGTGCAGCGTGACGTGGCTCAGCACCGACCCCAGCGTATATTTGCAATTAGGCGTGGTGGTGGCCAGCTCTACAGCCTCGGATATGGCGGTGCCCAGCGACCCAAGATGCATCGGGTCTCTGGTGAGAATATCTTTGCCTGCTCGGGTAGACATTGAGGGAGAGCCCGTGACGGCAGCCCCGAACGTGCGCATTATCAGGCTGCGGTAAGGTTTCTGCTGCATGGAAATCTTAACTTGGTATACGGCAGCCTCGAGCCCGAATATCTTGGCGGCATACGATAGGGCGGCTCCCCACTGGCCTGCACCGGTTTCGGTGGTTACGTTGGTGGTGCCTTCCTGCTTGCAGTAGTAGCACTGGGCGATGGCAGAGTTGATTTTATGGGAGCCGAGCGGGTTGGTGCTTTCGTTCTTGAAATAGATATGTGCAGGTGTGTCGAGCGCCTCCTCGAGTGCATAGGCGCGTACGAGCGGGGTAGAGCGGTAATACTTGTACTTATCGAGCACCTCGCCGGGGATGTCGATCCAGGCATGTTCCATGTCGAGTTCCTGGCGGCTGCATTCGGCAGAGAATACGTGCGACAGGTCTTCTGCCGTCATGGGTTGCTTGGTTGCCGGATTCAGCGGCGGCAGCGGTTTGTTCGCCATGTCGGCCTGGATATTGTACCATTGTGTAGGAAGTTCGTGTTCCTGTAAGATGAATTTCTTTTGTCTTGCCATTGCTTTTTTAGTTGTTGTCGGGTGATTTACAAAATCATACAATGATGCAAAGGTAATCATAAAACCCCAAAATCCGCAGGATTTGCGGATTATTTTGATTAAAAATATGCTGCTTCCGTGGTTTCTGCGGTTAAAAATAATTATCTTTGCACCCATTATGATGATTGTCATTACTGTTTTGGCTTATTTCTGCCTGCTCTTTGCCGTGAGCAGAATCACCGGCCGGAAGGCAACCAATGCCACTTTCTACCGGGCCGACCGCTGTTCGCCTTGGTATATGGTGGCGTTCGGCATGGTGGGCGCGTCAATATCGGGTGTAACGTTTATCTCGGTGCCGGGCATGGCTCCGGCTATCGGCATGACGTATCTGCAGATGTGCATCGGCTTCATCTTCGGCTATCTTGCTGTGGCGTTCCTGTTGCTGCCGTTGTATTACCGTCTGAACCTGACGTCCATTTACAGTTACTTAGGGCAACGCCTGGGGCCGCGGTCGTATAAAACCGGCGCAGGCTTCTTCCTGCTTTCGAAGATGGCCGGTGCGGCCGTGGCCTTTTATGTGGTGTGCGGTATTTTGCACGACAGCGTTTTCCAACCGTTGCATATCCCGTTTTTTGTTACCGTTACGGGCATGGTGGCGCTGATGTGGCTGTATACCTGCCGCGGCGGCATCAAGACGTTGGTGTGGACCGACTCGCTGCAGACACTCTGCCTCTTTGCTGCCTTGTTCCTGATTATCCTGCATGTGGCTGGGGCCCTGGGCATGACCCTCGGCGAGGCGGTCACGGCGGTTGCCGGCAGCGGGATGAGCCGGGTGTTTGTTTTCGACGATTGGGTGTCGCGCCAGAATTTCTGGAAGCAGTTCCTTAGCGGTGTCTTCGTTGTCGTTGTGATGACGGGGCTCGACCAGGATAAAATGCAGAAGAACCTGACGTGTAAGACGCTGCGCGATGCCCAAAAGGATATGTGTACTTACGGTTGCGCCTTTCTTCCGGCTAACCTGCTGTTCCTGTCGCTGGGGGTATTGCTGTCGATGCTGGCGCAGAAGCAGGGCGTGGCATTGCCCGCGAACGGCGACCAGCTGCTGCCGATGTTTGCGGCTACGGGGCAACTGGGGCCTGCGGTCGTGGTGTTGTTTACAATCGGTATCGTTGCGGCCTCGTTCAGCAGTGCCGACTCGGCGTTGACGTCGATGACCACGAGCTATTGCGTGGACATCCGCAATCAGCCCGGCGATGAGCGGCTGCGCAAGCGGGTACACCTGCTGATGAGCGTAGGCTTTGCCGTGCTGGTATTGTTGTTTAAGTACGTTGTTACGTCGAGTGCCATTGATGTCATATACACGCTGGTGTCTTACACCTACGGGCCGCTGCTGGGGCTTTTCTCTTTCGGGCTGCTGACGAGAGAAGCCGTTGCCGACCGTTATGTGCCGTATGTTGCCTTGGCGTCGCCCGTGCTGTGTTATGTTGCCGATACTGTTGCGGTGCAGTTGGGCGGTTATAAGTTTGGTTACGAACTATTGATGCTGAACGGCTTGCTCACGTTCATCGGGTTGTGGATATTCCGTGGGAAAAAGGGAAGAAACGGCTTGAGAGCCCCTTTAAGCGGATGTTTATCGGAATAATTGTTAAAAAACAATTAAACCGATGCAAATTAATGGAAAAGCAAGTATAAAAATTCGGAAAATAATGTATCTTTGCACAAAATAAACTGCGTTCGGCAATTTGAAGCAAATCTTTCATTTGTACGTTTGCAATATTTTTACAAAAAGAAGATAACTGCGGTATAGTCGCAGGGATTCTTCCGGATGTCTTGAATAGATAAAAAGATAGAATTTTTTTTAATGGTTAAGGTTTAGGTTGATTAATTTAGTTTTTTTAAAGTATTGAGACGAAAAGCTTCGCTGTGATAGCGAGGCTTTTTTTGATAATAAACATGATAGTGACAGAATATGAAGACAGTAATTTTAGATTTTGACGGCACGCTGGCCGATACCCGGCACCTGATTGTAAGAACCATGCAGCAAACCATCCGGCAGTTGGGGTTGCCGGCCCGGACGGATGCCCAGTGTGCAGCGATGATTGGCTTGCCTTTGCGCAATACGTTTGCGGAGCTTATCCCGATGCCGGAGGAGATGGGTACCCGTTGTGTGGATACTTACACCAGGCTGTTCTTACAAAACAACGTGCCGGGGGCTGTGCCCCTTTTCCCACATGTGAAAGAAACCATCTGCGAGCTGCACCGCCGGGGGTATGTGCTGGCGATTGCCAGTAGCCGGGGGCGCGATACGCTGACCGGCTTCTTGGAGGAAATGGATTTACAGCCCTATATCTCGATGGTGGTTGCAGCAACGGATGTTGAGAACGCAAAGCCTGCCCCTGATATGGTATTGCGGATATTGGAAGCTACGGGTACCGATGCTGCTGATGCTATCGTGGTGGGGGATACCAGCTACGATGTCGATATGGGTGCCGGTGCGGGGGTAAGGACGTGCGGCGTTACCTACGGCAATGGCTCGCGTGCGGAATTGGCATCGGCAGATGTGTTGATAGGCGATTTCGGCGAGTTGCTGGATATGCTGCCCTAAGCTTTCCTTTAGGGCTGCTATCCCTTCCGCCTTTACTGCGGAACTTAATTGCTTATCCCGGGCTGGGCGTATATGCTGGGCTAAGGATGCCCGGTAATGAAAACGAGCCCCGGAAGTCTGACAAGAAAGCTTCCGGGGCCCGTTTTGCAGGTTATGCCGTTATAGCCGGTGCTCGCTGATGTAGCGCTCGGCCTCGATGGCTGCCTGGCAGCCGGTGCCGGCCGCCGTTATGGCTTGGCGGTAAACAGGGTCGGCACAGTCGCCGGCAACAAATACACCGGGTAGCTTGGTCTTCGGTGTACCGTCAATCTTCTTGAGATAGCCCACTTCGTCGGTTTCGAGCCACTCTTTGAAGATTCCGGTATTGGGCTGATGGCCGATGGCGAGGAAAAAACCGTCGATGGCTATATCTACTTTTTCCTCGTCGGCCTCGCCCATGCGCTTAACGAGGTGTGCGCCCTCTACACCGTTTTCGCCATATAGCCCCAATGTGTTGTGTTCGAAGAGCACTTCGATGTTGTCAGTCGACATGATGCGTTCCTGCATCACCTTTGATGCGCGTAAGAAAGGCTTGCGTACAATCATATACACCTTTTTGGCAAGTGCCGAGAGATAGATGGCCTCTTCGCAGGCCGTGTCACCGCCGCCAACGACGGCCACGGTCTTTTTACGATAGAAGAAGCCGTCGCAGGTGGCACAGGCAGATACGCCTAAGCCGTTGTATTTGCGCTCATCGTCTAAGCCTAAATATTTGGCTGATGCGCCGGTGGCGATGATTATCGTATCGGCCTCAAGTTCGGTTCCGTCTCCGGCGGTAGCCTTGTAAGGAGCATGCGAAAGGTCCACTTTCACAATCTCGCCGTCGCGTATGTCGGCCCCGTAGTTTTCGGCCTGTTCGCGGAGGTCCATCATCATCTGGTTGCCGTCGACGCCTTTCGGGTAGCCGGGGAAGTTCTCTACGGTCGTGGTTTGGGTCAGCTGGCCTCCGGGCTGCAACCCGCAGTATTCCACAGGCTGCAGGTTGGCGCGTGCCGCATAGATAGCCGCTGTATATCCGGCAGGGCCACTGCCGATAATGAGGCATTTCACGTGTTCCATATTTTGTGCTTATCGTCTTTAATCCTTAAGGAGCTCCTCAATCTGCATTGCGATGTTCTCTATTTTCTCTGTTGGTTCAAAGCGTGCCACTACCATTCCTTTCTTGTTGATAAGGAATTTCGTGAAGTTCCATTTTATGTCCGGTTTCTGCTTGTAGTCGGGATCTTCCTTGGTCAGCATGTCGTCGAGGATGTGGGCTATGGGATGTTCCATGTCCCATCCGGCAAATCCTTTCTCTTCTTGGAGGAACCTGAACAGCGGGGAAGCGTCGTCACCATTTACCTTGACTTTCTTAAAGCGGGAAAACTCCGTGCCGAAGTTCAATTTGCAGAACTCGTGTATCGATTCGTCTGTTCCGGGAGCCTGTTGCCCAAACTGGTTGCAGGGGAAATCGAGTACTTCGAATCCCTGGCTGTGGTATTTCTCGTAGAGCTTTTCCAGTTCGTCGTACTGCGGGGTGAACCCACACTTCGTCGCTGTGTTGACAATTAGCAAAACTTCGTTGGCATACGCCTTCAAGGAGACGTCTTTTCCTTTTCTGTCCTTGACAGAGAAATCATAAACTGTTTTCATTTCTTACTATCTATTCGTTTGTCAGGCAAAAATAATGATTTTCTGCCTGATTCCCAAATGATTCATACAAATATTATGTTTTTTTGGGGGAGCTATTGCAGTTTCCAGTCGCTGAGCGATATGTTCTTTTCCACTTGGTTCTCTATGTCGTCGGCCAGGTTGCAGAAGAAGTCGATGCCGGTTTTCGATTCAAGTTCGTCGATGCTTACAGCATATTGTTTTAATGCGTCGCCCGTATGGTTTTCATCTAAGTGTTCCACCCAGAATCCCAAAGCCTTATAGGTGCTCCCATTCTTGCACAGGAAGGCCATGAAGAAATATCTGGGCACAACCAATCCCGATGAAGTGTAGCCCTGTATCTGGCTGGCATTGTCTATTGTACCACCTTTGCAGACGTACAGCGTTTCACGGAAGTTCTTCGTTGTGTTCCATGTGCGCAGTTGGTTTTCCATTTTAGCCCAAATGCCGGCATTGAATTTGTTTTTCTGCGGTTGTATGTTCGAGAGATAGAATGTCTGTTCGTTGGCCTCCATCGAGTTCAGGCGGTCGGCCGACGCGCAGATGTGCCCCCTGTCGTATCCGCTGCGGCGGTAGTCTTCGAGGTTGGTGCGTATGCTTTCGTCCAGTTTCGGGTCGGGCTGGAAAGGGTCGTACTGGTTGAGCTGTGCCCAAGGATTGTCTGTATATTCCCAGTTGCTGCGGTTCCAGTTCTTCGTGCTGTTTGCGTCATACATCTGGTAACATGTCCATCGCTGCGCGCGTTTCTTCTTGTCCCATTCTATGGAGAAGTTGATACCGTACTTCTCCGTGGAGTGTACTACGACCACGTTGTTGGCATAATCCTTCAGTTTTGGGAACTCCAGTCTGCCGGCATCCGGATATGCTGTTGTGCTGTTTTTGTTTGTATTGCCGATGTCGCCGGCTTCTTCGGTCGCCGGTTTTTTGGGCAGTTTGTCATCGTCGGCGTTCTCGCAGGCTGCGAAAGTAAATGCTGCGGCGAGTACAATCAGTGATAAGCGGAATTTTTTCATAAGCTTTTTCTTTTATAGCCGGAAAAGGCGCGGCCGGTATATGCAACTACTCGGACGCGCCTTTTTCTTATTTTAATCTCTGGGATATATCCTATTTCTTCGAAGCTTTACCGTAGCGGCTCATGAACTTGTCTACGCGGCCGGCTGTGTCTACGAGCTTGCTCTTACCTGTATAGAACGGGTGCGAAGTGCTTGAGATTTCAATCTTTACTACGGGGTAAGTTTCGCCTTCAAATTCTACTGTATCATTGGTCTTGCATGTAGACTTTGTAAGGAACATATCGCCGTTGGACATATCCTTAAATACGACGGGGCGATAGTTTTCTGGATGAATACCTTTTTTCATTTTAGTGAATGTTATTTATGTTATAATTAAAAATCTACGTTATGGGCTGCAAAATTACGAAGAATTTTGCAGCCCACCAAATATTTAAGTGTTTTTTATTCTTTTCTTTTCCCAGCACGCTGTTATTTTATGACGGTTGTCTCGCCGGTGGTTACTTTCACGTCGTCGATGAGCACGTCTTTACCTGGGGTTTTCGAGTTCATGATAACGAAGCAGTAGGTACCGTCGGCCGTTACATTCAGTGTTTGCTCTACGTGTGTCCATTCGGTGTTTTTCAAGTCGTTCACGTACGAACCGTAGGTGTAGGTGCCGGCAGTGCCGTTGGTCACCGGTACGATGCCTGGACGCACCGACCCGCCTTCGGCCGTAGCGGCCTTAGCGTAGAACGAAATGGTATAAGTGCCGGCGGTAAGCGACAGCTCTTTATATCCTAAGCGCTTGTTGGCTGTGGTGCTTCCGCCCACTTGTACAGCGTATGCGCCTCCATGTGCATCGGGGCTTTGGGTGAGCGTGGCATTACCGGCTGTCGATGCTGTTTTCCAGTTGTCGGGCAGCCCGTTGGTCCATGTTTCGAAGTCGCCGTTAGTACCTGTCTCTATTGTGCCGCCCCCGGGGTTATCGTTCCCTCCGGGATTCTCCGTGCTTCCGTTGAGCGAGTAGATGTAACACTCGTTCTGAACGGTTTCAGGGGTATTGCCCTTATAGTTCACCAATTTACCGCAGAGTACCACCACGTCGCCGACCTTGATTTCGCTGGCCGAGGTAAACTTCTTGTTTCCGAGGCTGAGGCTGCGGTATACGGTGAGTTGGTTTGTCGCCGTGCCGTCGTCGGAGATATAATAGGTGGCATTGCCGTAGGTACCGGTATCGATTTCCTTAATCGAGACAATCTTTCCTTTCACGTATACCTCTTCCGACTTGACGTCGGCGCCCAGCGACTGGATGAGCTTATGGGCTGCTACCACGTTGTAAGGCTCGTCCTGCGTACCTTTGCCTGTAGCTTCGCCCGTAATCGGGGTTGTGCCGCCTCCTTCAGTCTTGCCGTTGAGCGAGTAGATGTAGTTGCCTGCAGTGAATTCCGGTGTATTGCCCTTGAAGTTGACCACCTTGCCGTATATGATGACTTCGTCGCCCACTTTGATTTCGTCGCTTGCGGTGAACTTCTTGTTCCCGAGGCTCAGGCCGCGGTATACAGTGAGTTGGTTTGTCGCCGTGCCGTCGTCGGAGATATAATAGGTGGCATTGCCGTAGGTACCGGTATCGATTTCCTTAATCGAGACAATCTTTCCTTTCACGTAGATATCCTGCGAGTTTACATCTGCGCCCAGAGAAGCTATCAGCTCTTGCGCAGCAGCTACATTATACGGTTCTTCCGCCGTACCCTTGCCTGCGGCTGCCGTTTGCCCGCCTTGGTTTCCGTTGCCGCTTGTCCCCTCAATCAGTTTCACGTTCTTCACTTCCCATGTTTTAGAGTTGGAAGACGTACAATTATAGAAGAAAGCGATGCGCACGCCTTTCTGGCCGATAAACGCCGACGGAATGTTCTGCGAATACTTGTAGAACGTAGTCCAGTCTTTCGTTGTGGTCGGCGTCAGCGTTCCGGTGATGTCTTCCCAACTGCTGCTGCCCGGTGCACTCTCATTGTAGTTCTTGGTGATCAGCACCTTGTTTTCGCCCGAACTGTTTACGTATGCCTGTATATATTCGAATTCAAGATAAGCGCCGGTAGATGCGGATAAATCTATTTCGGGCGAAACGAGGTAGCTTTCCGATTCGGTAGTCGTTCCGTCGGCATAACCGGTAGCCTTGGCTGTCTTGAAGTCGATGACCCAAGGTTTGCCCTTGACGGTGTTCACGGTGAATACGCCGAAGCTGCTGGAGAAGGTTTCGTTGATATAAATGTTTTCGTTTTGGCCGTTACCGTTGTTCCCGCCGGTTCCGGGGATTTGGTATGGTTCCGGCACGTCAGAGCAACCGGTTAATGCGAATGCCGCGATGGCGGCAGCAAGCGTGCTTTTGAATATCCTTTTCATAATCGTATTTTTAGTCTGGTTATTATTCAATTATTTGGATGTCGCCGGGTTTGCGGATCAGTATCTGCCATGTGGCGTTGTAGCGTGTGGCGATACCCGTGATGTTGCAAGCGCGCGGTTTCTTGCCGGTTTCGTCGTACGGCAGTGTCATGGCAGCGAAGTCGGCATAGGTGCTGGTACGGATAACCACTGTCGAGCCAAACTCGTTGAGCGCGCGGTTGGCGCAGTTGGCCGTCAGCGTCACGCTGCCGTCTTTCGGTGCGAAAGTTGCCTTTCCGTCGGCATCCTTAAAAGTAACGTTCTTCAGCGTCACCAGTTTGCCGCAGTTAGCATCCATGTCGCCTTTCACCTCTGTGAAGTCGGCCGGCGAGATGGCGTCCGGGTTGATGTCGCCGATATTGCCTAAAATCTTGAAATGCTGCATCCACACGTCTTTCGACATGCGCCCGATACTGTTCCCGTTATAGGGGGCTCCGATTTGCGGCTGTTTGCGGTAGCCTCCGATATGAAGGCCTTTCAGGTCGATGAGTATTTCCTGCCCCTCCGCCAAATACCCGTTCATGCCGTTCTGGTTTACAGATACGATGATGGCACCGGTGGCGTCTTGCAGTGCAAACTGCTTGTAGAGGTTTCCCCCCAAGTCGTTGCCTGTTACGCGGCCTTTAATTTGTATTCCTTCCGTGATTTCGGCATTTTGGTCGGGGTTGGCGAACACATTGGGATATTTGTTTATCAGTTCGGCGATACTGATGACATTACTTTCCGTAATGCTGTTGTTGCCGTAAGGCGGGGTTGAGAATTCGGGCTCGCCCCATCCTTCATTCATGCATGCGGTGGATATCCCGCATACGGCAGCCATTAGAATATATTTTATACTTTTCATATTTGTTGCGGTGACGTTAGAACTTGTATGTAACAATCAGCATGCCGTTGATTCCGCTTGCGTAGAACTTTTTCGGGCTGTTCAAGAAAGAGTAGGTTCTGATATCCTCGCCGGCAGCATCTTTGTCGCGGCGGTTTTGCTCCATGCCGCCGGTACAAATTCTGGTATTGTTCAGGATGTTGTTCAGCATCAGGTTGACCGACAGCGACCCTTTCTTCAGGTAGATGCTCTTTCCTACGTTGAAGTCGAGCATGAAACCGCCCTTGCCTTTTGCCTGTGCAGGCAGCGAGGAAAGATCGTGTATACCGTCGTTGTCGGGGTCGGGGAAGTCGTTGTAATAACGTGTCACAGGCGAGTAGTAGAGATAGATGCGGTCGTAGTAGTTGCCGATGAGGTCGATGAACCATCCCGAGCTATGGTAGGCAAGGTCGAGACTGGCAGCCGTCAGCGGTGTTCCGCCCTCGCGCATGCCCTTGTTCACGCAGATGTCCTGATGGTATAGGCTGCCGTCCTTGTCGGGTGAACCGTCGGAGAGCATGTAAGATACATTGGCATTGTTGATATACTTCGCCTCGCTGATAGTTCCCAAGGCTTTGATGTTGAGCCATGATGTCACTTTGATGTCAAGTCCCAGCTCGGCGCCATAGAATTCCTTGTTGATACCGGTCAGCGAGATGTAAGAGAACGAGTTCTGGATATCGGAGTAAGCCATGCTGTACTCGGTGACGTCGGTCAGGCGCGTGTAGTATCCGCTCAAGTTGGCGTGTACCCACGAAGACTGCAACTGGTAACCGATTTCGGCACTGAGGTTTTTCTCCAGTTTAAGGTTTGTTGCAAAGTCGTTGTTGATTTGTGGGGCAGCGAATGAAGTGCGGGCCGTGGGTGCTTTCCATTCGTAGCCTGCACCGAGGAACACGGTATTGCCGCCGCCTAAATTGATGTGTGCCCCGAGCTTTCCGCCTCCGTCGAGGAATTTGGCCGTACCGCTCTTACCGTAAGAGTTATCGGCTGCCAAGCCGTTGCGCATCTTCCCGTCGCGTTGCATCGTGGTGCCGCCTATCCGTCCGTTGATGAACAGGTGTATGCCCTTTACGTCCAAGGAGTAGCCGGCCCATGCGTTGGCTTTGTTCAGCAGGATGTTGTAGTCGTATCCGAACCGGTCGCCTTCGCGTATCAGCTTATTGGGGTTGTTAAGGTCGTATTCCACTTCCACCGAGTTTTCTGCATAAGTTCCTATCACGTAGTTGTTACGGTTATGGAATATGCCGGCGCCCAGGAGGTCTTCCATCGTCTGATAGTGCATGCCCTTATTGCTAGACAGATTGATGCCCGCATTCAGCACCGAGTTTTTCGACAGCAGCTTCCTGAGGTTTGACGACAGGCTCAGGCTCATCTGGTCGTCGTGGTAAGCCTGCAGGTAGTACATGGCATCTGCCCCTTGTACGGTAGCCATCTTGTTGGCGTAGTACAGGCGGTCCCAGTTGATTTGCCGGTTGGCTTTCGATGCGCTCAGATAGTTATAAGCCGTTTGCCAGTTGGCCAGCGCTGTAGCATCGTTTGATGCATTGGCCGGATCCCACACATTATAATAATAGCTTGGCATCAGGCTGTAATAGTCGGGTGCCGGGTTGGTGCTGTTATTGTAGTTCAGTCGCGAACTGCTGTACATGGCATACTTGCCCATGAGGCTGGTGGTGAGCTTCGTTTTATTGTCGATTTTGAAATCCCATGTCAGCAAGGCCGACGGTGCGAAACTCTTGATGACGCGCGAATTGCGCACTTTCCCGTTTTGGTACCCCCAGTTCGGGTTGTAAAAGTTGCTGTTGGCAATCCAGTACATCTCGTCGGTACTTGCCGCCTGCGCAGCCCGTTCCGTTGGGTTGCCCCATGTGACGAGCGATAGCGAGTGCTTGTCGTTGATGACTTTCTCTGCACCGAGAAAATACGACAAGGCGTTGTAGAACGTTCCTTCGATATATCCGCGGTTAGCCCAGCGGTAAGTAAGGTTGGCAGAGAAAGCCCACCCCTTGTTGTTCAGCCCCGAGTTATAAGTATACATGGCGCGGGTAGTATAGCTACGGTTGGCGCCGGCCAGCGACAAGCGGTGCCCGCCCGGCATGCTGCTGGGACGGAAGTTGTAATTGTTGGATCCCCCGAGGGCTGGCATCGCGAAGTTGTTGTCTTCGAACGGCAGCGACATTTCCATGTTGCGGGTCTGGTTGTTCAATCCGCCCACGAACGAGTAGTTGAACTCTCCGCGCTCCGCGTCGTTTGCGGGATTGCCATTAATATAAATTTCGTTGTACTTCGAGTTGTAGGCTCTGTACTTGAACCTTGCCGCACTGAATCTGTATCCCACCTCGCTGGCGTAAACATTGTTGTTCGAGCCGACGATACTGATGTTCTGTGTGACGTTATCGTCTTCTCCCAGCTGCGCTTCAGTGAACGTGAATGCCGATTCGTTGACGACACCAGCTCCTTGGCTCCCGCTCTGTTCTTTCGTGCCCTGCGCAAATGCCAGAGGCGCGTAGCAGAGAGCCATCACGGCTAATTTCAGCTTTGTCTGCATACTTTAATTATTATTAATGATTTAACTATTTAGTTGCAAAGTAACGAAATTAAATCTGAATAATCGAAGGATTTTCTATTATTTTTTCGTTAAATATGCGATTTTATCATTTTTATTACCGATATTTGCATCATAAATATGAATCGATATGAAAAAATATTTTTCGATTTTAATCTTGATGCTCCTGCTCGGAGCGTCGTGTGCATGGGCACAGGAAAAGAAGTTGGCTGCTTATGCAGTGGGTTTTTATAACTTGGAGAATCTTTTTGACACCTGCCATGATTCCGGGAAGAACGATTATGAGTTCTTGCCGTCCGGGTCGTACCGCTGGAACGGCCTGAAGTATGCGCATAAGCTGCGCAACATGGCCCAGGTGCTTGGCGAGATGGGAACCGACATCCTGCCCCAGTCGGTCGGCTGTGCAATGATAGGGGTGAGCGAGGTAGAGAATGCCAAATGCCTGGCCGACCTTTGTAATCAGGAGCCGCTGAAAGCCCGCGGCTATCAGTTCGCGCACATCGAAGGCCCCGATGCCCGCGGCGTAGACTGCGCGCTGTTATACAATCCGGCATTGTTTACCGTGCACGATACGCGCCTTGTACCTTACGTATATGAGCTTGAGAAAGACAGCGCCCGCGCCACCCGTGGTTTCCTTACGGTGAGCGGGATGATGGGCGGCGACCGCGTGGCCGTCATCGTGAACCACCTGCCGAGCCGTTTCGCCGGTCCATACTACCGCGAACTGGGAGCCAGGCAGATAAAGATGGTGAAGGATTCGCTGATAAAGGCCGACCCGGGAATGAAAGTGCTTGTGATGGGCGACATGAACGACGACCCCATGGACCGTTCGATGGCTGTGGAACTGGGCGGAAAGCGGGAAATCAAGGATGTGGGCGACGGCGACATGTACAACCCATGGTGGAACGTGCTGGCCGGCGGAACCGGAACCCTGATGTACAACGGCGCTTGGAATCTCTTCGACCAGATACTGCTGTCGCCGTCGCTTCTCAACCGCGACGGGCAGAAAGACTATTCGTCGCTGAAGTATGTCAAGCACCAGATATTCCGCCGCAACTACCTGTTCCAGCAGGAAGGCAAGTATAAGGGCAACCCCAAGCGCACCCATGCCGGCGGTTCGTGGTTGGACGGTTACAGCGACCACTTGCCTGTAGTGGTTTATCTGGCAAAAGAAGTGAAGTGAGCCGATGCCCGAGATAGAGACCCATCCGTTCCGGCCGTTCCTCCCCGAAGATGCGCTGCTGTTGATGCTTGGCACATTCCCGCCGGCCCCGAAACGTTGGTGCATGGACTTTTATTACCCCAACTATCAGAATGATATGTGGCGTATTTTCGGCATAAGCTTCTTCGGCGACAAGACACACTTCCTCATAGAAAAGGAAAAACGGTTCGACCGCGGCCGTATTATACCCTTCCTGAAAGAGAAGGGGGTGGCCTTGTTCGATACAGCCCTCCGCATCCGCCGTACAAAGAACACCGCGAGCGATAAAGATTTGGAGATTGTGGAACAGAGCGACTTGGACGGTATGCTGCGCCAGCTGGAGCTGTGCAGGGCAGTGGTTTCCGCAGGGCAGCTGGCTACCGATGTCTTTTGCCGGCATTATGGCATTGCCGTGCCTAAGGTAGGCGGATATACGGCTTTCGAGTTCGAAGGCCGTTCTCTGCGCCTCTACCGTATGCCCAGTTCGTCGCGTGCTTATCCGATGCCTGCAGAGCGTAAGGCCGAGTTCTACGATGTCGTGTTCCGCTGGCTCGGGATGAAAACATGAATATTATAATCAAAAGGAGAAATGACAATCATTGGAATTGCAGGCGGGACAGGTTCGGGGAAGACCACCGTCGTCAAGAAGATAGCCAGGGCCTTACCTCCGCATTGCGTATCGGTGGTGCCGCTCGACTCGTATTACAACGACACTACCGCCATGACCGAGGAAGAGCGGCATGCCATTAATTTCGACCATCCGGATGCCTTCGACTGGAAGTTGCTGACAGAACACATCAAGAGACTGAAGGGCGGCGAAGCCGTCGAGCAGCCCACCTATTCCTATATAGCCTGCAACCGCCTGAAAGAGACGGTGCACGTAGAACCTAAACCCGTAATCATCATCGAGGGCATCATGACGTTGCATTATAAGAAACTGCGCGACATGATGGACTTGAAGATATTCGTGGATACGGACAGCGATGTGCGGCTGATTCGCAATATACGCCGCGACGTAGTGGAACGGGGGCGCACGGTGGAGAATGTGCTCGACCGTTACGAGAAAGTGCTCAAGCCGATGCATGACCAGTTCATTGAACCGACAAAGAAGTTTGCCGACTTAATCGTGCCGTGGGGCGGTGACAACAAAACGGGTATCCATATCTTGAAGACCTATATCGAGGGCATTGTTACCAACGTGTAGATGCCCCGCGCTCTCTTCCCAGCCTTTATTCCGCCGCGCCTTGAGCCTGTTCTGCCGCCCCGCCGCCCGGCATGGCCTGCGGCTGTTGCGCCAGCCGCTTTTCGAGGCGTTTGCGCGCGCCGTATATTTTCAGCGTGTTGATGATTTCAGTTGCTCCGTACAGCAGCGAGCACCAGCCGATAATCAGCAGCGGCAGCCCGGCCGTCTCCATCGGCTTGATGACAACGTAGAGGCCTGTCAGCAAGATGACCGACGGGCAAATCCAGAAAACAAAAGGCATCGCGCCGAAGCGGCGGGCATTGACAAGGCTCATCAGCTGGCCGATGGCACCCAGGATGAGCATTGCGCCGAGGATATACATCAGTGCCGAGATAAACACGGTGGGGGTGAGCGCAAGTATCAAGCCTAACAGCATGCTGCCCAAACCCACAATCGGGAATGCAGGCCGCATTCCGTTAAGCGGCCGGCCCTCTTGATCGGTGATGCTGTATTCGCCGGCATGCTTGCGCGCGTTGAAGTAGGCAATCAGCGAGATGATGCCCGACAGCAGGAATAGCACGCCGATGGCAACCGTAATCCACGTCACCGTATTGTCCGGGTATTTTATGAGCAGTGCGCCCACGGCAATTGAGCAGATGGCGCGGAAGATGGAACTCTGTACTATTTTCATGATGTGGTGTTTAAAGATATATGTTGCAAAAATACGAAAAATCATCCGATATTGCAATCTTTTTCTTATTTTTGTGCAAAAATTACCGATAATGACAACGCTGTATTTAGTGCGCCATGGCGAGACCGTCGACAACGTCAACCAGATAATGCAAGGACAGACACAGGGGCAGCTGACCGCTGCCGGGCAGGAACAAGCCCGCCGTCTGTGCGACAGGATGGCTGATGCGGTAATCGATGCAGTGGTGGCGAGCGACCTGAAGCGTGCCGTGGACACGGCTGCCGTCATTGCACGGCAGCGCGGCCTGCCCGTTGTTACTACGCAGTTGCTGCGCGAACGCGATTGGGGGGCATTCACCGGCCGTTATATTCCCTCGCTGAAAGGCGAGGCGTGGCCTGCCGACATCGAAACGCAGGAGCAGTTGAGGCGGCGTGCAGCGGATTTCCTGGATTACATCCGCCGGCATTACCCCGGCCGGCATGTGCTGGCCGTGGGGCATGGCATCATCAATAAGGCTATACAGGCTGTTTATCACCGTTTGCCCATGAGCGAGATAGGGCGGATGGACAACGCCGAAGTAAGAGTGATGGAGCTGGCGGATTAACGGATTAACAGATTGCTTGTCTTGAAAATAATTATTCTTGAGTATTGTGTATATGAATTAAAAGCCGTACCTTTGCAGCCGTTTTTTACTTAATAGGAATTAGTTTAATGAGGAAAGTTTTATTATTGACGCTTGGTATTCTTTGTGCATTCCATGTCATGGCACAGAATACTGATGCGATGCTTTTTGGCGATGTGAAGAGTAAGGAGACAGGCGAGCACTTGCCCGGCGCCATCATCCGTGTGAAAGGAACAACGTTAGTAACCCAGTGTGATAAGAGTGGGCATTTCAAGCTGCCCGACCTTCCCGTGGGGAAACAAACGATAGTGGCCAGCCTCGTGGGGTATAAAAGTCAGGAGGTTGTAGTGACAATGGCGAGGAATAAGGGCACGGAAGCGTATTTCCAATTGGAAGAAGACGCCTTCGACCTCAGCCAGGTGGTGGTGACGGGTACGCGCACCGCTCATTTCATAAAGGACGTACCTGTCCGTACCGAGGTGATTACCTCGCAGGCCATGACGAAGAAAAACGCCCAGAGCCTGTTCGATGCCTTAGATGGCATACCCGGCATACGCGCCGAGCAGCAGTGCCAATCATGCAACTTCTCGATGGTGCGCATGCAGGGGCTCGGTGCCGAGCATACCCAGATATTGGTAGACGGTGCACCTGTTTACTCGGGGTTGGCCGGCGTGTACGGCCTGCAGCAGATAGGCACCAACGATGTCGACCGCTTGGAGATAGTGAAAGGGGCCGGTTCGGCCCTTTACGGCAGCAGCGCCGTGGCGGGTGCCATCAACATCGTCAGCAAGGAGCCCTCTTTCGAACCGTCGGTCAATGCCGATGTGCAGTTCGGCAACTGGGGATACAAGAACTACAGCGCCTCGGGCTCGATGCGTAACAGCAAGATGGGGCTGAACGTGTTTCTGCAGCGTACCGAGATGGATGCTGTCGACGAGACGCAGGACGGTATGACGCGCAGCGAGGTGAAACACAAGGACGGCGTTTCCGACCGCGTGAGCGAACAGCTTACCAACCTCGGGTTCAACCTTTATTTCTTCAACCCGTTCGCCACGGGCGACAAGCTGATTCTGCGCGGTAAGGCGTTGGATGAGCAGCGCTATGGCGGTACGATGACCGGCGACCTGTACCTCAACCCTTTCTCGGAAGGCACGGAGAACATCAAGACCAACCGTCTCTCGGCCGACTTGCAGTACAAGCTGCCGGTGGGCGCGCGCTCCGAACTGAACCTCTCGGCAGCCTACGTGTACCACAGGCGCAATGCGACCAACGATACTTTCTTGTCGAGTTATAAGGATTCGCACCGTACCGACACCGACGACCCCGAGACAGGGCAGAGCCCCGACGTGGAGCTGATGCGTCCCTATATGGCCAAGGAAAACTCGTTCGCCCCGTCGCTCACCTTTACATCCACCCTGGCCAGCCACCGGCTGCTTGCCGGCGTGCAGGGCTACTTCACGAAG
Source organism: Prevotella sp. UBA1378 (assembly GCA_002305505.1). GTDB lineage: Bacteria > Bacteroidota > Bacteroidia > Bacteroidales > Bacteroidaceae > Prevotella. The sequence continues at coordinate 25,816 of DBRC01000025.1, read as the reverse complement.
TTGCGCGAAACGGGCATGTACTGCATCGACGACAGCGAAAGCGCTTACTACGGAACGGCCTATACCTCGGTAGGGAAGAAGCATGCCAACGAGTATGGCTTCTTCGTGCAAGACGAATGGGACGTGACGCCGCGCCTGACGGTGGTTCCCGGTGTACGTCTCGACATTCACGACTCGGGCGAGGAATATACGTCGAGCGAGAAAGTGTTCGACGGTACGTTCCCCAAGACGTCGTTCAGCAAAACCACTGTCAACCCGCGCTTGGCGGTGAAATACGACGTGAGCCCGGCGCTCGTGCTCCGTGCCAATTTCGGCACAGGCTTCCGCGCGCCTTACGGCTTTTCGGAAGACCTCCACTTGTGCAGCGGTTCGCCCCGTGTATGGAAGTCGTCGGGGCTGAAGGGCGAACGCTCCGTAAGCTACAATCTCTCGGCCGATTACTATGGCAGCAATTACCAGTTCAGCGTAAACGTGTTCCGCACCGACTTGAAAGACAAGATACAGTTTGAAACAGCCAGCCAGGAGGTGAAGAAGCTGGGTTATACGTACCAGTGGGTGAACGTAGACGATGCTTACGTGCAGGGCGTGGAGCTCAGCGCGAAGGGCAACCTGCTTAAGGACCTCGCCGCCGGACTGAGCTGGACGTTCAACCAAGGCAAGTTCAAGCACGAGCGGGCCGACTGGTCCGACCCTTCTACCGAAGAGAATACGGCACATCCCTCGCGCCTGCAATATGCCAAGGACAGCAGGTATATCTCGCGCTTCCCTTCGATGACGGGCGACCTTAACCTCGACTATACCCCCGGCACATGGACATTCTCCGTTACCGGCTCGTTCCAAGGCAGCATGTATATCGACTATAATTCGGAGGACAACGGGGCTGACTCTAAAATCAAGAAGACATCTCCGTTCATGCTCTTCAACTGCCGTGTAGCCAAGCGAATGGGCAATCTGATTACCCTGTATGCCGGCGGCAAGAACATCTTCAGTTACATCCAAGACGAAAAGCATACCGACGATGCCGCATTCATGTACGCCCCCGTATACGGAGCTACATGGTACGCCGGTGTGAGCGTGAAGCTGTAAGCCCTGCCGTTCCGGGCTGTTTGTCGAGGGGGATTATTCTTTCCTATATTTCTATCAGGCGCAGATTACGCGGATTAACATGGCTGTCCAGCAATGAAGCCGTGTCAGTCCGCGCAATTTTCCGTTTGGAGATAATATCATCGTGCAAGCCGTTCCTTTTTACTTTTTGGGATATTAGGTACGCGTTGTTTGAAAAAACTTCGTGTTTATTCTTTTTTTAACTTAAAAAGATTTGGCGTTTCGAAAAAAAAGTTATCTTTACCACCAAGCAGCTAATCTTTAATATAGCTTACTTTAGCATTTAGAACAAAGCCCCGGGCTTTTATTGATAGAGGCTGTTATAACCCCATGACTCCTGGGGACAGGAAACTTTAATGAATAATAGATTAACTTAAAACAACTTTGATTATGAAAAAACGTTTATTCATTCGCAGGCCGCTTCTCGCCATACTGTTTGCATTGTCCGTGCCGGCATCGGTTCATGCCGAAATAGACCCCCTCCACAATATAGAATGGCTGGTTCCTGCGGAGCTGCCGGTAATCGATGGTTCTGACGCTACGGCCTTATTTCGGTCGGTTTTATACAGTATGCTCTTGAGTGTGGATTATTTTTATGCAGGGACGGCGATAGAATCGTTGCATGGATTGCCTATGATCGAGGGACGGAAGACTATTCGCATCAGATATGAAAATATGTCGAAAGATCATTGCGACTTGCTTTTCTCCCGTATGCATGCCAGCGGAACGCACAACAGCTTCATGGGGCTAATCGACGGAGTTGCCGATATAATCATTACGGACAGAGATATATCGCTTGAAGAGCAGGAGTATGCAGACTATAAGAAAGTTTCCTTGCTAAAAAAGCCTATTGCGAAAGATGCTCTGATATTTATATCGAACACCGGGAACACGGTGACGGGTTTGTCAATGGACGAAATACGTAAAATCTACAGCGGGCAGATAACCAACTGGAAGGAAGTGGGCGGAGCCGACGAAACCATTGTTCCGCTGGTGCGCAGCAAGCATTCGGCCTTGCAGGGCAAGTTTGAAACGGCTGTGATGGCCGGGCAGGCGCTGCCCGGATGGGAGGCTTGCGACTTGGGAGAATCGTATCTGCCTCCTTACTATTGGATAAGGAATATAGGGCCGTCTATCGCTTTTACTACTTTTTTCGATTGGAAAGTTGCGGTACAGACTGAATCCACGAAAGCTATGGCGGTAGATGGTATTTATCCCGACTATATTTCGATAAGGGACGAGACCTATCCCTTGCTGACGGAAATCTACGCCTTTATCCGTTCTGATGCTGAGGAGAACTCGATGGTTTACAAGCTATTCGATTATCTTACAAGTTTCGAAGGGCAGTATATCGTATCCGTCAGCGGCTATAAGCCGTTAACGGATATCCAGCCCGTAGCTATCCGTGCTGCGGATGTTGCCGGCGGTGTGGATGTCACGGCCGTGGGTGGTACCGTAACCGTAACGGCAGCTGCGGCAATCAGCCGTATATCGGTGGCCGACGCGAACGGGATAACGGAATACGACGCCCGCCCGGCGGGCAAGAGCGTATCCTTGAAAGGTCTTGCCCCGGGCGTGCATATCCTGAATATCGACTTGGAAAACGGGCAGGCAGTGCGCCGGAAGATAATGTTATAACGCCCCCGCCCGTGCCGAAGAATACACGCTGTTTTGATTTTTGGCCA
>DBRC01000025.1:0-22972 GCA_002305505.1 Prevotella sp. UBA1378 | reverse complement strand
TCCGAGATTTATTGCAATATTTCTCTGATTTATAGCTATAAATCTTTTTACCCCCTTATCCGCCTATTGCCCACCGCTTGCCTTTAGGGCAGCAATCCTCTTCTTTTTTACGGCAAAACAGAAATTGCTTATCCCGGACCCGGGTTACCACTTTGCCCGGCTTTCCAAACACAGGGTTATGCAGGTGCGCCGATATTCCTGTGATTTATGTGTGGTTATTCCTCGGTGCCGGACAGATTAAAAAATCCGCAACGCCTACTGAGAGGCATCGCGGACTTAGGAATGGTCATATATAATTTAGCAAATAAGTAACTATTAGATCATTGTCTTTAATCCTGAGCAATCTTTTTATCCTTAAAAGGAACCATTAATCCCAAATATCTCTAAACCTTAAATTCCTAATTCCTAATATCTGTACTCCCAAATTACTATTAAACCCTAATCCTTAATCCATAATCTTTAATCCGAGCAAAAAACGCAGTTTTTCGCTCTCATCTAAAGCTGCCTGCGCTACGTGAGCCACCGGACGAGCTGGAGCCAGCGCCTCGGGACGAGCCGCCGATAGAGCCTGCACTGCGCGAGCCGCCGAACGAACTGGAACTGCTGCCGAACGAGCTGGAACCGCTGCTGCGCGTAGAACTGCTGCTGCGTGCCGGGCCGAACGAACTGCTGCGCGGGGTGCTCTCGACGCTGCGCGAACCGCCGCTGAACGAACCCGATGAACGGGCGGAGCCAAAGCTGCCGGCGCCGCTTGGGCTGCTGCCGTATGTGCCTTGACTGCGCAGGCTGCCATTGTCGGTACTCTGGCTGCGTGAGCCGGAGAACGGGCTGCTGTTACGGGAACTGCCAAACGGGCTACTGTTACGGGAACTGCCGAACGAGCTGCTGTTGCTGCGCGGCGAACCGCTGCTGCTGAACGAACCCGAACTGTGTGCCGACCCGAACGAGCCTGCGCCCGCCCCGCTGTTGTACGTGCCGTTATTGCGGCTGCCCGCCCCGTTGTTGCCGAAGTTGTCGCGGTTGTTCACCGTAGTGCGTGTGGAGCTGTTGCGCTTGCCGAAGCTGTTGCCCCTGTAGTCGCCGCGGTCCCATCCGTCGCGCATGCCGAAGTGGTCGTTCCTGCTGCTGCGGAAATTGTCGCGCCGCCCGTAGTAGTAGCTGCGGTTGCCGTTCATGTGCCAGCTGTGGCCGCCGCGGTACGAGGCGTAGAACACCGGCCGTCCGAAGTAATAGTAGTCGCGGCGTGGATAGCGCGCATAGACGCCGAAGCGCCAGTATCCGCTGTGCCAATAGAGCGGGCGGTAAAAATAGGTAGCTGCGCGGAAGGCATCCCATTGCCAGTCGAAGAGGATGTAGCTCAAGTCGAGGTTCCTCCGCTCCCAGTATGTGCCGAACACGTCGTCGTAGCTGGCAACCCCCATCAGGTAGTCGAGGTTTATTTCGTATGCAGCCTCGTATTGTGCGTCGTTGAGGTTGAGCTCGTAAGCCATCTTGTCTGTAAGGAAGAGAGCCTCGTTACGTGCCTGTTCGTAACTCATCGCGTTTGCTGTGACAGACACTGCCAGCATTGCTGCAAGGGCTATAATCATCTTTTTCATCGTCGTAAGTATTTAGTTCAACTTCTTGTTTCTTATCTCTGCTGCAAAGGAACAATAAAAAGCCGGGCTCTACAAGGGATTTTCCCTAAACCGGTGGAGGAAAATCCCTATGATTGCAGTTATTTCAGAAAAAATAATTACCTTTGTACCCAAAATAAAACGATTAGGTGAGAAAACTTCTGATTGCAGGCACCTCATTCTTGATAGGCAATTTAGGTAATTATTGTGTTGCACAAGAAAGCAACCCGCTCCTTGATGGCTTAGAATATAAGTTGGAAATGCAGGGAACCCTTTCGGACGGGGACAACAATCCGTTGTGGCTGAACGCGAACAAGCACGGGCTTAGTTCGCTGGAAAGCACCAACGGCTATCTCCGTGCGTCGTTGATGCGGCCACTGGCTTTGGACATGGAAAAAAAGTGGGGCGTGGGCTATGGCATAGATGTGGCGGCGGCATACCGCTTCACGAGCACTGCCGTTGTGCAGCAGGCCTTTGCCGAGGTGCGCTGGCTGAAAGGCGTGCTGACCGTGGGGAGCAAGGAATATCCGATGGAGCTCAAGGACCAGCAGCTGAGTTCCGGATCGCAAACCCTTGGAATCAACGCCCGTCCGGTGCCCCAGGTGCGCTTGGCACTGGCCGACTACTGGGAGGTGCCTTTCGCAAAGGGATGGATAAGTATCAAGGGGCATGTAGCATACGGCATGATGACCGACGACCGCTGGCAGAAAGACTTCACCCTGCAGCAGTCGAAATATACCGAGAAGGCCATGTACCACAGTAAGGCCGGATACATGAAGATAGGCAACGCCCATCGTTTCCATCCGGTATCGCTGGAGCTGGGGCTCGAGATGGCATCCCTGTTCGGGGGGGATACTTATAAACCCGACGGGGCGGGCAACATGATTCATATCGTAAACCAAAAAGGCCTTACATCAATGCTCAATGCTTTCTTTCCAAGGGGCGGGGAGAAGTTCGAAACCATCTACCGCAATGCCGAAGGCGACGTGCTGGGCAGCTGGATGGCGCGGTTGAACCTCGACTACGACAGTTGGTACTTAGGTATTTATGCCGACCATTTCTTCGAGGACCACTCTTCGATGTTCTTCTTGGACTATGACGGGTACGGGAGCGGAAAAAGCTGGAACCAAAAGGAGAAGTGGAAGTTCGTACTTTACGACCTGAAGGACATGATGCTGGGCGCGGAGCTGAAGCTGAAGGAGTGTAATTGGATGAACCACCTTGTTTTAGAATACTTGTACACCAAATACCAGAGCGGCCCCATCTATCACGACCGCAACATGAAATACCCCGACCATCTGGGCGGGCAGGACAATTACTACAATCACTACATCCACACCGGATGGCAGCACTGGGGGCAGGTGATAGGCAACCCGCTGTATCTCTCGCCGCTGTACAACGACGACGGTGAAATACGGGTGGAGAACAACCGCTTCTATGCGTTCCATCTCGGTATGGGCGGCGAACCGGCAGAAGATATGGACTATAGGGTGATGGCGACATACCAGAAAGGATTCGGTACGTACCGGAACCCGTATTATGAACCGAGGGAGAACGTCAGCCTGCTTGCCGAAGCTGCCTATTCGTTCCCGGAGCCTGCACCTCTGGGGGGCTGGACGGTTAAGCTGGGCTTGGCGGCTGACTTCGGGGCGTTGCGGGGGAACAACTGGGGTGTACAGCTGACCCTCATCAATAAAGGACTGTTGAACTTGTTGCGGAAAAAAAAGAAATGAAGAAGGTTTGTTATTTCTTTATGGCATGCATATTAATGACGGCATGCGAACTGGAAACATCGCCGAACGGCGATTTGGACGGCTTTTGGCAACTGACGTTTATCGATACGTTGTCTACAGGCGGCAGCGCCGATATGCGTGCGTCCGGTATCTTTTGGGCGGTGCAGATGCGTCTTCTGGAGGTTCAGGATGCCGGAACCGGGCAAAGCGTGTTCTTCCGTTTCCGGCATACGGGCGATTCGCTGTTCCTGCACGACCCGTATTTTGATGTCCGCAGACCCGATATCATTGAGGTGAAGGACTCCATGGAGCTTCAGCCTTACGGAATCGGTCACCTTGAAGAGCGTTTTGCGGTATTGGGGTTGGATGGCAATAAGATGAGGCTGCAGTCGGAACGGCTGCGGTTGCACTTCCGCAGATATTAGAATTTCTTCCCGAATGCGATGTTGATGAAGGTCATGAACAGTATCTTGGCATCAAACCACCATGTCCTGTGTTCCAGATAGTAGAGATCGAGCTCAAGGCGCCGCAACATCTTCTCTATGGTGTCGGTATACCCGTTGTATAGCGTGGCATACGACGTTACGCCCGGGCGTATCTGGTAAAGATAGATATAGCGCGGGTCGCGCTCCATTATCTGGTCGATATAATATTTCCGTTCAGGGCGCGGGCCTATGAAGGCCATGTCGCCTTTCACCACGTTCCACAGCTGTGGCAGCTCGTCTAAATGATGGTCGCGCAGGAACCTACCCACTTTGGTCATCCTTTTGTCCTTTGCATGCTGGTAAAGCTCGGGGCCGTTCTTCTCGGCATCCACTCTCATGCTGCGGAACTTGTATATATTGAAAGGACGACCGAAGCGCCCGATGCGCTCCTGCTTGAAGATAGCCGGCCCGCCGTCTTCGCGCTTCACGGCAAGATAGCAAATAAGTATGACCGGGGAGAATACAATAAGGCAACAGAATGCCACGGTAAAGTCAAACATTCTCTTGATATTTCGTTCAAATTCATTCATTCCGTCTAAAACATATCCGCTTTCAAGTGTAGTCATGTACGATAATAGATTTTTTATAATTATATAAATTTATAAAGGAAACGGATGTTGTCCGGCTTTTATTGTGTATTTTTTTAAAAATATACATAAAACTTGTTCTCTTTTGTGCAGGACAATTTGGGCAGACAAACAGAGCCGGTTCAAACGGGAAGGGCAGGGAGGGTTCAGGTGGCGCCCCTCTTATGGAGATAATGGTATCTGCAGCTGTCTATCTTGCGTTTCAGTACCTTTGCCGTATAGCTTGGCATAAATAAGAATAGGAGGTAGCAATACGACTTAAATATAGAGAACCCCAGTATCTCCTGATATACTCTCGCGTTGTAATTGATCAGCCGTATTTTGTTGCGCGATACCGACTGCGGCCTTACGCGATAGTAGGCCAGCGGCTCGGTGATACCGTAAGCCACGCGGCAGCTGTGCAGTATGTTCATGAAGAGAGCCCAGTCCTGGCGTTTCCTGATGGTGGGCATGAGGTATTTCGTTCCGAGCGCCTCCGTGTCGTAGATAGCCGTCAGGCAACCTATTTTGTTATCACGCAGGATACCGGAGAACGTAAGGCTTTTTGGAGCGATGAAGATGCCGCAGTTCTTGTTGTTCTCGTTGCAGAGATAATACGACGAGTAGCTCAGACAGCACTGCTTCTCTTTCATGAATGCCACCTGAAGTTCCAGCTTTGCGGGCACCCAGCAGTCGTCGCTGTCGCAAAAGGCGATGTAGCGGCCGCATGCCCGCTCAATCGATTTGTTGCGGGCATAGCCCGGGCCGTTGTTCTCTTTGAGGAACACCACTTTTACGCGGCTGTCTTTCCGGGCATAGTTGTTGAGGATGTCGATGGTTGCCGGGTCTGTAGAAGCATCGTCGGTAATAAGCAACTCGAGGTTGGAGTATGTCTGGTTCAACACACTGTCGATGCTCTGTGCCAAGAATGTGCTGGCATTGAACGTAGGCATTATGACTGATACTAATTCGCTCATATCATTTTCGTTGTGCAAAGGTAGGAAAAAATCTTCTATCATGCAAAAATAGCAAGGTAATATTTCTTGCTTCGTCGATTATTTGTTACCTTTGCAGGGTTAATATCCGTTGTGATGAAGAAATATAATATACTGTTTTTCTTTTTGCTCCTGCTCGTCTTGGAGTCGGATACGGTTCCGGTGGCCGGGCAGACAAGTGGCGGCAGATGGAAGCTGATATTCTCCGACGAGTTTAACCTGCCGGATGGCAGTCAGCCCGACTCTGCCAAGTGGAGCAGGAGCCGGCGGGCGCCCAGTATCTGGGCGCGTTGGAACAGCGACTCGCCCGGCACCGTGTTTATAAAAGACGGTCACTTGGTGTGCAGAGCCATTCCCAACAGGGAGGCTCCTGCCGATACCGCCGCAATGCTGACGGGGGCAGTAAACACGAAGAACAAGTTTGCTTTCCAGTATGGAAAGGTAGAGGTAAGGCTGAAGACCAACCTCTTGGAAGGCAACTTCCCGGCGGCGTGGATGCGTCCTCAAAGCGACGGAACTCCGTACAGGTATGGGGAATTTGATATTTTTGAAGCGTTTGGGGCTGATGGTATTGCCCGGCAGACAATACATTCTCACAGATCAGCTATTTTGAAGAAGCAAAAAATCAGTACGTTTTCGAAGAAAGTTTCAGTAGGCAAGTGGCACGTTTATGGATTAGAATGGACACCGGAATATATTCTTTTGACAATAGATGGAAGAGCTACGAGTTATTATGGCAAAAGTACAGAACTACTACAACTGGAAGAAGGGCAATGGGGCTTTGACCGTCCTTTTTTCCTGATTCTCAATCAGAGCGTAGGCACAAAAAACTGGAATACCCCTAATACAAACAGAGTCTATGAAACACGGTTTGACTGGATAAGGGTATACCAGCGTCAGTAGCGGTAATATGCACTACTGCTTCTGTGCATATTCAATGGGAATATTGCCAATTTCGCTGGCTATTTGTGAATAAGAAGAATAAACACTACCGATTATTTTGTGGGTCTTGCTTAAACAGTATAAGTCGACAACGGCAAATTTCATTCCATTCAGGTTATTTCTGCTGGTATCATCATGGCAAGTAATTATTCTGTCTTTGAAGTGGCTGATTAGTTGTTGCTTAACATTCTCGTCATCACTTGCAATGTAGAACTTTGTATCTTTATTCTTTTCGATTTCTTTCTTCATCGATAGAATGAATGCTTCAATAGGTGAATTCTGTATAGATTGCTTATTATCGGTTCTGCGGATGTGGATGCCAATGGTGTGGCTTGTGAAATCGCTCGTTATTTCGTCTATCCGCTTTTGTATATCAGGTTGTGGTATAAAGACAGAATTCATGTCATAGTCTTCACACATAGGATAGCATGAGATGAGCAGTAGGGAATGTGTAGCCTGCCCAATTGTTTGGAATATGCTTTTGTTTGGATTCTTATAAATGGAAAAGTTGAAGATAACTTGCTTGAACATCATTTTTAAGAATAGCCATCGTTTAAGATAATCCTTTGAATTAGATATACTAAAAATCCATTTCTGGTTTTCTTCCAGCTTTACATTGTCTATTTTGATAGGAATAAACAGACTGGAAAAGTCTGCTTTCAATCCCTCACAATTATTCCAATAAATAATTGCGGGGCATTTGTATGTTTGTGCAATGGCGATACCTGTGGCCATGGCCCGCATGCGGTTGCATAAGCCTCCTGTAGGGATGATTTTTATATTCATTATTGTTTTATTTTATGTGGAAAAACTTCATTAGTACAGCAACAAATCTGGTGCAGAAGAAGAGAAAATTATAGCTGCGAAAGTCTGATAAGTAAATCGTCAAATAAGCACGAAGCAGATTAATTGAATTTTTCCAAATATCGATTGAAGATTTCTTTGTGCGTGAGGCCGAATCAGCTCGGAGCCTTCTGTAGTAGTAAGTATCCGTAGGAGCTGTTTGTATGTGCTTTATTCTTTTGCTTATTTCAGCCATGAACAGGGAGTCTTCTCCGATTTTAAAATCTGTATCAAATCTGCTGTCGGATATGCATGCCTTGGGGATTAACTTACAACAGACTGTAGATAAAAAACTTCTTCCGCAAAATAAGGAAATATTTTTTTTCCCTTGATTGAAGAAGAATGCTTTGGTAAGATAGTCGGTAGAGGTTTGTTTTGTGTCTTCTTGATAGTTTAAGACATTTGCTTCTGCAATGGAACGGTCATCTTTGATTGTATTCAATAAGTTAATTAAATAGTTATTGGAAATAAAATCGTCATCATCAATAAACGCAATAAACTCTCCTTTCGAAGCATCAATACCCAAATTGCGGGCATTAGATACACCTGCAATATCAGTTTGTATTAACCGTATACTCATGCCTCCTTCATAGCTGTTGATAAGCTGTTGGATATAGTGCATATAATGCTCCTTGCACCCATTGAGTATAATTATAATTTCCACCAGTGATGGATCAATCGTTTGTGTGAAAATAGAATCAAGACATTCAGACAGATAACCAGCTGGCTTGTATGTTGGAATAATGACCGAAATCCTAGCGTTCATGATATTTCTTTTTTTAGTACGTCAAGAAAACCATGCCCATACTTCGTATCTGGTTCAATATAATTTCCTTCACCCCATTCATTCCATGAGCGCAGGAAAAGTATTTTATGTTCGGGTTGCTTATCCTTAATAATATCAATGGCTTCTTTTATATGATTACCAAAATGTTGAGGAGTAGCATTCACATAAATACCCTCGCTCTTTCCTGCACGTGGTGTTCTATCCCATTGTGGGAAAAGAGTAGGGAAAACGTTTTCCCAACTGTCTTCAGTTGCAAAAAAATACTTAATTACTTTGGGGTAATTATATCTCAATGCGGGTATGAATGGAAATGCTTTTTGCAAGGCTTTACGCATGATTCTCCTATATCTCCCTTGATAAAGCATCTCTGCACGTGATTTTCCAATTGAATTTATTCCATCAAAGCCCATGTCAAGAAAACTGCGATATATATCTTCACTGCTCTTTAGGTTGGGTAAAACGCGTATTAAGGTTCCATCTTCATTGCGCTTAATAGTAGAAGTAGACGAACACATTGCGACAAAGTAAATACCTCTAAGACCATTTTCGGCAGCTAATTTTCTCCAGAGTTCCATAAACTGCTTGACGCTTGGATGGTGATATGGGTCGAAAATCAAGAAAAGAGGTTTGTTATCGACTGTGATATACCGGTTATCTTTAAAAGCAGGCAAAACATGGAAGAAGTGATTTATATCGTCATCGGCACCTGGATAGAGTTGCTGGCATATCATTTTGTTTCCGCCTTTGTTCTTCCAAGTATTCGTCTTCCAGTCGTGATTGGCCCATGCAAAGCAAAATGGAAAGTCGGGCTTACCCGATGCCAGTACTTCATCAAATGGGCGTTGTAGAAGCTGTTTTCCGTTACCCATCCAATAATGCCAATAGCAAAAGCCTTCTATTCCGGCTTCCTTTGCTAATTCAGCCTGCAATTCACGAGTTTCCGATAGACGTAGGTCGTAAAAACCAAGGTCTGCAGGGATTCGTGGTTGGTAATGCCCCCGGAACAATGGGCGTGCTTTAGCAACATTAGTCCATTCAGTAAACCCAGGTCCCCATACATCGTTGTTCTCTGGTATCGGGTAAAATTGAGGAAGATAAAATGCTATAACTCTTGCTTTCATGTTAAAAGTTTGTTAATTTTCTTATAACTTTAGCTGGTATGCCAGCTGCAATTGAATAGGAGGGAATGTCTTTTGTTACAACGGCATTTGCTCCAATAATCACACCATCCCCTATGGTTACGCCTCCAAGGACGCAGACATTATTTCCTAACCAAACGTTGTCTCCTATATTGATTGGGCCTTTATAACAGAGAGGACGTTTTTCTGGTGCAAGATTTAATTGATCAAGAACGGTTTCTCCATGGGAGTTGTCATTGATTAAAACATTGGTACCCGTTAAAACTCCATTCCCTATGCGGATGTGGCCTACTGCAGAGATGTGTGCACCTTTGCGAATATTACAGTTATTACCAATACAAATGTTAGGCTTCAGATATTGGTTGGATGTTTGTTCCCATGCTGTCAGCTGAATATTTTCTCCTATGATAGTATTTTTGCCCACAGAAATATATTTCAGACCAGTTAATATTTCCGCATGGTAGCGGAGGACAGAATCCTCCCCCCACTCATTGAAGTGGCGTTTAATCCACCCTGTATATAGCTGGGTAAGTAATCCATTCCACACCTTGCCTATCTGGATGTGTATCAGAAAAGATGAAAGCCAGCCGATAGCTTGGAATATGTTTTTTATGAATTTATTCATATTTTAATTGGTATATGTTTTAGATTTATACTTCCCATAAAAATGTAAGACCGATATTAGGTAGTGAGTAATTTAGATGAATCATTGCTATAAGTATGATAACAGCAATTCCTGCCCATTTAGGTCTGAATGTATAGTAAATGTTTGCATAGAGGATAATGCTTACTACTTGAAACAGCATGCTGAACCGAGTGGCTACAACCGGGAAAAATGCAAAAGCTACATAGGAAAATATGCCTAAATTAAAAAACTTAATCATTAAAGGGAAATACTTGTTTTTTTCAATTATAGTATCATGAAAATAAAGTATGTAATAATATAGGAAGATGGTGAATATCTGTAACGGGCTGAAAACATTGATAGATGCTACAGACATCCCCTTTTCTGTTGCAGCTTGATATAACGCTATTTTATTACCTATATACGGTATTGATTCGAAGGAACCACCAAATATTAAGGAGAAACCTAACAGATACATAGCATAAGCTGCGGGAATAAACATAGCCCATGTTATTCGTTGTTTGTTTGACATGGGTTTATTTGAAAACAGAAACAGAACCAACAGGATGAGAGCAGAATAATGAAACAATGTGCCTATGCAGAGAAGAATAAAGGCCTTGCGCCTCATGCCTTCCCCTAAATAATATATGATAAGCAACAATATTCCAGATAATACGCCAGTACGGATTTGCATGCACTCATGCTGTACAAAATAATAACTTAGATAGATGACAACGGGCAGAAACCAAAAAGGAGATAGTTTACGAATAGCAATAAATTTCAGTCCGACTCCAAAGAATGCATAAAGCAGGAATAAAGCATGCACATCGTTAGTGAAAAAATTAATAATCCTGGAGAAAAGGAGATAGGTATACTCTACTTTGTCTAAAGCATCGGGATTGTCATAATGTAGGAAAGTATACTCATAGTTTTCTGAGTCGGGGTCGATTCCTACTTCGCGGAGTGCAGCTAGAAGTATGAGGACTATGCTGAGGGTAATATAGAGAAATAGTCTATATTTTTTTATGCGGTCTTCAATGAGCGAAAGTAAGACTGCTATAAATACGATAATAACTACAATATACCCCATATGCTATTTCTTTCTGATTTTTTTTAATATGAGTAGCTTGGCCTGTGTCCTCTCTTCTTTGCTGATACCCCACTTGTAAGCCAAGGCTAAAGTAATAATCGTTGAAACAATGCATACGGCAATAAAACGCAGGAGTCCTCCTTCGATGCAATTGTGGAGGTAGTAGATCGTGATGGTAGTTATCGTTGTAATAGTGCTTGCCGGGAGGACAAACGAAAATAGGTATTGGCGGAACGAGAATGCAGTATAGTAATATTTTAGGAATATCAGTCTGATAATATGTGCTGCAATGCAGAATCCAATCATTGTGATAAAGATCCAGTATGGGGCTAAACCAAATTTGAAAAGGATATAGTTGATGGGCAAGCATATTATCAACAAACTTTCGACGCAGATGGAGTAGTTACGGATTCGTCCGGTAGCTTGGATGATAATTGTTATGGGGCTTTGCAAGGCTAAGCATAATGTATAGATAATAAAGAGTTTTGAAAATAAAAGCATTTCCATTGTAACTCTTTCGCTTCCCAGCCAAATCTCTAAAATATTATTTGTTTCGAAGAGGAATGGAATGGTTACACAGATGAGAAGATAGAACATGATCTTATTTCCGGCTGAGAATAGTTGGTTCAAGTATTTATATTCATGGCCTGAATATGCTTTAGTCATGGCAGGGCGAAAAGCGAGAACCGTACTGTTGTTAAGGGTATTTATGGCATTGTAAATTTGATTGCCAATAGCGAAAGCTGCGTTGATGACTGGACCGAAGAAAACATTAAGCAGGATAATATTACCTTGTATCAGGCTGACTCCCGCCATTGATCCATAAAAAGTCCATCCGGAGAATGATAAAAGTTCCTTGAAAAGTTTTTTTTCCTTAACAAATTTATAATGGCATTCAGGATACTTTTTATACGAAATGACTGTGTAAGATAAAAAAACAAGTGAAGCCACTATTGCTAATCCTGCTCCATAGAATACAAGATTATCAATGCTTGTATGCCCGATAGTATATGCAACCAAAAGTTTCATGAAACAGTCAGCGGTAGATACCAGTGCATAGAATCCCATGTCTTCATGTGCAAATACAGCTCCCATAAACGGTATTTGGAAAATACCGAAAATAAAAGTTAATATTGAAAAAAAGAACATCCAATATGCCGCATGAAGTCTATCGTTAGGTATAATCATCTGTGTATTAATCAGCCATGGCCCAACAATACTGAAGATGATAATGATAGCCACCGATAAGATAATAACCATATTCAAGCTTACAGAAAAAATATTTTGCAGGTTATGAAAATCTCCTTTACCCATTGCAAAAGAATAAAACCTTTGTGTAGAGAGAGCTAATACACTGCTCAAACAAGTACTCGTTGTTACCACTCCGGCAATAGCATTGTATATACCATAGTCTATTACGCCCAATCCGTTTAATACCCAGCGGACGGTATAGAGATTGACAATGGTAACAACAATCATCCGAGCGAACAATACCATGGAGTTAGAGGCGATTCGCTTTGTTTTTATATTGCTTTGTTCGGATGAGGTTTTGATACTACTGTGCATGTCTTATTCCTCGGTAAATAAGAAACCTCTTAGGGCGTAAGCTGTAGTAAGGAGAAAAGCCAGAAACGTCATCCCCAGTACGAAGAACATCCTTTTCGGACCCGCAGGTTTGATAGGTACTGAAGCACTTTGTAGCGTAGTGAAAGCCGGTGTGCGTTCTTGCACTTTGGCTCGAGCTTGTTGCACTTGGGTTGCCAAGGCATTGTAGTTATTATACTGCAGCTGCATTTCGTTTTCAAGGTCGTTCTGTTTCAGTCGATAGCTTTCAAGCGTTACGTCTTGGTTGGCATCCGCATAGGCTCCATATGTACGCCGGGTCTTTTCGTATTTCATTTTTGCTTCATTGCATAGCTTTGTGAAATAATTCAAGTCGTTGCGTGCCTTGCTGGTGCGGTAGGTGGTAATGAAGTCTTGAAGGCGTGCTGTTATGGTGTCTGCCATCGTAGCACAAATAAGGGCATCTTGATCTTCCACAGTGATGGATATCACGTAATTCTTCTTGTCAACGGTACATTCAATTTTACTGGCTATGCCCTTGGCTATATCGAATTGCCTTTTGGTCAACATAAATGGATTGACGTTTTTTGACGCTGACATAGGCTCTTCTTTCTTAAATAGCTGTTGTATCCAAGACCTCGCTTTATTCCACCATGCGGTCTTTTGCTTGGTGCTCATATAGTTGTAATAGGTTGTGCTGATGCTACCATCCTTGGTCGTCACGGGCACGTCGAATAAACTAGTGAGAAAGTCATTCGAACTGATGAGGTCGGGATACAGTTCGGGAAAGATGGCATCGCCTGTATTCATGGAGCCACCCAAGTCGAAGCCAAAAGACGACGCAATTTCGTTAAGTGAGTTAGAGTTGTAGCTGGATAATTCGGGGGCAAGCTTCACTGTCGTGGTATAGTAGCGCGGCACGCATAGAATTAATGTGCAGGATAAAATGAAAGTAATGGGCAGAATATACAAATACAGTTTTTTGCATTTATACATCTCCTTTACAATCTTGGCAATGTCTATTTGTTTTAAATGTTCTTTATTCTCAGTCATATCCGTTTCTTATTTTACCAAATTAGCGATAGTGGCAATCATGGTGGCGATGGAGGCTGTGGCCGAGCCGATGGTTACGATTTCGGCCACCGACATCTTGCTGGCTTTCGGTTTCGTGGGTACTACGATTTCGCAGCCGGGAGTGGGCTTGGCCTTGTAACCGGCGCGTTCTACGGTGCCGTTCATGTGGATGATGTAGGTGTGGCTCTTCTTGGCACGGTTGCCCCAGCCGCCGGCTTGGTCTATATAGTAGCCGATGCTTTTGCCGTCGCGGAAGCCTACGGTGTTGGGATACATCACGTTGCCGCTGATTTTCACGGTGTTCGTATATTCGGGGATGATGATACGGTCGCCCTCGCGTAGCACGATGTCATAGTTGCTTCCCGGCGATTCGAGTGCCTTGTCCAGATGTATGCCCACGTAGTACTTGCTGCCGAGGTCGAGCTGGTCGATGTTCACCGAGTCTTTTTCGCCGCTTTGGGCTTTCGCCATTTTCAGTACGGTTTGCATGCGCAGCCGTTCTTCGGGTGTGATGGTGCGTTCCAGCCGTGCCCCCTTGGCGTAGGCCGTGGGTGTCAGTCCGCCGGCTTGCTTAATGATTTCGCTTAAGCGTTCGGTTTTCTTTGCCAGCGTATAAGTGCCGCTGTAGAGCACCTCGCCTTCCACTTTTACGTTCTGCTGTATCGAGAATCCCGGGCTCTTGCGGATATACACCTCGTCGTAGGGCTTCAGCTTGAAGGCCTGTTCGCCGTCGATGACGAACCCGTCTTTCAGTTGGAAGGTGAACGTTTCGGCTATGGCGTTGCTGGAGGTGGTGGCCTTCGGGTTGTTGATGCGGCGGGCCACGTCGACCTTCATTACCGAGGCGGCGTCTTTCAGTCCGCCGGCCTGCAGGATGAAGTCTTCCAGCGTTTCGTTGTCGGCATACTTATATACGCCGGGATACATCACCTCGCCGTGTATCGTCAGCGTCTGTTCTTCCTGTAGTTCCTTCTTGCTCGGCACGTAGAGCACATCCTCGTTCTTCAGCGGGATGTCGGGCACGCGCCCTTCCATGATGCCGGCGATGTCCACCGAGAGCACTTCCAGCGTGCGGTCGGCTTTCATGCGGTGCATCACGGCGTGGGCTGTGAATGCGTCTTCGGTAACACCCTCTGCGTGTTCTATCAGCGAGCGCACGGTGGTGATGTCGCCCCCCACCTGGTACATGCCCGGGCGGAATACGGCGCCCTTTACTTCGGCCATGTTCGAATAGCGCGGCAGGATAGAGTCGACGCTTACGTCGTCCTCGTCGCTCAGGCGGAAGATGTTCATGTCAAACTCCCCGACGTTGAATACCGAGTATTGGGTGCCGGCTTTGCGGATGAGGCGCACCGACTTCTTGTAGGCGTTGCCGGTGAAGCCTCCGGCGTATTTCAGCAGGGTGCCCACGCTTTCGGTCTTCTTCATTTCATAGTACATGGGCCGCTTCACCTTGCCCGATATGTTCACGAGGCAGTCGTATGGACCCACCACGATGAAGTCGTTGTCAGCCAAGCGGATGTTCCCGCTCATTTTCCCGTTCAGGATGTAGTCGTAGATGTCGACCGTGGATATGAGCTTGTTGTTGCGGTACACCTTGATGTTGCGCATCGTCCCGATGTCGTTGATGCCGCCGGCCATGTACAGGGCATGGAACACGCTGGCAAATGCCGACAGGGTATAGGTGCCCGGCGTGTTCACTTCGCCCATTACGTTTACCATGATGGTCTTGGTCTGCCCTACGGTCAGGCGCACCTTCGAGCTTTGGTAGCGTGCGCCCAGCTGCGACCGCAGTGCCGCGTTGGCCTGTGCCACGGTCATGCCGCCCACCTGTACCGGGCCGAATCCTTCTATCTGTATGGTGCCGTCGGGTGATACGGTGCTCTCGAAATTCTTCTGCGAGGCTCCCCATACGTCTACGTATACGGCGTCGCCGGGGCCGAGGCGGTAGTTTTGCGGCGTGGCGATGTTCATGTTCGGTTCAAACGTCAGTTTCTTGTTGTTGAAGATATCCCGTCCGAACACCTTCTTCCCGTTTTTCCTCAAGTTGTTTTCCCGGCTGTAGCTGTCGAGCGAGTCGTTGAGCATCGTACTGATTTCCGTTTCCATCTGCTGGGCGTCGGCTTTCGTGCTGCCCTGCAGGCCGTCTCTCATAAACGTGGTGGCGTTCTCATCGGCTTCGGCATTGTTTTTCCGTGTACGGTCGTTGGGTTTGCTCTGTGTAGTGATGTTCTTCACGCCCAATCCTTGGTCTTTCGACTCGCGTTCGTATTTGTTTTTAATCCGCCGTATTTGGTCGATGCTTACGCCGTTCTGGACCAGTTTTGTTACGATTTGGTTTTGTGAAGTGCCTTTTTGATTTTCGGTGATGATGAATTCCGTCACCTGCTGGTCGGTCATTGACGATTGGGCATAGCCTCCCATGCCTGCCGCCAACATACACATTGCAACAATATATTTTTTCATTATTTTAAATAAAGGTGTAATCTGTACTAATTATACTATTATTAAACTGCTTCTTTCTAAAATTATTGCAAAGATACGCAAAAAAAACTATTTACCGGGGGTTTTAGTTTTTTTTAGGCTATACGGTTCCCGTAAGTTCCTGTTCCGGTTCACTCATAAGGATGGGAATCCGGAACAGGAACACACTTGTTTCCTTTTTGCTACTTATGGCATACTGGCCACCGACGGCACGGGGTACGCGGGGCCGTCGGTGGCTAACCCTTCAGCAGGCCACGCGCCAGCCGTTCTTCCGCTTTCTTTACGCTTCCGCATTGCTCCAGCAGCCTTTCCACTTCCGCATAGTCGGTATATGCCGGGTTACGTTCCATGAATATCCTCACTGCCCGGTCTTTAAGCTTTGCGTTCATCAGTTTTGCGTTCACCATCTTGTTACCTTCCACGCGCTTCAGCCTGATCATGATGGAAGTGCTGATCATGTCGAGGATGATTTTCTGGGATGTGCCTGCCTTCATCCTTGTGCTGCCTGTTACGTATTCAGGGCCGGTGACGACGATGACGGGATAGTCGGAATATCTTGATATGGGGGCATCCGGATTGTTGACCACCGAGCCGGTAGGGATGCCCCTCTCTTGGCATTCCCTTAAGGTAGACAGCACGAACGGGGTGGTGCCGCTGGCAGAAAAGCCCACGACAATGTCCTTTTGGGTTACGCCCCGGCCCGCCAGCTGTTCCCACCCGTTTTCCAGATCGTCTTCTTTCGATTCCCGTGTCTGGGTGATGCTGCTGGTGCCGCCGGGGAAAACAGCTTGTATCTGCCCGCCGTCCGTGCCGTAGGTGTTTTGCACTTCGATGGTATCGAGCACGGCGAGCCTTCCCCCCGTCCCGCAGCCGCAGTAGAACAGCCGTCCGCCCTTTTCCAGTTGCTTCTCGATGGCTCTGATAAGGAGGTTGAGCTGGGGCAGGGCTTTGCCTACGGCGCCGGCCACCGTCATGTTCTCGCGGTTGATGTCCGCCGTGATTTCCTGTACTGTCTTCTTTTCAAGGTCTGCATATTCAGGCGGTTGCTCTGTGATTCTTTTTTCCATTTCTCTTCTTGGTAGATTATGGGTATCACCGGAAATCCTTAATCCGGAACATCCACTGTCCGTCTATTTAACAAACTTGCACGTCGCCGTATTGCCATGCTTGTCGGTAGCCTTGGCCACGTAGCAGCCCGGTGTGAGCCGGGAGACGGAGGCATAGCCGGCGCCGTTGCTCATGTTGACCGCAGCCGCAGCCGCTTTCTGCCCGCCCAGCGTGTAGATGGCCACTTCGGCGTAAGGTGCATTGCCGCGGATGACGAGTCGGCCGCCCGCATACCGCATTCTCATGCCGCTGTCGTTGCGCACGGCATTGCTGATGCCCGTCGGCGTTTGCACGGCGTATAAGTCGGCATAACTGCTCATGATGTTGCCCTTGCCTATCGTGGGCACATTCATCACGTAGATGCTGTTGCCTCCGTCGGTATATCTGCCGATGGTGGTGAAGCCGTCGTGGGCAGGATAAGTGATAGAGTCGGTCCAGCTTTCGTCGGCAGCCGTGAGAGCCACGATGCCTCCGTCGCCGCTGATTTTGAAGGTGGCGTGCAGGTCGCGGCCCGTTTCCTGCTTATCGCACCATACCACGAGGTGCCCGT
Organism: Prevotella sp. UBA1378; assembly: GCA_002305505.1. Lineage (GTDB taxonomy): Bacteria > Bacteroidota > Bacteroidia > Bacteroidales > Bacteroidaceae > Prevotella. The sequence continues at coordinate 5,373 of DBRC01000025.1, read as the reverse complement.
GGGCCGGGATGATGGTGCTGGCGTTGCTGCTGCCCTTGGTAAGCCGGCATTTCTTCAGCTTGGCTGCGTCGTCGGAAATATACATGCCCTCTACGTCCTGCGGCTGGCCGGTGGTGTTATAAAGCTCCACCCAGTCGTTCTTCTTTCCGTACTCGTTTACGTAGATGTCGTTGGACGCACTGATTTCATTGATTCTTACAGGCGTATATCCTGATTCTGCGGCATTCCCCATCGGTTCATAGCAAGCCACGAGACTGATGTCGCCTCCGGGCATCTCGATTTCGCTTTCCGTCGAATAGAGGTCGGTGACGGCTGTGCCGCCGAAGTCGCCGTTCAGGCTGGCATCCCAAAAGAGGTCGCTGCTGGTTGCGCTGTTGTTGTGCACCTCCACGCAGATAATATTGGAACCTTGTTTCAAGAGGCTTGCGTCGATCCGCATCTGCCCCTTGTCGGGATTGCCGCTGGCATACGTGGTGCTGAAGGTGTTGAAGCCTACGGTTCCGGCCGGCATGTTATATCTCCCGGCTTCCGTTCCGTTGACGTATACGATGAATCCGTCGTCTACCGTATAGTCGAGCACGACAGCAGCTCCTGCTGCGGGTGCCTTTGCGAGGTTGAACGTGCGGCGGAAGTAGCAGGTGGGGTTCTTGCTGCTGCTGTTGCCGTAAGATACGGTGGTCGACACACCGTCCTTGCCGTAGCCCAGGGGCGCGCTGCCGTTGCCCCATGCCCCGGTGCTATAGGCCGCCGCCATCCAAGCGCTACCGTCGAGGCTGCCCTTGTCGTAGTATTGCCAGTTGGCACCCGTGTCGAAGGCGGCCGTCAGGTTGGTGCCTGCTTTTTTCCATCCCTTGAATGTGTATCCCGCCGGGGCGGTGGCCTGCAGCCTTACCGGTGCAAACAGTTTCCCGGAGAATTTGCCCGTAGGCACGTCGACGCCATTGATGGCAATCCGTGCTCCCGCCGCGTCGCTGGATAAGTTGATACTTTGCTGGGCGATGCCTTGCAGTTGCATCGGTGCGTAATTCTGTATTGTGTTCATCATCACCGGGCAACGGCTGTTCAGAGCGCTCTTCAGGTTGTTGGCCGACGGGAAGGGCGACTCGTTGTTCAGCGCCATTTCTGGAGCTACAATGGCCGTCAGGCTGTCGATGATGCGCGTACATCTGCCAGCTTCGAACACGCTGCCGCCCATGATGCAGTAGGTGTCGATGAACTTTCTCCTGAAATCGCCGTTGTTCAGCAGGTTCCTGAAAAGCGTCACCATCTTTATCTCGTCCGTAATGCGGGTATTCTTGTCGTACAAATAGTCGAACGTATAGGTTTGTTTGCTGTTGAAAACATTGAACGGATCGGAAGTAGCGGTTGCGAAATCGAGGTCGAAGGATACGAAGCGGAATTTCCCACCCTCTGTTTTCCTGAATCCCTTGATATTGTTTTGCGGCCAGTCGGTAGAGCCCAAATAGAACTCCATTGCCATGTAATTGGTGTACTCGTCGATGTCGAGCAGTTCCTTTATTTCCCTGTAGGTATCGGCATCGGCCGCGTTGGCAGAGAGATTGCACAGTTGCATGAAGGCCTCATCCGTACCCTCCTTCTGTATGTAACCGCTGTCGGGACTCATCTCGAACTGGTCGATTTCTTCATCATCCCAACCGTAGTTGGCATATACGTAATGTTTGTTATTGGGCTCGCGTATGTTGAGCACGCCGATGTACTGCCCGTTGATGAACTCGTGGGCAGGCTGGTAGCTCTGTAGGTCGATGTCGATGCCTGAGGTTTGGATGATGGTTTCCAAGGCCGGGTCGATGATGCGGCATCTTGTGTCGTTGCCGCCGTTGCGTATTTGCAGCGTGCGGTTGCGGATGTAAGGCTTAGCCGTGAAGAAAGGGTAATTGAGGTTTTTGTTTCCGCCCAGTTCTTTCTTGCCTTTCAGCTTGAACGAGTGGGGTGTCCATGCGCGGCTCCATCCGCCTGCCATTTCCAGATCTACATCTTGGTTCAGCACCATCCCCCCGTCTTTCGTGATGTATGAGAAGTTCACGGGGCGCTCCCAGTCCATGTTCCAGTTGCAGGGATAGCTTTTGCCGTTGCCAGGTTTCCCGTTCACACCCTGTACATACACGCCGATGGAGTCGTCGTAAAGGAAGTCGGGGTCGGATACTACGGCAATGATGGGCAGGTTGTAGTCTTTGTCTTTCAGGATGTACGAACGGGTAGTTACACGGCTGGCCAAGTAGCCCGTTCGGAAAAGGCGGAACTTGTAATTGGTAGTGGCTGTAATACTGAAATGGCCGTCGGCCGATGTTGCGCCGTTTGTCGGGGTAGGCAGCGTTCCGTCGGTGGTATACCTGAGTGTGCTCCCGTCGGGTATCCCGACGCGTATGTCCAGTTTTCCTGTGAACAGTTGTGAGTCTTGGTCTACCGCCGGTGCGCTGAGCTGGCCATTGGCATAGGCTGCATGCGCATTGCTGTATCCGGGGGTAGGCTCGGATGTTTCTGCCCATGTGTCTCCGCCGTCTGCGGTGCGGGCGTATGACACGCGCTCCTTGCTCTCCGGGTATTGCATGGAAGTAATCAGGTTGCCTTCGGCATCGCTGATGTAGATATATCCCCCGTCGGTATCCAGCTCGATGTCGGCGTTAGTATGGCACAGGCTGTTGCTGTCGAACCATACCACCTTGAAGCCGTGGGCCGGAACCGCTCCCATGCCTGCTGGCGACTTCCATGCCTTCAGGTTGGCCTTGTTGTCGCTGAAATACAGTCCGCCGATTTCTACGCCCTTATCCGTGGGGTTGTATAGCTCTATCCAGCCGTCGAAATTGAATGCCGGACTGATGTATTGGTCTACGTTAGAGGCCATCACCTCGTTGATGATGAGCGATGCCGCCGTAGCCGGATTGCGCGTTACCGTTATTTGGCAGGTAGCCGTGAGGTTGCTGCCGTCGGCCGTGGTTGCCGTAATGGTGGCCCGCCCCTCCTTAATGGCCGTAATCAGCCCATTCCTGTCTACGGTGGCAACGCCCTCGTCGGTACTTTCCCATGTCACAGTGCCGTTGGTAGCATTTGCCGGACTTACGGTTGCTGAGGCTTTCACCGTCTCGCCCACCACGAGCTCCCGGTTTTGCGGGGTGACGGTCACCGCGGCAGCCAATACGATTTCCACGTACTTCTCCAGCTTGAAGTTGTCGAAAATGCACCAGTTGTTCTGTACGGACGCTTGGTTGATGAGCCCGGCTTTCATGTCGCCGCCGCTGTGGGTGAATTCCATCTGGTTCTGGTAGGCTCCCTCGCTGAAGGCAGCCGTTGCGCTCTCCATCGTATTGGGGAAATAGATAGAGCCGCTTTCCCATCCGTAGTCCGGGGTCCAGCAGCCGTTCCCTACGTTACTCGTAAAGTAGAAAGAATATACGCTCACCAGCTTTTTCTTGCTGTTGCCGGCATACATGTATCCGGTGATTTCCTCCGTGCCGTTTTGGTAATCGCGGTAGCCCTGGTTATTGTCACGGCAACGGTAGTACGACTGTACGGACATCCTGTATTGACCCTCCGGCAGGTTCTTGAGCGTCTGGTAGATGTCGAACGTGCCGTTCCAAAACTCCATCGCGTTGCATCTCACGTTTTTGGATGAGGCGTCGGATACGAAGGCCCATCCTTTATTGCTGTTGCCGTCGAATCCTGGGTTCGTGATGTATTGGCTGGTCACGTCTACCCATCCTTTGGCCGCAAATGCGTTGCTGCCGGTATTTATCATCGCTATCGAAATAACGAAAAAGGCGTAAAGCTTGTTCATGTTGTTATATTAATAAATAGGTGTAATAGTTATTTGTGGCACCAAAGGTACATCAAATAATCCGAACGGCCAAGAAAATGGCGGATATTTAATCTGCCTGGAGGAAAAGCAAAATAAAATGAGTTTTATTTGGTCTTTTCACCTATTTGCACTATCTTTGCACCGGGAAGACACTGAAGATGAGGATTTTGTCCGTGGATTTCTGTCCGCACGTTATCCATATTCGAAGTTTTTCTGAGAAACAAAATGCGGTTTTCAGCGGAAAACAATACCATGGGGTTGACTGGATTTGACGGCGAGACGAAATGGTACGTAAGCACGCGGAGTGACGGCTGTAGACTCCATAATCCATTCGGCCGGAAAATTAATTGGCGAAACAAAGTACGCTCTCGCTGCTTAATCGAAGTATAGTAGATTGTTAGCTTAATCCCCTTGCAAGGCGAGGGGACGGGACACCGCTCAGAGGATGTTGTTCCGAATCTTTCTGGAAAAGCGGTGCAGGTAAATCGGGAATAGCTTGTGCAGGCCTTGATGTACGGGTGAAATTTAAGAGGATAAGGCATCAGTTGGTGGTCCGGGTCTTGCTGCTGCTCGAAAACGAAGTCCGGAATAAGCGTGTAGAAAGCGTATGGTTTCCTTGTGCGGACGAGGGTTCGACTCCCTCCAGCTCCACTTTACGTACTCTGAACAAGAGATGGGTTGCCCGTTGGCTACCACTGGCCCTGTGCATCGTGGATGAACACCGCCTCGGCGGAAACAAATATNNTATTGCTATTTTTCTTTTTGCCCCCTTCCGATGAGCCTGTGGAAAATCACTATTTTTGGCGATTGCGGGACCGGAAGAATTATCCTACATTTGCAACAAAAACCAACGAATATGGGACTGTTCAAGAAAATCATAAGCAACTGCCGGAATCCCCGGAACAGTTTCTGGGGCAGAATGATGCTCACGTGTATGAATATCGGGCACAACAAGATGGCTCTTTGGTGTATCAATGAATGTATCAGCCTTGACGGAGAAGAAGATGTTCTCGACATCGGTTGTGGCGGAGGACGGAACATTGCCCATTTCCTGAAAAGGACAAAAGGGAAGGTATATGGAGTAGACCACTCGGCACAGAGCGTGGCGAAATCCATTGCCAAGAACAGCGGTGCCGTCCGCAGCGGGCGCACGGAAGTAATGAAAGCTTCGGTATCAGCTCTCCCTTATGGGGATGAGAGCTTCGATGTGGCAACAGCTTTCGAGACCATTTATTTCTGGCCCGACATCATTGAAGATTTCAGGGAAGTAAGGCGCGTGCTGAAACCGGGAGGAAAGTTTGCCGTCTGCAATGAAGTGGCCTCCGAAGCGGGAAATGAGCGGTGGCTTTCTCTACTTGATGACATGAAGATTTACACCCCCGGCGAGATAGTGGAGAACATGAAGAAAGCGGGGTTCTCTAATCTGTCCGTCCATTCATCGGCCGGCCATCTCTGTGTTATCGGAAACAAATAAGACCGCCCGGTAAACCACGGGGAAGCATGCGGTGGGGGCGCCTTGGATTAACCTCATGGCTCGCCCTGCCTCCTCCGCGCCCTGT